>NZ_DASYTH010000353.1:0-4426 GCF_036002505.1 Actinophytocola sp. | reverse complement strand
TCCGTACTGTGCTTGCCCGTATTGCGCCTGCCCGTACTGCGCCTTGCCGTACTGCTTCTGGCGGGCCGGCTTGTCGGGCCCGTGGTTGGCCGGGTTTGTCGTGTGGTGCACCGAGACGACAGCGACGATGGCGCCGTCGCGAGACCGCTTGAGCAGGGCCCAGGTGGCGTACCTGTCCCCCACGACCGGGTGGCCGTTGTAGACGGTGTGGTCGTCGTCGACGATCTGGATGCGGCCGCCGTCGAGCAGCTGCCACCCGTCCTTGTAGAGCACCACGGTGCCGCGCGCCTGGTCGGCGCCGGCCCCGGTGGCCGGGGAGTTGTCGCGGTAGGCGCTGTACCCGGGTGCCGCGGCCTCGATCTGGGGCAGCGACCGGGCGGCCTGGTCGTTGAGGGTGACGAAGTCGGGCTGGTGGGAGAGGACCTTCGGCATCGAGCTGCGGAACCCGGTGATGCCCGAGCGGCCCATACCCGACTGGGTGGGGATGGTGGCCTGGGCGAGACTCAGCCGGCCGCTGATCGGGTTGCTGAAGCCTCCGGTGATGTCGACAGCACCGAGCCTCAGACCTCCTGAAGTAGGTGTCGCGATCGGGCTGTGACCTGCGTGTTTGTGTCCGGCGTGTTCGTGCGAAATGTGTTGAAACTTTGGTAGCGTCCCTGGTGTGACGATCGGGACCGCGGTACAGGCCATGCTGGCGGGTATGCCGATGCCGCAAGATCTTCATTCCAGCGAGGTCGACGGACAGGTAGTCGTCGCTGTTGGTGCGACGGTGCTGTTCAGTTACGCCGCGGACGATGCGGGTCTGCGCAACCTCGCGGCGGTCACGCTGCCCGAGATGGGTTTCACCGGTCGCCGAGTCGCCGAGGTGCTGGGGATCACCGAGGAGTACGTGTCGACGCTGCGGGCCCGGGCCCGTCGGGAGGGTTCGGCCGGGCTGATGCGTCGTCGTGGGCGACCGAGCGCGCTGCGGACCGGGGACCTGTCCCGGGCGCGTTCTTGGCGGGCGGAGGGACAGACCGACGCGGCGATCGGGGCACGCCTGGGTGTGCACGCCACGACGGTGGCGCGGGCATTGGCCGGTGTGCCGCGGCCGGGCTCGGCGGACCCGGACGCCGGGCATGCCCTTGTGCCCGAGCCGTATGCGGCCGAGCTGCACGTGCCCGAGCCCGCCGAGTCCGCCGAGTCCGGCCCCGCGGTGGCCGAGCACGACCAGACCGAGCACGACCAGGCCGACGCGGTCACCGGCAACCTCGAGCCGATGGCCGGGCCGGTGGGGGCACCGGCGGCCGGGTTCACCGGTTCGGCGCGGATCACTGCCGGCACCTACCGGTGTCGCTATGCCGGGGCGATGCTGCTGCACGCCTACCTGCATCGAGTCGGCGCCGAGGGCATCTTCGCGTCGTTGACCGGTGGACCGGCGCGCCGCTATGACGACCTGGCGGTGCTGACCACCGCGACGCTGGGTTTCGCGCTCGGTATCGACACCGTGGAGGGCGCCAAGCACCTACGCCGGTCCGAGGCCGGCCCGGCGGTCGGACTGGTCGTGGTCCCGGAGCTGGCGACGCTGCGGACCCGGCTGGGCGCGTTGGCCGATGGGTCGGATCCGTTGGGGTTGCAGCGCGCGTTCGCGACCGGGATGCTCGCGGTCGACCCGGCCGATGACCCGGTCTACTTCGTCGATGACCACTTCGTGGCCTACTCCGGCGCCCGGCCGGTCGGGAAGGGGTGGAACACCAAACGTCGCCACGCCCAGCCCGGCCGCGACGACACGCTGCTGGTCGACGCCCGCGGCCGGGCGGTGGTCTTCGGCACCGGGGAGCCCTCCGGGCTGGTTTCCACCCTGCCCGGGGTGCTCACCCAGCTACGGCAGGTGATCGGCCCCGACGCCCCGGTCTTGTTGGGTTTCGACCGCGGTGGTGCCTACCCGACCGCATTCAGGGCCTGTCGCGCCGCGGGCGCGGACTGGGTCACCTACCGACGCGCACCCCTGGTCGAGACGACCGCGGCGCCGCGGCGGTCCTGGACGGTGCGTGAGGGCAAACGCATCACCGTGACGCTGGCCGATGAGACCGTCGTGATCAAGGGCTACGGCCAGGCCCGCCAGCTCACCTTGTTCGAAGCAGGCGACCCGGTGCTCCAGGTGCTGACCTCCGACACCGGTGCGACCGGCGCGGGGTTGTTGTGCTGGCTGCGGGCCCGCTGGCGGATCGAGAACATGTTCAAGTACGCGGCCGCCCACAACGGCATCGATACCCTCGCCGACTACGCGATGGACATCGGCCCCGACACCAGGATGGTGACCAACCCGGCCCGGGTCGTGGCCCGCAAAGCCGTTGCCGCCGCCGAAGCAGAGCTGGCCGCAGCCGAACGGGCGCTGCCGCAGATGCTGGCAGGTCCGGGCACGCCCAAGCAGATGAACGCCGCGCTACCCAGACTGCACAGACAGATCGAGGCCGCCAGGACCGCGCTGGCCGAAGCCAAGGCCGCGCTCCGCCCGATCCCGGCCAAGGTGCTCGCTACCGATCTGGACCCCGACGCGAAGCGAGCCCGCCCACGCATCGAGCGCCGCGGCCTGCAAATGGTGCTCCGGCTGCTCGCGTTCAACGCCGAGGCATGGCTCGCTGAACACCTCAACGCCTACCTGGCCGACCCCAACGAGTACCGCGCCATTCTGCGCAACCTGCTCCACCAAGGCGGCCACGTCCAGTTCGCCACCACGGCGATCACCGTCACCCTCGACCGGCCAGACAGCCCACGGATCGCCCGCGCCCTTGAGCACCTCGCCGAGGAGCTCAACGCCACACCAGCACGGCTGCCCGGAGACCGCCGCCCGCTGACCTACCAGATCAGCGCGCCATGAGTTTCAACAGTGCCCTTGCCGCTACTTGAGGAGGTCTGAGGCTCCCCTGGCATGCCTTCAGTGGGTGAGCGACGAAAGGACACACCGCTATGCGTGAACGGATGCAGCTCGCCCGGCGACACGACCCCTACCCCTGGACCTGGGAGCCCTTCGCGCTCTGGGGCCTGATGCTCCTACTGGTGCTCATCATCGGCGTCCAGGCCGGCCGAGGAGTCGCCAACTGGCTCGCCGGAGCAGGGTTCACCTGGCCGACCTCCGAGAACGTCATCACCAGCATCTTTGCGGTGATCGGCGGCAACTCCGCCGCCGGCCTCGCCCACCCCCGCCAACTCGGGCACCTGGCCGGCCCCGGCCTCCTGCACGGGTCGCTCATCGCCACCGCTCGTCGTCATCCTCGGCTACGCCGTGCTGACCCTCCACACCCTGCGCGTCTGGGGACCCTGGCGGGTTCTGGGCATGGCCACCGGCGAGGAGGCCGAGCACCTCCTGGGCCGCACCCGGCTGCGGAAGGTCGCCGGCGTCGTGCGTCCCGACCTGTACGGCACCAACCTGTACGGCAACAGGCAGTCCGCAACCACCCAGACCGTCGTCCACCGGGAGCCCGAACCAGACAGCAGCCAGCTGGGCCGCGGCCTCTCCCCGCAGTTCCTCCCCGTCCGCAACAGCGACTCCACCGAGAAGACCGAGAAGACCCAGCGGAGGGCCTGGCGATGAAGAAGACCCGACTCAACCCCACAGACGTCGGCTGGCGGCTCGGGAACGCGCACGAGCCCCGCGGCAACCAGCTGTGGGTCCCCTTCGACCGCACCGCCGGCGTGATCGGGCCCCAGGGCAGCGGCAAGACCCTCGACGTGCTCACCCCGGCCCTGCTGGATGCCCCGGGAGCCGCACTGGTGACCCTCACCAAGCCAGAGGACCTGCTGCTCAGCCTCAACGAGCGCTCCCGCGACGACCGACCCTGTGTCGTCCTGGACCCGTTCGGCCTGGCCGAAGGCGTCGTCGACGAGGTCGTGTGGGACCCGATCGAGGGCTGCGTCAGCTCGCGGATCGCCGAGCGCCGCGCGAAGGCGTTCGCCGCCGGCACCGTCAAGGGCGCGATGACCGAAGGCTCCGGCGACGACGCCGCCCGGTTCTACGCCGAGGAGTCGGCCAAGGTCCTCAAGTGCTACTTCCACGCCGCCGCGCTCACCGGCCGCAACCTCGACGACGTCCTGGGCTGGGTCGCCAACCCCACCGGCACCACCGAGCCCGAGGAGATCCTGTCCCAGCACCCGCACGCCGCGAAGTTCTGGAATGGCCTGCTCCACCGAGCCCTGTACGGCGACGACCGGACCGCCGGCAACACCATCACCACCATGCAGCAGGCGATGGCGCTGTTCTTCCAGGACGAGACCCGCCGCCGTTGCGTGCCCGGCCCGGGCCGCCCGGTCACCAACCTGCTGGAGGTCGTCCGCCGCGGCGGCACCATCTACCTGCTCGGCCGCGAAGACCCCTACGCGAGCGCGTCCCCGATGATGACCGCCGTTGCCGAGCAGGTCCTCGACACCGGTCTGCTGCTGGCCAACC
>NZ_DASYTH010000352.1:0-1889 GCF_036002505.1 Actinophytocola sp. | reverse complement strand
CGCTGAGATCATCGGGCCGGGTCGCCCTGGCCGGGCCTCCCCAGACGGTCAGGAACGCGACCACCACGGGCAAGGCGATGAGCATCGTCATCCAGACGGCGGCGGTGCCGCGGGCCACCCCTCCGTTCCAAGCCTTCCGCCACAGCCGGCCCAGGAGACCGGGATGGTGGGCGGCCGGCGGGCTGCCCGAACGCCCGGCGGCTGCCGGCCCTCTGGGACCGCCACCGTTCGCCCCGTGGGCCGGTTGCTCGATGTCGTCGACGGTCTTCATGCTGCCTCCCCGGATCGCCTCACCCCCCGTCGTCCCGGGGCGGCTCGGTGTCTCAAACAAGAGCGCCCAGGCAGCGCTGAGATACCGACCGCTCAGGCTCCGTCGAAGGTTGTTGAACACACCAGGTCACCAAGCCGCGCAGGGACGCCAGCAGCTCCACCCAACGTCACCGCCACGCGGCCGAGCAGCCGCCGTTGACAGACCGATCGCGGCGATGGGCTCGTGGGGTCGTCCCCACGGCGACGATCGAGGCGCTGCGAACGGTCGCTAGGCCGCGGCCAGGCCGCGGCGAAGCTCACTGTCTGGATGGCAGGGATGGCCGCCTCAGCCCACCTGGTGGCCGGGTGGGACCGGCCGGTCGGGGCGCAGCAAGACGACGTTGCCGTCGGGGTCATAGACGCCGAGCACCAGCACCTCGGACGTGAACCCGGCCACCCGTTTGGGCGGGAAGTTGACCACGCACACCACCGTGGCGCCGAGCAGCTCGTCCTTGGAGTAGGTGCTGATCTGCGCGCTGGAGACTCGCTCGCCGAGCGGTCCGAGGTCCAGCCGGAGCTGGTAGGCGGGCCGGCGCGCTTCGGGGAAGTCGCGCACGTCGGTGATCACGGCGCTGCGGACGTCGACCCCGAAGAACTGCTCCGGGTCCACGGGGGGCAGCGGTTGGGCGAGGTTGCGCTTTGACAGGGCGCTCTCCTTCTGCAGCTCACGGAGCCGTCTCTGGCGGCAGCCAGCCTAGTACACGACCGCCGCGTCGACGCGTCACGCTTTCTGTTGTCGCTGGCCCGCGCTAGGCTGCCAGAGCTCACCACGTCACGGCCAAGGAGGGTCTGATGGCCTCTCGACTCAACCCGTACATCAGCTTCACCAGCAACGCGCGGCAGGCCATGGAGTTCTACAAGGGGGTCTTCGGCGGCAACTTGACCCTGAACACCTTCGGTGAGTTCGGGGCGCAGGACTCACCCGACGCCGACAAGATCATGCACGGCATGCTCGAGACCGGCAGCGGGTTCACGCTCATGGGTGCCGACACCCCGGCTGGGATGCAGCGCAACCCCGGCGACACCATCACCATCAGTCTCAGTGGGGACGACGCCGATGAGCTGCGCGGCTACTGGGAGAGGCTGTCTGACGGCGGCACCGTGACGATGCCCTTGGAGAAGCAGATGTGGGGCGATGAGTTCGGCATGTGCGTGGACCAGTTCGGCATCCCTTGGATGGTCAACATCACCCAGCCGCAGGCTTGACTCGGCCGTGTAGGTAGCGGATCGGCCGGCCGGGCACGGCGAGCCCGTGTGAACCTGCTCGGGTGAGCCCCGCGAAGCCGACGGATCAAGGCGCGGCGCTGCGACAGCTGCGGCGCGTGATCGAGCGTCTGGTGCGTGACGGCACGGTGCTTTCGCGTTCCGACGGTAGGGTACATCGCCTGTTTCCCGTGGCCGCCAGCCCAGCCGAGGGTGAAGCGCTGCGCGAGTGGGTATCGCGGGAAGGCGCAACGCAGACGATCGAGATCGGCCTTGGCTATGGCATCTCGGCACTGTTTGTGTGCGAGGGCCTGCTGGAGAACGGCGACGCGGCCGCGAGACACGTCGTGGTCGACCCCCATCAGGCGACGAGGTTC
>NZ_DASYTH010000351.1:0-37412 GCF_036002505.1 Actinophytocola sp. | reverse complement strand
GCCTGATCGCCAAGGAGGGCGCCGTCATCGCCAAGACCGAGTATCGGGAGTGGCTCGCACGCCGACAAGCAACCTGAACAGGACCCCACCGAATCCGGATCTGCCCCCCCATAGCTGTTCCTGCCGCCTCTACTGCGACCCGTCCGGGCCGAACCCACCGGCATCAGCTGGGACTTCTTCCTCGCCCACCCGATGCCCTGACCGTCGTCGAGGGCTGGGCGGCGGCCCAGACCTCGACGGAAACCCTCTTGATCAGGACTGCGTCACGGCGTCACCCGCGCCACGCAGGCGAGCCGCAAGTCACACGGCGATGTCGCGTTGGTTGTAGCGCCAGGTGCCTGCGGCGACGAATAGAACGGCGAGCCCGAGCAGGAGGCCGGCGTGGCCCCATTGCACGCCATGCTTCAAGGGTTCTCCACCCAGGTACCAGTCGAAGGGAGAGAACTTCTCCGTCCATTCCAGGCTGTCGATCTGCGTAAAGAAGGAGTCGCCGAGGTAGCCCAACACCGCAACGGCGGCGCCCACCGCGATGGCGTAGACCCGGCGTCCGGTCCACGCGCCGACACCGTAGGCGAGCGCGGCGAACAGCAGCCCGAACAGCGCCAGCTGCAGGCAGATCGCGAACAGGCGGCCGGGAGAGAGCGCTGTGAACTGGCCAGGGCCGCGCAACGCGATGACGACGAGGCACATGACGGCCGCGATCGCGACCAAAGCCACGATGATGGCGAGAAAGCGTTGCAGCGCGAGCGAAACACGGCTCACGGGCTGGGCCTGGACGAGATCCAGCGTGCCCGCTTCCTCGTCACCGGCGACGGCCTTGACCCCAGCGGAGATGGCGAAGACGGCGACCAGGACGGGCACGAGCAGACCGAACACGCTGACCGCGAAGTAGTTCTCGGGTTTGGTGTAGTCCTCCATGTGGAACGCTTCTTTGACCGACTGCGGGAACGAGTTCAAGGCGTCGGCCATCGCCGGGTTGTTGATGCTGGGGTAGAACGAGGCGTACATGGCCGCGACCGCGGTCAGCGCCGCAGTCCACCCGATCCACGCGCGACGGTTGTCCCGCATCGACTTCCAGAAGACGCGCATCACGCCTCCTCGTGCTGGTAGTAGGTGAAGAAGAGCTCTTCGAGCTCGGGCTCCTCGCTGATCAGATCCACCACGTGGTAGCGGGCCAGTGCCTTCACCAGCGCGTCAGCGTCGCCGGAAAGCTTACAGCGCAGCATCTTTCCGTCGACGACCACATCGGATGTGCCGGCTGCGTTAAGGGTGGGCGCGTCGGAGTCGAAGTGCACCTCGATCTTGCGCAGCGCCCGCTTGCGCAGGTCGTCGATGTGCTCGACGGCGACCAGGGAGCCTGAGCGGATGATGCCTACGCGGTCGCAGGTCTGCTGCACCTCGCTCATCACGTGCGAGGACATGAAGACCGTCTGACCGTTGTCGGCGGCTTCGCGCACGAGCGAGACGAACTGCTGCTGCAGGAACGGATCGAGCCCGCTGGTCGGCTCGTCGAGGATGAGCAGGGGCGGCCGGTGCATGAAGGCCTGCAGGACGCCGAGCTTCTGCCGGTTTCCCTTGGAGAGGCTGCCGATCCGCTTGTTCAGATCGAGGTCCCAAGCGGACGCGAGCTGTTCGATGCGTTGCGCGGGAACGCCGCCGCGCAGGTCGCCAAGGTAGGTGAGCAACTCCCGTCCGGTCTGCCGGCCGTTGGCAACGAAATCACCGGCCAGGTAGCCGATTTTGGCGCGAAGTTCGTGGGCGGAGCGCGGATCGACGCCGAGGACGCGCACGCTACCCGAGGTGGGCCGGATCAGATCCAGCAAGATGCGGACCGTGGTGCTCTTGCCGGCCCCGTTGGGGCCGAGGTACCCGAAGACCTCGCCGGCCGAGACGGTGAGGTCCAGGCCCTTCAACGCTGTGGTGCCCCCGCGGCCGTAGCGCTTGACCAACGCCTCGGTCTGGATGGCCGGGGTATCCGCCATCACGTGTCCTTTCGCTGCTGAGACAATCCTTCTTTTCTGGCGAACTCGTCAATCAGTTGCGGGACCCGCTCGGCCACGAAGGCATAGAAGTCGCGGGTCACCCGCAGCCGCTGCGCCCGCGGCAGGCTCTCGTCGCCGCCGAGTACGTCGATGCCCTTCTGCATCACGTCGTGGATGACCATGTAAAGCCGGCGTGCGTCGACCGTGCGCACGAGCGCGTCGGGCAACATCTCGTAGGCATGGCCACGCCCGCGCACAGGCACTCGCCGCACCATCCCGAGCTGTTCCAGCGCGCGCATGCCCGTGCTCACCGAGCCCTTCGAGAGCCCGAGCGACCGGGCCAGCTGCGTGCTGGTCTGCTGCGGCGGGTCGCAGATGAGCAGCCAGCCCATCAGCTTGCCGAACGCGGCGGGCATGCCCATCCCGGACAGCACCATGCCCACCTCGTCGGCGAACAGCCGCTCCTCCTCCACGGTAATCTCCTAAAGTTCGAAACTGTTTAAACTTATCACACGGTGTAGTGCTGCAAGGCCTTTGCCTTCGCGACCGAGCCGGTTGAAGATCACCGTCGCCAAGGCTCGCCGAGTGGATCCGTCCTCAACCGTGGCTTCGGCCAGCGGGCCGCATGCCATTGCGGGGTCGGCCGGCACCTCTCCGTCGATGAAGGTGAGCATCTCGCGTTTCCCATCGGTACCGAGGAAGCGAGGCGCGCCGGGTGCTGGAGACCAACCAGCTGCGCTACTTCGGGATAGAGGACGGTGACCCGGATGAGCCGTTCCTGGCCACGGTCGACGCGGCCACCGGTCAGCCGGTCGGGCGCCGGGCGCTAATGGGCAGTGTCGAGCGGTTGGCCGCACCGCCGGTCCTAGCGGCCGGCGCGCTCTGGCTGCCCCAGGTCGAGCCGCTCGCCGGCAGGGACGCAGCGGCACCGGGCAGCGGCGCGATCCTCGCGATGGACCAGGCAACCGGCCAGTTGCGCTCGCAAACTGTGCTGCCCGCGCCGCCGGTGGCCCCGCCGTTGGTGGCCGGAGCCGCAGGGAACCACCGTGTCCTCATGCTCGAATCAGCAGACGGATTGGACTACGTAGTCACCGGCGCCGTCGGCTGGCGTGAGGACCACGGCGAAGACTGCGACCCCAGCGCTCTCGCCTTCCTCCCACCCGGCACCGACCCCGGATCCTCCCTGCCGAGAGTCCGGATGCCTCGGACTGAGGTGAACACGGCAACCGGCTTCACCCCGTTCGCGGCATGTAACCGCGCGAGCGAGTTCCGCCATGATCAGGTTTACGGATATGCCGCCGACCGAGCGCTACGGAACGTGTCCCGCCTACGTCGTTGGTCAAGTGCGCGGTTGTGCCGAAGAGCGGATGTCGGATCTTGATGGCGGGTCCCTTCTGAAGACGCCCGAGACATGTCGTCTCGGGCCTGCAGGCTTGGCACGGTGTCTCAACGGTTTGTCATCGCGGCTTTCTCACGCGGATGTCGCATGCCTCGGCATGGTTGCGCGACCGAACATCAGCCGGCGGCGTTGGATCGTCGGCGTTGCTCGACGTTGGCACCTGTCATCACACCGGCCGGGTCGCTCAGTGCCGCGAACAGCAGCAGCACGATCCGCATACAGGGCTTCTGATTCCCGCGTCGGATGATCTCCCGGCGCACCGCGGACTCCCACCGTGTCGGGCCCAGCCGGCGGGTCCGGGCCAGGTCCCCGCCATCACGGTGCACCATGACGCTGATCGCCGCGGTCCAGGTCGAGGAGCGGAACGGCTGCCGCGCGGTCTGTAGCGCGGCGGGCCAGACACACTCCACCAGGGCCCGCATCTGCTGGACCTGGCTGCCCGCTTCCACGAGCAGCTGTGCACGACGCGCGCCCAGATGCCCTAGCCGGCCCCGGGTCTCATCGATCGGTTCGGGCCGGTAGCAGCGCAGCTGAGCCGTCAGCCGGGCGATGATCACGGCGTCTTTCTCGTCGGTCTTGTCGAAGGTCAGGTCCTCGCTGCGGCGTGCCCACGACGTCAGCATCGGCTGGACACACCCGAACGGCATCTCTCGCTCCGCGGCCAACTGGCCCAGCACCCGCCAGCGATGACCAGTCGGGCTCGCACGCCACCGTGACACCGGTGAACCCTTCGACGAAGCCTGTTTGCCGGCCCAGTCCGAGGCTGTCCCCAGATCCCCTGCATGGCGTCTGAATGTCGTACGTGCCAACACTTTCGAGTCATGATCGGTGACCACGACCATCTGCTTCTTGTCTGCCAGATCGATGCCGACGATCGCGTTCGTGACCGGGACAAGAATCCGCAACCGAGCAAGCCGCGCGTTGCGGCCGGGCTCGCACCTCGATTTCGCACCCAACGACGAGGCCGCGAGCAGTGCCGGGGCACGGATCATCGCCGTCGACCGGCCCGGCGTGGGCGGGTCGGACTTCCGCGCCGGGCGGCGCCTGCGGGACTGGCTGGACGACATCGCCGCGCTCGTCGACGCTCTGGGCATCGAGCGGTTCGCCGTGCTCGGCTTCTCCTTCGGCGGCCCGTACGCGCTCGCCGTGGCTCACGCCCTCGGTAGCCGGGTCCGAGCCATGGGCCCGGTGTCAGCGATGGGGCCGCTCGACCGGCCCCGCGCCACCGAACGGATGATGCCCCCGACCCGGCTGATGTTCGCGCTGGCGCGCACCGCCGGGTGGCTGGCCCGCCCCGCCGTCGCGGGCATGACCCGGTCGATCGCCCGCGGCCCGGACCGTTTCATCACGCAGATGTACCGTTCCGTTGCGGCGCCTGACCGGGCGGTCCTCGACGCCAGGCCCGACGCGCCGCGGCGATCGCCGACGCCGCTCTGGCCATGTGCCGAGCCGGCACCGGCCCGGTCCTGACCGACGCACTGGCCGTGACCAACCATTGGGGCTTCCGCGTCGAAGGCATCGACGTGCCGACCTTCGGGTGGCAGGGCGCAAATGACAGGAACGTCCGTCGCCCCATCGGCGAGCACTACGGCCGCACCATTCCGGGCGCCGTCCTCACGCTCTGCGAGCACGAAGGTCACTTCGTCTTCTACGCCACGCCGTTCGCATCCTCGGCGCGCTGACCAGCGCTGAAACGCCCGACCCCGAGGATGATGCCCGGCAGCCGGACGCTCGGCATCCCGACATCGGTGGTGTAACAACGGGGCGCTGATCGCCATCGCGTCTCCTTCACGCACAAGGATCGATCCCGTGTGCGCTACCCGCTGTCGCGCCCGCCATTCGTCCACTCGGCCGTGGGGCCAACTCACTCGACGGCGACCGTGACGTCCGGCTGGATGGTCAGAGTGTTGTGCACGGTGCAATGGGAGGCGACGGCGGCCAGCGCCGCACGGCGCTCGGCGGGAAAGTCGTCGGGTACCCGCACCGTGATACGCATAGCGGCGACCCGGGCCGGCCGGTCGGTGGCCACGTCGAAGTCGGCGTGCACTTCCAAGCCATCCCGGTCGAATCCGTGGCGCGTGAGGTACCGGCCGGCGTAGAACGCCACACAGGCGGCCAGGGACCCGACGAACAGCTCCGTCGGCGTGGGGGCCCGGTCGGCCCCGCCCAGGTCGGCCGGCTGGTCCACGAGTACCCGGTGGCCGCGCACCCGGATGTCGTAGGCTTCGCCGTCGAGGAAGTCGACGTCGACGCGCTCGGTCCCCACTGACCCGGCTGCCTGCATGGTGGCTCCTCCTCCGGTCGTCGGATCAGATGAACAGCAGTTGGGCGCCGTCCGTCTTTTCGATGAAGTCGGCGGCGCTGATGATGCCCTCGACCTCGTCGTAGAGGTCGGCTTTGGTGAGGTGCATCATGTCCGCGGACATCCGGCAGGCCCACAGGTGCCCGCCGGAGGCGACGATCTGCTCCAGAAATTCCGGCACCTCTGGTACGCCGACGTCGGCGATCTGCTTTTTCATCATGTGGGTGGCCATGGCGGTCATCCCGGGGACGCCGCCGAGGCCCTGGGGCATGTGGGTGGCGGTGTGTCCCAGCGGGGTGAACTTCAGGTCACGCATCCGGGACTTTGTGATCATGTCGAAGCCCCAGAACGTGAAGAACAAGTGCGTCTCCACGCCTTCGCCGAGCGCGGCGTTGGCGAGCACCAGGCCCGGGTAGGCCATGTCGAGGTTGCCCTTGGAGCAGATGATGGCGAGCTTGCGGCCGGTCGTCGTGTCGTCGTCGAAGTTGGGCACGATCGCCGGGACGGTCTGGGTGGTCATGGCTTCTCCCTCACACGCAGCCGTGTGGCTTGGGCAGGCCGGCGATGTAGGCCATCTTCTTGGCCGGCTTCTTGGGGAACAAGGTGAACAGCTCCTTGGTCGGGATCTCGCCCAATGTCGAGACCCGCCTGATGGTGGCGGTCTCACCCTGGGTCTTGTAGTCGGCGCGCAGGAACCGGATGGCCTTCCAGTGCGCGTCGGTCAGGTCGATGCCGATCTGCGCGGCGAGCTGCTTGGCGAGGACGTCGTCCCACTCGTCGTAGACGGTCAGAAAGCCTTCGTCGTCGACGTGGACCTCGCGCCCGGCGATGCTGGTGACAGGCATGGTTTCACTCCTCGGTGTGTTTGCCGGCCATCGACATGTGCGCCGGCAGCGGGATGGGCCGCCCGGGCAGCAGCAGGTTCCAGTACATCCAGCGGAACACCAGCTTGCCCCAGTGGTTGATCTCGGTCTCTTCGAGCAGGGTGAACGGGCCGATGCCGGGAATCGGGTACTTGCCGGGCAGCGGCTCGGTGTCGTAGTTGAAGTCGATGAGCAGGCCCTTGCCGTCGCCGGACTCCACGAAGCAGTTGGCGTGCCCGTCGAAGCGTCCGGTCATCGGCTCGCCGCGCGCGTGCTGGAGGAAGTTGTCCGCGAAGATCTCGACCGAGAAGTGCGCGACGGAGCCGGCCTTGGAGGCGGGGATGTCGCTGGCGTCGCCGAGGGCGAAGATGTTCGGGTACGCCTTCGACAGCAGCGTGTGTTTGTCCACCGCCACCAGGTTGAGCTCGTTGCCCAGCCCCGAGCGGGCCACGTACTCGGCGCCCATGTTCAGCGGCACGGTCACCAGCAGGTCGAAGTCGATCTCGCGCTCGTCGTAGGAGACTAGGGTCGTGCCATCGATGCGCTCGACCAGGAAGTCGGTCTCCACGGCGATCTTGCGCTCGTTCAGCATCGCGCCCAGGTGCTTCGAGGCGATCAGCTTGGTGAACGCGCCGGGCAGCGGCGTGGCGTAGGTGAGCTCCACCCGGTCGCGCATGCCGCGCTGCCGGAAGTACGCGTCGGCGAGAAACGTGAACTCCAGCGGCGCCACCGGACACTTGATCGGCATATCCACGATGTGCACCACCAACCGGCCGCCGTCGAACCGGTCAAGGGCGTTGGCGAGCGCGACCGCACCGTCGTAGGTGTAGAAGTCGAAGATGCTCTCCCGCCACTGCCCGCCATCCAGCATGCCCGGGGTCTGGTCCGGCCGCGGCTCCACGCCGGTGGCGATGACCAGGTAGTCGTAGGGTAGCCGGCGCCCGTCGCTGAGCAGCACCTCGTTGGCGTCCGGCTCCACCCGGTCCACTTCGCCATAGACCAGGTCCACCCCGTCCGGGATGAACCGCTGCCGCGGCTTGACGATCTCGTCGGGCGAGTAGACACCGAACGGGACGAACAGAAAACCGGGCTGGTAGAAATGCCGGTCAGTCTGATCGACCACCGCGATCTGCCAGTCGGCCTTGTCCAGACGGCGGCGCAGCTTGTTGACCACCATTGTGCCCGCCGTACCGGCACCCAGAACCAGTAGCCGTTTCATCACGACCTCCTCTATACCCCCCACGGTATGCAGGTGGCGGAGGTCGCCGTAGAGACAGAAGTCCTGACCGTGTGGGCCGACCGGGACGGTGGAACGCCCGGAACTGTGAAGGCCGGCCGGACGCGAGCGCCCGGCCGACCTTTCAGCTGCCTGCAGGAGTCAGGCGAGGGACAGAAAGAGTTTCTCCATCCGCTCCAGGTTCACCGCCTGGTCCTCCCCGTCCTCGCCGGCAGTGATGCACTGCTGCAGACCACTCGCGATGATTTTGAAACCGGCCCGGTCGAGCGCCCGGGATACGGCGGCCAACTGTGTGACCACGTCGGCGCAGTCGCGGCCCTCTTCGAGCATCCCGATAACACCCCGGATCTGCCCTTCGGCACGGCGCAAACGCTTGATCACATCACCCGTCGCGCCCTCATCCACCTGCATCGCCGTCTCCCATCATCACCGCGCTCGGGATCCAGTCTACCCCCGGGGGTATTACCCGACGGATTCCTGACGCATGACGACGCGGCAGGATGCACGGCTCCCCACTGCGCCGACATCCTCCGTGGCACCTCACCGCCACATACTCCCGCCGCCGGCCGTACGGCAAGTACGCCCCTACCAGGACTACGGCTCGACAACGACACGGTCGCGCAACGAGGGCACTCCCCGGGGCCCGCCTCCGCGTCACCTGGTCCAGCGGGTCGCCGTCCCCAGCTTGCACCAGATTCGCCAACCAGCACGCGGTGGCGAGCCGCCCGCTTCCCGCCAACCCTGCGGTCAGTCGCCTGACGCAGGCTCCACCGACCGCGCCGTCACCCGGTCCCATTTTGCGGGCAAGGGACGTTTCGTGCACTCAGGTTAGGGCCGGAACCAGCGTGGCGCAGTAAAGCTCGAAGTCGCTTTCGAGGTCGGGGTGCGGTCCGGAGATCGACTCGATCTCCTGGGAGACGAATTCGTCGTCGCTGGTGTCGGTCGGGGTGCCGTTGTAGTCAAGCACGGTGACGAACACGACTCGGCCGGCGTCCCTGATCGCCACGGTCCCGTCAGGCAACCTGATCTGTTCGGGGAGCCCGGTGACAGCGGTGCGCAGGGTAATCGTGCTGTCCCCGTTGTCGGTCACGGTGAGATCCATCGTGGATCCGGCGAAGCGGTTCACGACTGATTTCCCGGTCTCGGGGTTGGTGAAGGTCACCGTGCCGCTGCCGGTGGACTTGAATAGCGGAAATCCGCTCGTGGCTATCCGTTCCTGCTCGTTGGCTACGACATCGACCGTGGTGGTGACTGACAGGCCACAGACCTCGTCGTCGGGGATGGTAAACACGTTGTGCGCGTGAGAGTGATCGACGAGCTGGGCCGCAGCAGGTTGCGCCGCGGCGAGAAGGATGCCGCATGTGATCAGCCCCGACAGCCCGACAGCCTGGGCGCCTCGCAACATTGTCATCGACCGCAACCGTAGGTGCATGACAGTCCTCCCTTTCTGGCCGGAACCCGATATTTCGCGTTGTGGTCCCACCTAGTCCTGTGGACGCGGCCGTGCACGCAGCCATGCTGGGAACGTCTGCCCGCTGATTGTCCGCCCGCGCCCAACGGTCGAACAGCGCAGGCGCCTGTCGTTTGCGTGACAATGCCGAGCCGCGCCATAGTGCCGCAGCCTGGGTCAACGCTCCTTGGGCAGTGTCATTTCCGCCCAATTGGACAGCTCCGGAGGCAGCGTGAATCAAGGCGCGAAGTGCGGCTCGACCTGGTGAATTACAGCGCGGTGGTTCGCCGCGCGGTCTGTCCACCCAGCTCCGAGTCAGGCGTACCGTCGGCCGGTGGACACGGTGACCGAGTACGCGATGCAGACGCTTACATCAAACAATCTTAATTGCATCTATCTTAACGAATTTTGTTGGTCTACTGTCGAGAAGATGACCAAGTACAAGGGTCTTGCGCAGCGCCTGCCCTAGAGCATATAACGTGTGGTGCAGGCCTAATATCTTCTGGGGGGAAGGGATTTGCTGCGGGGCTTAGGTCTGCGCTAACGGATCAAGGTCGTTTGCGACCGGGGAGTAATCGCACGAGGGGGACTTTTTCTCCTTTTCGTTCGCCTTGCCGACCCTCCTGGGTTCGAATCTCCTTCCGGCGGCGTGTCATCCTTCAACGGCCGCCCCAGGCCTTTTTGCGACAAGTCACGTACTTATGAACGCAATACGGCTCCCCGTCCAAAGATAGAGCCGGACGGAAGCGTCCGAGCAGGAGCGAGTGGAGTCGGCGTTAAGGTCGAAGGAAATGGCATGAGGCGGAGGGAGGTGAAGTAAATGAAGCGTATCGCAGCCGCGATTGTGGCGGGCCTGTTCGGCGCCGTGCTCGTCGCCGGGCCGGCCCTGGCAAATGCGCCGCCGCCCACCAACGGCGGCAACGGCGCGGGGCAGAGCGGTCAATGCACAGGCAACCCTGACGACCGCCCGGCCAGCTGCCACTAGCAGCAGAGTCCTCTAAAGGAGTGCCATGAAACGCAGAATCGCAGCCGTTATCGCAGCCGTCGCCCTGCTCATCGGCGGCGTCAGCGCGCCAGCCTACGCAGACGCAGGCGGTGGCCCAGGCAGCAACAGCGGATGTGCCGGCCACCAGCCTCCGCCACCGCCGTCAGGTGGATGCGGTCACTGACACACCGTGCTGATGTGGAAGCCCTGGGCCCGCCGGGCTCGGGGCTTCCCTCGCGCCGCCTGCCAAGGATCACCTGCATAATGCCGAGTTGAGGACGTTGGCCTCTGGAAGCCGTTGAGCCATCCGGCCGAGGATTAGGTGTCGTATCCACCAGCGGAGACGCGAGCGAGGTGGGCCGATGAGCGAGAGACTCTCAGCGGACGCTCGACAGGTGATCACTCGTTGGCAGCGCCTGCCTGTACCGGTGCGTCGGGTCATCGTCCGGTCACGACGCTTGAGTCACTTCAGTCGGCCGCCGCGACCGCAGGTCACCGTCGACCTGGTCGATAGGGTGGCCGTGATCACCTTCGACGATGGCAAGGTCAACGCCATTTCGCGGCATGCGGCGAAGTTACTGGCGGAAGCTCATGAGTGCGTCCCCTCCGACGAGAAGGTCATGGCAGTCGTGCTGGCAGGCCGCGCCGGGCAGTTCTCGGCCGGATTCGATCTCGACACCCTGGTGATCGGCGGACCGGCCCGGCAGGACCTGTTACGAACCGGGTGGAACATGCTGATCCGCTACCTCACGTCGCCGATCCCCCTCGTCGTGGCGTGCACCGGCAACGCGGTTGCCGCCGGAGCGGCACTCCTTCTCGCCGGTGATGTCCGTCTGGCCGCCGCAGGCGAGTTTACGATCGGCTTCAACGAGGCCGCCATCGGACTTCCGCTGCCTGGCCTGCTGCTTATGCTCGCCCGCGACAGGTTGGCCCCGGATGCTTATGGCGAGGCGACTGCCGGTGCCCGGATGTACTCGCCGCCGGAGGCGCTCGCCGCCGGGTTCGTCAACTGTGTCGTACCTGCGGCAGATCTGATCACTACCGCTCTTGCCGAAGCTGGTCGGCTCGCCAGCCTTCCACCGGAGTCGTTCGGGAACGACAAGCCGCACGCATACAGGCCCAGTCGCAGGCAGATCTCGATCTGATAAACGCCTCGGCAATTGACCGGCAGCCGGCTTCGACCTAACTCGACCAACCGGCCCGTACCCGGACTCCCTGTCTCGTCCGAGGTTCGTGCTTCGGATGTCATATACGTGTGACTGTTCCGATGGGAGGTCTCATCGATCTTGGTGCTGGCGCTCCTGGCCGCCGTCGGCTGTGGCCGGCGACCTGTTCGGGCCGCGCCGGGTCTGGGGACGCCGCGGGCCGCCGCAACCGCCGGACGACAGCACCACGATCGAGGGCGAGATCGTCGACTCCTGAGCCGGCGGTCAGACTCCCGCGACGATCGGGTACACCCGGATCAGGCCGCCGCAGACCGACCCGGCGATGTTCGGTACCCACGGGATGGTCTTGCCGGCGTCCTGCCCGGGCGGCGTCACGGTGACCGACGTCGGGTACGGCGGGCAGGTGTTGCCCTGGTCTTCGTACTTGTTCCAGATCAGCATGGACGACGCCGACTGGCCCGGCGGCACGTTCACCGTGGTGACCGCGCCGGCCTGCGCGGAGACCGTGGTGGGCAGCGGACCCGACGGGCCGCCCAGCTGCAGCGTCGGGTAACCGGACAGGGTGCAGGGCGCGGTACCGCGGTTGGTCAGCAGGAGGTTTCCGGCCTCCTGGAACTTGGCGCTCGTGGACTCGGGGATGCTCATGGCCAGCTGAGCGGTGGTGCACTGCAGCGGCGGGGACGCGTTGGTCGACGGCGCCGACGAGCGGACCGACCCGCCTGCGGCGGGCGATGCGCTGACCGGAGCGCCGTTCGCGGCGATGCCGGCGGTGGCGCCGCTCGCCCCAGGGCTGGGGGCGGCGGCCGTCGCGGCTGACTTCCCGGCCGTACAGCCGGCCAGCGCCAGCGCCGCCGCGGCTACCACGGTGTACCGTCGCAGGTTGCGTCGCATCGCGCCGTACCCCTATCAGCTCTAGCGCCGCCGGAGTGGCGGCGAGCCTTGACGGTACGTACGCGAGCCGCTGCGCGAATCCCGGGATCGTGCCACCCGTCACGTCAGGTGTCGCTCGGCGGCTCGACGATCGCCCGTACCTCCAGTGCCCAGTACCCGGCGCAGGCGCATCGTCGGGCGGGTGGGGACGCAGACAGGCTGGCCCAGTCGGCGGCGCCCGCGCCGAGGACTGCGTCGGCTGCGGCCGTGTCGTTGCCGTCTGGCCATCGACGCTGCTCGAGTCGTAGCCCAGCGCGATATCCGGCGCCAGCGAGGACGCGGCCACCGCCGGCGCGGGACCCTCGCCACAGCAACCGAGACCCCTCGGTGACGTGCATAAACGCCCAGACATTGCCCGTGGCCATCGAGCCCAGCCGCGCTATCCATCACATAGGTCATGGCTCGGTAGGCGCTCTGCGGCGCCGACCCTCGTCGCCCCACACCGGCGGACTGGCCTAGGAGTCGTAGCCGAGCCGGCTCAGTGCGCCGGTCAGCGCTTGCCCGAACTCGGTGAGCAGCGTGGTGAGGCACTGCTCAACCCACTCGTCGATCAGGGATTCCGCGTGCATCGAGAAGGCCGGGTGTACCTCGCCGATGCCGAGCAGCAGCGGGGGCGTCGCCGCCGGTTCGCGTCGATGACGATCAGGGCGTGCTCGGCGTCGCGGGCCCGGGAGATTCCCGGGATGGGGTGGACTCAGACCGCACGGGCTCGGGGCGGCCCATCGTGACGGTGACCCTCAGGCCGTGGTAGCGGCGGGTGGCGCTATCAGGCGGCCGAGGGCGCCGAGGTGATCGCCATGCAGGCACATCTGAACGCGCCGACAGCCGGGCGGTGCAGGCGCTCGAGGCCCCGGCACGCCAACAGCGGCACGCCCGCCCGCGTCACCCCTGTCAGATCAACGAGCGCCGGACCGACTATCGATGCAGGTCCTGGACGGCGCGCATCTGATCCGCCAACGAGTCCATCACCCTGCGGGCTGCGAGTGGTGTATAGGCTCCGGACACCGGCTCGTAGCGAAACTGCCAACTGACGGTGTTGCTGAACGCGAGCACGTGAACGGCGAGTTCGGTGCCGTCGCCGGTCGTCAGGGCATAGCCGAGCTGTGCCGGCACCTCTTTGGCGCGATCTTGCCGCATGCCGCTGAGCAGGCCCGTGCCGGCCGGCTGCGCGTGCACCTCGACGCGCACGTCTCGGCAGTTGTCGAAGGCCCTGGTCAGCCGCGCGTACTCGCGGTCCGCGCTCGCGATGTCCCGGAACCGGTAGCTGAACAGGGACACGGCCGACCGATCGATGGCCCAGAAGGTGCCGACACCGTCGAGCGCTTCGTGCGGGACCCGGTTCAATACGGTCGCCTCGAACAACGGCTCGCAAGCTTTCGGCACGATGTATCCGGACTCTTCGGAGCTGTGATGACGGTCGATCACCGAGGCGTCGTTGGTCCCGTCGGAGCGCACCATCCCGGCGTACACCCCTTGCAGATCAGGGAGTGTGAACACCGGCGCCGGCACGGGCTGCAGGTGCCAGAGCACAAGTCCGGCGATCACCGCCATGACGGCCACGAGCAGCGCAAACATGCTTCTTCGCGATAGTCGGTCAGCTTGATCAGGACCCACCGTCAAGATGTCCGGTCCGGACTGCGGCGAAGCCGTCGTCACAACTCGATCCTAGTCACTGCAGCCTCGACGACTTTCGATACGGCTGATCGGAGACGGGCTTCGAGACGCGACACCCCGCCACCAGGTGGATATGGCGATCTCTTGACGCCGACTTTGTTCAGTGTGATTTTGGTCTCAGCGCATTCTCGGAGCGAGGGCGCCGGTCAGCAGGCAGCCAGGAGGTCTCGACTGTCCCCGCGGCTTCCTCCTTCGCGGGCAATGCCCCCATCGCCCACTCCGGTACAAGCAATGGCCACTGCGTCCCAGTTGGTGGACACCGGCCGCCTGTACCCCCTCAGTTCCGGCATCAATAAATCTAGGGGAAGAGATGAACAATGATCATCACCTGATCGATACCTCCGGGGCCGATTCCCCGGTTGATGAGGGAACAACATGGCTGGCCAGCCGGCGAAGCTTCCTCACGTTGGGTGGCCTGGCCGTCACCGGCGCCGTTCTCGGGGTCGGCGCGTCAGCCTGTGGAACGGCGGAGACCGGAAACAAAGGCGGCAGCGCCGGCAAGGGGCGCGCGGGCGCGTCCGGGGAGACGATGTTCGTGGCCGGCTTCCAGTGGGGACCCCCCAAGAGCTTCAACCCGCTCGCCGCATCCCCGGACTGGCCGACGGCCCAGGGCCAGAGCCAGCTGATCTACGAGAGCCTGCTGCGCTTCAACCTGATCGACGGCTCGCTCCACCCGGGTCTGGCGAAGGGGCTGGAGCAACCCGACCAGCGCACCATGAAACTCGCGCTGCAGGACGGCACCAAGTGGTCCGACGGATCCGACCTGACCGCCGACGACGTCGTCTTCACGTTCGAGCTCGGCAAGACCGCCTCCGTCAATTACTCCACGGTGTGGCAGTACATCGACTCGGTCACGGCGACGGATCCGCGCACCGTCGAGTTCAAGCTGAAAACCAAGCCGTTCAACCCGGGCTTCGTGAAGAACTTCCTGTGTGCGACGCTCATCGTGCCGAAGGCGGTCTTCAGCAAGTTCTCTGCGGACAAGGTCACGGCAGAGGCCAATTTGAAGCCGATCGGCTCGGGGCCCTTCCTGCTCGACAGGTACGACCAGACCCAGGTCAACTTGAAGCGCAATGACAGCTACTGGGGCAAGGCGGTTTTCGGAACCCCGCCGATGACCACCATCAACCACCCGATCTTCAAGAGCAACAGCGACGGCGACCTCAAGCTGGAGAGCGGCGAGATCGACGCGAGTCAGCAGTTCACCGCCCAGATCTGGAAGATGTGGCAGGCCGGCAAGCCGGTCAGCACCTGGATGAAGAAGAAGCCGTACCACCTGCCGGGGAACCTGCCGCTGCTCATCTTCAACCTGAACAAGAAGGGCTTGAACAACGTCAAGGTCCGCCGGGCGATCGCCTACGCGATCAACTACCCCAACATCGCCACCACCGCGATGTCGGACTACTCGGATCCGGCCAACGCGAGCCTCATCGTGCCGTCGGGATACGAGTCCAAGTTCTACGACCCCGCCGCCGTCGCAGCCGAAGGCTGGAAGTATGACAAGGCCAAGGCGATCGACATCCTCGAGAACGAACTGCAGGCCAAGAAGGGATCGGACGGCATCTACGTGCTGCCGGACGGGACCAAGCTGGGCGGCTGGAAGTTGGTCACGCCGACCGGCTGGACCGACTGGAACACCGCTTGTGAGATCGTCGCCAAGTCGGCCAAGGAGGTCGGCATCGGGATCACCACCGTGTTCCCGCAGTTCCCCACCATGTTCTCCGCGCTTCAGAATGGCAACTTCGATCTCGCGATGTACTCCTACACCGGCGTCAATCCGGCCAGCCCCTGGATCCGGTTCCGGGACGCCATGGACAACCGTGGCGTGCCCGCCGCGGGCAAGACCGCGTTCTGGAACTACAACCGGTTCAGCAACCCCGACGTCCCGGCTCTGCTGGACACCGCCGCGGGAGCCACAAGCGACACCGACGCCAAGGCGGCGTACACCAAGCTCGACACGATCTACCGCGAGAACATCCCCGTGGTGCCGTTGATGTACCGCCCGCTCGAGTTCTACGAGTTCAACGCCAGCAACTGGACGAACTTCCCCACCGCGGAAAACCCGTACGCTCCGCCGATGTGGCAGGGCGCCGGCATTCAATGGCTGTTCAAGATCAAGAGGGTGGGGTCGTAGGCCCCGTACGGTCGACCTGGCATGAGGAGCGAAGACGCACATCATGGTGCTCGCGAAATACATCGGTCGAAAGCTGGCCTGGACCCTCGTGGTCCTCGTGGTGGCCTTGATGCTGAACTTCCTGCTTCCCCGCCTCATCCCCGGCAATCCGGTCGACGCCATCGTCGGCCAGATTGCCGCGGGTGGGGGCACGGGCGGTGAGCAGCTTGAGCAGATCCACGAGCACTTCATGCAGGAATTCGGGCTCGACAAACCGTTATGGCAGCAGTTCCTGATCTACATCGGGAATCTGTTGCACGGCGACTTCGGCACCTCGTTCGGGCAGTACCCGGCGTCGGTGAGCCACCTGATCGGGCAGGCGCTCCCGTGGAGCATCGCCATCCAGCTGCCGGCCATCATCGTCGGCTGGGTCGTCGGCAACATGCTGGGGGCGCTGGCCGCGTTCAAGGGCGGCTGGGTCGATCGCGGCGCCTTCGTCGGCTCGCTGTTCTTCTCCAGCGTCCCACCGTTCGCGTTGGCCATCATCCTGCTGTTCGTGGTCGCCGTGCAGATGGGCATCCTGCCGGTCGGCGGAGCGTACTCGTTCGGGATGACGCCGGAGTTGTCGGTGACGTTCTTCGGCGACGCCGTGACCTACTTCTGGCTGCCGTTCTGGTCGCTCGTGCTCGTCTTCATCGGCGGCCAGGCCGTGGGCATGCGCTCGATGGCGGTGTACGAGCTCGGTTCCGATTACGTCAACTACAACCGCGGTCTCGGCGTCCGGGACGCCATGACCGTCCGCTACATCTTCCGGAACGCCATGTTGCCTCAGTTCACCGGGCTCGGACTGTCCATCGCCGCGCTCATCACCGGCGGGCTGATCATCGAGCTGGTGTTCTCCTACCCGGGACTGGGCACCCTGCTGTTCAACGCGATCGGGCAGAACGACTACCCGGTGATCCAGGCGATCACCCTGCTGATCACCCTGGCCGTGCTGATCGCCAACTTCACCGTTGACGTCCTCACCGGGTTCATCGATCCGAGGATCCGGGCAGCACAGAGCGGAGAGCGCTGATGAGTCTTCGAGGATTGCCGCCCCGCTTCTGGGTGTCGGCGGCGCTGGTCGGCTTCATCGTCCTGGCGGCCGTGATCGGACCGTTCATCGTGCAGACCGACCCGAACGCCACCGTCGGCGGCCTGTACGACCGGCCGCGATGCTGCGGTGCGATGCTGCTCGGAACGGACAACGAGGGCCAGAGCGTGCTCGCCAACCTGGTGTACGGCACCCGCACCTCGCTGATCGTCGGTCTGCTCGCCGGCGCCATCGCCACCGTGATCGGCCTGCTGGTCGGTCTCGTGGGCGGCTACCGGGGCGGCTGGATCGACGACGTGCTGACGGCGATCACGAACGTGGGCCTGGCCATCCCGGCCATCGTGGTGATCATCCTGGTCTCCGTGTCGCTGCCCAAGCGCAACATCTACACGCTGGCCCTGGTCATCGGGTTGACCGCGTGGTTCTGGGTGGCCCGCGCCGTCCGTGCCCAGTCCAGCAGCGTACGAACGCGGGAGCATATCGACGTCGCCCGGCTGTCCGGCGCGGGCTTCTGGTCCATCCTCGCCCGCGACGTCCTGCCGTACCTGCTCTCCTACGTCGTGATGGCCTTCGTGCTGCAGGTGTCCGGCGCGATTCTCTTCGAATCGACACTGAGCATGCTCGGTCTGGGCCCGGGCAACGCGACGAGCCTCGGGACCATGCTGTACTGGGCGATCGCCTGGGGCTCGGTGCGCACCGGCGCGTGGTGGGCGTTCGTCCCGCCGACCTTGATGCTGACCCTCATCGTCTTCGCGCTGTTGCTGCTGCAATCGAGCCTGAACGAGGTGTTCAACCCGCGCCTGCGCCGTGGCCGGGCCGCTCGGAAGAAGGCCGTCACGCCCGGTGCCCCGAGCGAGGCACCGCTCGTGGTCGGTGAGCCCGAGCCGGTCGGAGCCGTCGGAATGCTGGAGACCCCGACGTCGACCGGACGGGAGCAACGCTGATGGGCACCCTTGTCGACGCCCGCAACATCCGCGGCGTGTACTACACCGGCGGCAAGGACGTCGTGGCCGTCGACGACGTCTCCGTGAAGATCGAGGAGGGTGAGGTGCTCGGGCTCGCCGGCGAGTCCGGCAGCGGCAAGACCACGCTCGGATCGATCATCTCGCTCATCGCCCGGCCCCCGTTGCATGTCGAACAGGGCAGCTTGGAGATCGACGGCAAGGTGCAGGAGCTGGGCGGGGACGCCAAGGTCCCGCGCACCTGGCGCGGCGCCGTCGTCTCCATGCTGCCGCAGGGCGCGATGAACTCCATCAGCCCGACCAAGCGCATCCGCCATTTGGTGTACGACGTCATGCGGTCGCACGACCGCAAGGTCTCCAAGGATGAGGCGCTCGATCGCGCACGAGAGCGGATCACCACGCTGGGCCTGCCTGCTCGCGTGCTGGACGCCTACCCCCATCAACTGTCCGGCGGTATGAAGCAGCGCACCGTCACCATCATCAGCACCCTGCTCAATCCGCGGCTGCTGGTGGCCGACGAGCCGACCTCCGCGCTCGACGTCAGCTCACAGAAGATCCTGATCGAGATGCTGCTGGAGATGCTGGAAAAGAAGATCATGTCTGGAGTGATCTTCATTACCCACGACCTTCCGGTGCTGCGCACCGTCGCGACCAACATCGCGGTGATGTATGAAGGGCGGGTCGTCGAGCGCGGGCCGACCGAGAGGATGGTCGACGATCCCCAACACCCGTACACGCAGGCGCTGATGAGCTCGGTGTTGGCGCCGGAACCCAAGTACCGGAAGATCCGGATCGAGGGAATGAGCAGCTTCGACCGCTCACTCTTCGATGCGCCGGCGGTGATCCACCGATGAGCGCGATCTTCGCCGCCGAGCACATCACCAAGACCTTCGGCCGCGGCCGGAGCCAGGTCCAAGCCGTCAAGGACGTTTCCTTCGCACTGGCGGAGGGGCAGGTCACCACGATCGTCGGCGAGAGCGGATCCGGCAAATCCACCATCGCCCGGCTGGTGCTCGGCCTGATGCCGGTCACCTCAGGCAAGATGATCTTTCAGGGTAAGGACGTCACCCACCTCAAGGGACGCGCCCGGGCGGAGTACTGGCGGGATGTCCAGGCGGTCTTCCAAGACCCGTTCTCCTCCTTCAACCAGTTCTTCACCGTCGGGACGCTCCTGTCCCGCTCCATGCGACTCGTCGGCGGCAAGGTGGGCCAGCAGCGTCTTGCGGAGTCATTGGGCTATGTCGGAATGGATCTCAGCGTGCTGGGCCGCTATCCGCACCAGCTGTCCGGCGGCCAGCGCCAGCGGGTCATGATCGCCCGGGCGTTGATGATGCGGCCGAAGCTGCTGATCGCGGACGAGGCCACGTCCATGCTCGACGCGTCATTGCGGGTGAACATCCTCAATGTGTTGACCGACCTGCGCGACGAACTGGGGATGACGATCCTGTTCATCACCCACGACATCGGGCAGGCCTGTTACCTGGCGGATCGGGTGCTGGTGATGGAGCACGGGGTGATGGTCGAGCAGGGCAGGACCGACCAGGTGATCTTCAATCCCCAGCACGAGTACACCAAGCGACTGCTCGCCGACGTGCCGAAGCTGCACGAGGCGCTCGAGTTGGAGGAACTGCACGAGATCGTCGAGCCGAGCTGATGTTGCGGTCCGAGTCGACGAGTGGATGGACCGTTCGCGCAATCGGCGGCGACCCGCCGCGACGGCTACCCGGGACTTATCCGGCCGAGGTGCCGGGGTCGGTGCACACCGACCTGATGGCAGCCGGCGTCATCCCGGATCCCTATCTGGACGCGGTCGAGGACGCTCTGCGCTGGATGTACGACATCGACTGGCGCTACGCCACGGTGCTGGATCCGAGCGTGTTCGCCCTTGCGCCGACCGATCGTGGGGAGCAGCTTGACCTGGTCTTCGAAGGCATAGACACGATCGGCACCGTACGACTGCGAGACGGGAAGGACGAGGTGGAACTGGGGCGCACGTACAACATGCACCGCTCGTACCGCTTCGATGTCTCGCCGCACCTCTCCGGCCGACCGCTCGAACTCGAGGTCGACCTGCGTTCAGCCACGGCATACGGCGAGGCCGAGCGAAGGCGGCTCGGGGAGCGCCCCGCCGCCAATACGAGCGGGCCATACAACTTCGTTCGCAAGATGGCCTGCAGCTTCGGCTGGGATTGGGGGCCCGACCTGCGCACCGCCGGTCTGTGGAAGCCGGTGCGGCTGGAACGGTGGAGGGTAGCCCGGCTGAGCACGGTGCTTCCCCTAGTCACGATCGATCCCGCCGGCGTGGGCCGAGTCGAACTCCGCATCGATCTGGAGCGCCTCGATGCGGAGGCGCCGCTGACGCTGGCCGCCGAGATCCTCGGTCACCGCGCCGAAAGCATAGTGAATGCCGGCGCCTCAGTCGCGACACTCGTTGTCGATGTCCCCGATGCACCCGTCTGGTGGCCTGCCGGCTACGGCGAGCAGCCCCTGGCAGACCTCAGGCTCACCCTGTCCGCGGATGGCCAGGGACTCGATCGGTGGCAGCGCAGGATCGGTTTCCGGACCGTCGAACTGGACACGTCCTCCGACGACAACGGCGCCAAGTTCACCATCTCGATCAATGGCCGTCCTCTGTTCGCCAAGGGCGTCAACTGGATCCCTGACGACCATTTCCTGACCCGGATCACGGCTGAGCAAGTGGGACGCCGGCTGGACCAGGCAGTGGGCGCCAACGTGAATCTAGTCCGCGTTTGGGGTGGCGGAATCTTCGAGAGCGAGGACTTCTATCGGGCTTGCGACGAGCGTGGCCTGCTCGTCTGGCAGGACTTCCTGCTGGCCTGCGCCGCCTACCCGGAGGAGTCGCCGCTGTGGGAGGAGATCGAGGCTGAGGCCCGGGAAAACGTCGTACGGCTGGCGCCGCACCCCTCACTGGTCCTGTACAACGGCGGCAACGAGAATCTGTGGGGCCACGAGGACTGGAACTGGAAGCAGCGGTTGGATGGCCGCAGCTGGGGTGCCCGGTACGCGTACGAGCTGTTTCCCAGGATAGTCGCCGAGCTCGACCCGACCCGCCCGTACAGCGAGAACAGCCCCTGCTCCCCGGGATTCGCTCTTGATCAGGTCCATCCCAACGATCCCGACTACGGCAGCCACCACCAGTGGGAGGTCTGGAATCGGATCGACTACCGCGCTTACCGCAGCGAAATTCCCCGGTTCTGTTCGGAGTTCGGTTTCCAGGCTCCGCCCACGTGGCGCACCTTGGTCGATTGGGTCCACGCTGTCGAGGGCGGGCCGCTGGATGCCGCAAGCGATCCCAAGAACGATCCGAATTTCCTGATCCACCAGAAGGCCGAGGACGGCAACGGCAAGCTCGACCGGGGCCTCAGCCCGCATCTCGGCGTGCCGACGGATTTCGCCGACTGGCATTGGGCCACCCAACTCAACCAGGCGCGCGCGGTCGCGTACGCCATCGACCACTACCGCCGCTGGTGGCCGCGGACCGCTGGTGCGGTCGTCTGGCAGCTCAATGACTGTTGGCCGGTCACCTCGTGGGCGGCGATCGACTCCGAAGAGCGACCCAAGCCTGTCTGGTACGCGTTACGGCGCGCCTTCGCGCCGCAGAACCTGGTCTTCGTCACCGAAAACGGCATCATCTCGGTGGTCGTGCTCAACGACACCGACCGGCCGTGGCAGGGTGAACTCGCGGTTAGCCGCCAACGGCTCGACGGCCGGTCGCTCGCTACCGCAACGGTCCCGGTCAATGTTGACCCGAGAACGTACGAGCCGATCGCCCTGTCTCCCGAGTTGTGCACGCCCGACGACTCGACAGCGGAGATTCTGGTGGCCCGTCTCGACACGCGAAGCGCGGTGCACACGTTCGTACCGGACGTCGAGATGGCCATGGACCCGAGTCCCCTCGAGGTCGAGGTGACTCAGTCCGAGGACGGGTACGCGGTGAATGTGACTGCTCGCTCGTTTGCCCGGGACATCACCTTGCTGGCCGATCGAGTGGCCGCAGACGCCACCGTCGACGATGCGCTGATCACGTTGCTTGCCGGCGAGAGCGCGACGTTCCGTGTGCGCTCCAGCGTTCGCGACCTCCGCCAAGCCCTGAGCAGACCACCGGTGCTGAGGACCGCCAACGACCTCCAGCACATCGACAGGACGCTCGCGCACGAGTGAAGCCCACTACGGTGACCGGCAGCCGGTAACTCGATCGTCGGGTTCGGCCGGGTCCGTTAGCCTCGCGCTGGTGCGTCGTGACACGGTCCCGGTTCCCTGGCTCTGCGGTCCGTCCGGGTCGGGAAGCCTTCGGTCGGGGTTCGACCTCTTCGACCAGCTCAGCGCGGTCGGTATCGCAACCGCCCACGTGGATCTGGATCAGATCGGACTCTGCTATCCAGCGCCCGGCGATGACCCGCGCAACAACCGGGGTGAAGGCAAGCAACCTCGGCGAGGTCTGGGCGGGCTTCCGGGCGGCGGGAGCGCAGTGCCTGGGGGTGAGCGGCATCGTCGACGACGCCGAGGAGGTGCGCCGGCACGCCGGCACGCTTCCCGGCACTGCCTTGACGGTCTGCCGGCTGCGCGTCGGCCACGATGAGCTGCGCAGCCGGATCAGGCAACAGGGATCGCAGCTGCACCTGACCGAGGAGAACGTCGGCAACGCGGGGAGCTGGACCTCACCGACTTGGCCAGCCTGGACGTGGACAGCACAGGGCTGGCCGTCGCGGAGGTGGCGGCGCGGGTACGCAACGCCGGCTTGCCGGGTCGGGTGCCGCCGCGACACGTGTCCGCGCTGCCGCCGTAGACGCCGCGTACACCGGTACGGCCCCGGTGTTGTGGCGGTGCGGTCCGCCCGCGGTCGGCAAGTCCACCGTCGGATTCGAGATCTTCCAACGGGTGCTCGGCGACGGTATACCCGCGGCCTACGTCAACCTGGCCCAGATTGGATTCTGCCGCCCCGCGCCGGACGACGATCCCGATCACCAGCGGTTCAAGGCGCATCACCTCGGCCAGGTCTGGGAGGGGTTCCGCCTGGCCGGCGCCCAGTGTCTGGTCATGTCCGGTACATGGGCGCGATCCCGTCGGCGGCGTGGACCCTGTGCCGTCTGCGCGCCGGACCGGACACGCTGGCCGAGCGGATCCTGTTGCGTGGCCGGGGCGGTCGGCCGGCCATACCGGGCGACGAGATGCGCGGGCGGCCGGAGGCGGAGCTGCGCGGGCGCATAGCAGAGGCCTCCCGGATCGCCGACACACTTGATCACGCCAGTGTCGGCGGCCTTTTGTGTCGACACCGACGGGCGTCAGGTCGCAGAGCTCGCTGACCTCGTGCGCGCCGTGGCCGGCGGTTGGCCGAATGTCGCCTGAGGAATTGATGCGCGGCCCGCGGCCGGTGCCGAACAAACGCGCCGATCTCTGCACGGATGCAGCCGGTAGGCGATACTCAGGATGCCTACGTCCGTCGTCAATACCCCGGCAGGCGGGCACAAGCTGCCGGTGCCGTTTGAGCCCATCTCATCAGCCTGAACGGGCGGATGCCGAACGCCCGAACGGAACGGCGCGACAGCTCCACCCGCCCCCACGAGCGGAGCTGCGAGATCGCATGGTCCACTTCAACGCTGCGTTGCTCGAACAGACCGAGCAGGCACCGCCCGTCCCTGGCGACGAGGACGCCCGGTGAGGCCCGGACCGCGGTCCGAGGCAGCGTTGCTCGCCTTGACCGGGGTCGCGGCCACCCTGTCGTACGTGTGGTGGCGGCATCTGTGGGTGCTCCTGCTGGGCGTGGTCCTGGCCGGACTCGGTGCCTCGGCCCTTCTCCGCGCGATCCGGCGGTCGCCGGCACTACGCGAGCAGGACAGGATGATCGGCTGCCTGTGGGCGCTGCTACGCCGACTGCCCAACGGCACGGTTCTCGTCGATTCGGTCACCGGCCACGAGCTCAGCGTGGAACGCGAGAGCGGATTTCTCGCCTTCGTCGTCGCCGATCCGGCCGACCACGTCGCCGCCACACTCACCCGGTACATGGTCGGCTTTGCTGCCGGCCCAGCGCGGCCGCCGCTGTTTCGGCACGTTGCCGCACCCCGCAGAAGTCCGCCGTCATGTCCTTCAAGGACGGCGGCCGGCTGGTGTACTTCAACGGCCTGACCGGGGCGATGGATGCCAGCACCGACGAGGTCATCGACCTACGAGCCCAGCTTGACCGGGCCATCGCTGCGGCCAGCCATGTCCGGTGAGCTTGCGATAGCGCTGACGGTGACGCCGTGATTCGGGGTGGAGCGCTCACCCGCGAACGCGGCTGGATCGGGCCAGCCACAGCACCCGGGCCACGAAGGCCAGCCGGAACAGCACGCCGGGCGGGGTTACCAGTTGCTGCACGGCCAGCAACAGCGCGTTGATGTCCGGGCGGACGTGCGCCGCCAGGGCAATCTTGCGGACGTACCAGTTGACCAGTCGGATGCCGCGCGGGCGCGGGCCGGTCGTCTGCGGGTAGGTGAAGTCGCCGCCGACCGCGAACCGCCACGGCGTCGCGATGATCTCCGCCGCTGCCCGGTAATAGTCGCGGGCCATCGCGCTGGACGCGATGCCGTGCTGGTCCAGAGCGATACCGAGCGCGACCGCCTCCCTGGTCGCGCAGGTCATGCCCTGGCCGTAGATCGGGTTGAAGCTGCAGACCGCGTCGCCCACGGCGACGTATCCGGCGGGCAGCCGGTCCAGGCGCTCGAACAGCCGGCGCCGGCTCGACGGGAAGCGGTGCACCGCCGGGTCGGTCAGCGGCTCGGTGCGCGCAATCAGCTCGGCCACAGTGAGATCCGGCAGCGCCGCGGCGACCGCCTCGAACGCGGCGGCGTCGGTCGGCGGATCCTCGACGTGCCACCCGCCCACGGTGACCAGCCAGCGATCCCCCTCCAGCGGCAGGGCGATGCCGGCCATCCGTTCCGCGGGTGCGGTCGGCAGGATCAACACGGCCTGCCAGCCGGGCAGGTCACCGGGCCGGCGGCGGTAGGTACGGGTGGAATACACCACTCCGACCTTGACCTCCACCCGCTCCGGCGACGGGAAACCGAGCTGGCCGAGCCAGCGATCGGAGCGACTACTCCGCCCGGAACAGTCCACCACCAGATCGGCGTCGAGCTTTTCGCCAGTGTCCAGCGTGACCCCGGTGACCCGTTCGCCGTCACCTCGCAGCCCGGTCACCGCGATCCGGTCGCGGATCGTCACGCCCGCCAGCTCGGCGACCCGTTCGCGGACCAGCAGCTCCAGTTGCGGCCGGCTCATCGAGATCAGCTCGCGCCCCGTCGCAACGATCGGGAACAGCCGGCCGAATCGATAGGACCGCAGGCCCAGACCCGGGTCGATTCGAGTGCCGCCGGCGGCGACCAGCTCCCGCTCCAGATCCGGGAACAACGCCTCCAACTCCTGTAGGCCGGACACCAGCAGGAAATGCCCCTGCTGGCCCTGCGGCACCCCGCGCCGCGGCGTGTTGTCGTCGGGCAGCACGTCCCGATCCAGCACGGTCACCGACGCGAACCGCCTGCTCAGCACTCCGGCCACGGCTAGACCGGCCACGCTGGCCCCGATCACGATAGCATTCCTCATTGGAGCTGAGTCTAGAGAATGGGTACGACAATTTCGATCATTCGTGCCCACCCAGATGCCGTTGAACCGCAGGGTCGATAACGGCCCAGTGTTTGGGTACGTGACCCCAGCCACCAATTAACCGGCGAGCAACTTATGGTCGGCTGGTGGCCCGTCTGAAACGCTGATTGACCTTAGCCTTCGATGTCCATGTAGGGGGATCCAAGGCCTCTCGGCCATCCCGTCGCCCTCGACCCGCCCTCCAGGGAGCGGGCGCCCGCCGGCGCCCGCCGCGTCAAGACGGCCTTGACACTCGGCACCCAGGCCGGCGGGCGCCGACGGGGTCTGCTCGGCTTGCCCGGGGCGAGGGTGACGGGTGTCCGGCCATCCCGGAGCCGGAGCGCCCCCGCCGGAGGCGCAGTAACCGCAACCCGCGACGGGCCCGCAAGCGCCTTCCGTGCCCGCACGCGGCAACTGCGCCGCGTATCTTGAGCCTGGGCCGGTCGGCTGCCGACTGAATCTCTCAACCTAAGAACCCCAGTGCCTTATGGTCTTCTGCCGCGGCCCGATCCCGCTCTTTCACGCCAGGCGACGGACGTTGGCATGACCGCCCGGCCATTCCCAGGCCGGGCGGTCATGACGCCATGGTCGGCGGCGTGAGCGGCCCGTTTCGGGTCGCTTTGAAGACGTACAAACAGTTTGAACAAGGTTCCGGCGGGCGGCATCAGAGCCAATACACGGCAGCCCGACACAGTCGCCCGAAGCCACCCTGCTTCGCAAGACGCTCAGCGGGCGTGTGCCGCGTCAAGAGGTTCCCGAGGAAGATGTTGCAAGGATGTCGAGAACGGCCTGGCGGCTCCGTCTCCGGGGCGGATGCGGCCACCGTGGCCGTACAACACCAAGGAGACCCAGCATGACGATCCAGCGGATGGACAACGTCCTCATCGTTGTCGACGACCTTGACGCTGTTATCTCGTTCTTCGTCGAACTTGGCATGGAGCTGGAAAACAAGGGGCCAATCGAGGGACGTTGGGTGGAGCGTGTCATCGGGATCGACGACGTCCGACAGGACATCGCAATGCTGCGGACCCCGGACGGCCACGGCCGAATCGAGCTGGCGATGTTCCACACGCCAAAGGCGATCAGCGCCGAACCGAAGGATGCCCCGGCGAACACGCTGGGCATTCGTCGCATCATGTTCGCCGTCGACGACATCGAGGACGTCGTTGCCCGCCTGCGCACCCACGGCGCCGAACTCGTCGGCGAGCTGGCGCAGTACGAGGACATCTATCGGCTCTGCTACGTCCGCGGCCCCGAGGGCATCATCGTCGGACTGGCCGAACAGCTCAGCTGAAGGCCGCCGAAGGGACCGTGCACCCAAAGCACCTCCCGGGCACCCGCGGCCGGGAGGTGTGCCAGACCGCCGGTCGCGCACGCCGCGCCAGGCCGTTGACAGCAACGCTGACAGCAACCGGCGCAGACGAGGCAGGACACCGCGCCGGCGATGGACGACGGTCCGAGGTCAGGGATGCGGACGGACGCCGGCAGGCCCGCGCCCAACTCGATCAGCCGCCTCCGAAGCCGTGCAAGAATCAGCACCCTTGGCAATCTTCCTAGCCGGACGTGTCACGCACCTCCCGAGACAGATCTGTCACGGACGTCCTGAGACGCGGCATTCCGGCGGGCGGCATTCCGGCGGGCACTAGGCATTCCGGCGGGCACTGCTGTCGGGTCGCGTGCCTCGCCAGGCCGGTCCCAGATCGGCGGACAGCCAATGCTCCGGCCGCATATAGATGGCGATGTGCTCGCCCAGCTGCGTGCGTTCGTACTCCAGGTAATCGGCGACCTTGTCCGGTGGGAGGTACCGCGCCGCCATCTCCCGCGAACGCTCTTCGCTACCCGGGGCGGTCCTGATCACCGGCCCCGTCCACCGACACGTAACGGATCGTTGGCGCGGTCCGCTGCACCATGAGGCTGAACCGGCCCGCAGCGTCGATCGCACGCGTCATCGACGGCGCCACCCACCAAGCGCTGATCGCAAACGAAGAAGACTCAGCCGCCACCACTCGAGCGATCCTCGACGTCGTCTCATCGGTCCGGAGCCCAGGGCCGCTGGTCAGGTGATCCGGAGCGCAACCGCGAGAGCATCTCCATCCACTTGTTCTGGCCCTCGACGGTCCTGGCTGCAAGCCCTTCCGCACCAGAATCCCCACTTGCTCGATCGCGGCTTCGCCCACCCTTGAACGGACGTTCAACCGGGGAGCACGATGAGTCGCACACGCGCAGGACGAGCCGAGCGACGAATGTCCGCTATGCCGCCGACACGTGTCCCTGACCAGCGCCCGTGACCGCGTGGCCGAACCCGAGCTGGCGGATCCGTGACTGACTGTGACGACCGGATGCGCTGGATCCCCTCGTCTCTCTGGCAACGAGCATGCATAGTCAATCTGGCGTCTATGCTCTTCTTCCTGGCTCGAGGGTTTCGTCTGCTGCAGGCATACCTACGGGTTGGGGCGTTGTCACGGAGCTTGTCCGTCGCGGAAGCGGCGGCAGCAACCTGGAGACGCAGAGGGGGGTGGTCGTGTTAGACGCCTCCGGCGTCCGGTGCCGGGATGCGCGCACCGCCTTCTGCGCCTGCGCGAGCGGCGTCTCCGGGAGCGGAGGGAGTCGGGCCGCGGGGTTCGGCGGGCTCCGAGCCGCCCTGGTCGAGCCGGAACGGCGGGTACGCGTCGGTCATCAGAGCGGCGTAGGCGGTGACGCGGAGCACCCAGCGGTCCACACCCATGGCGAAGTCGTACAGGCCGCGCGGGTAGCGGGCGGTGAACAGCAGCCCGACCCCGGCGAAGAAGACCAGGAGCGAGAGCAGGGAGCCGCTGGCGATCGTCCAGGTGGTGGTCTGCCCGCCGGCCGCGGAGGTGACGGTGTAGCTGGTCCCGCCGACAATGAGGCCGAGCAGGATGTAGTGCGGCAGTGCCAGCAGCCACCACTTGACCAGCACGAGGCCCCGGGAGAGCCGCTGTGGATGGGCGATGTCGAGCGTCGCCGGGTAGTCCGGCTTCTCCGCGAGGCTGAACGGCGGGTACTGGTCGGTGGCCAGCGCGCTGTAGCCGTAGTAGGAGACTCGCCACCACCAGCGCAGCACCCCAAGGTTGAAGTCGAACAGAGCGCGCGGGTAGCGGCCGGTGAGCAAGATCGCGAAGAAGGCGACCACGGTGACGATTGTGAAGGCAATGAAGAGGAAGGCCAGGACGACGTAGTGGGGTATGAGCAGGAGCCACTTCACTAGCCACAGCCAGCGGCTGAGCGGCTCCTCCAGCCTGCCGTGGACCAGTACGGGCTCTGCGCCTGGTAGCAGGTCATGCTCGGACATGATGACCTCGATTCGTGGATTGAGTGGAAGATTCAGGGCATGCTCGGGGCGTGATCACCGGTCAATCGGTTGATCATGTCCGGGTGGTCGGCAAACGCCTCGTGGATCCACTGGTCGACCAGGGTGGCCATGAAGTGGAGGTCGGCCGTGTTCCAGTCGATCCCGCCGAAGGGGGCTGGGGGTCGTACTCGATGATCAGCTGGGCCTTCTTGGCGAGTTGTTCGTTGGTCAGCTCGGCAGCGAGGTGGAGCGCCATGTCGATGCCGGCGGAGACTCCGGCCGAGCAGAGGAACTTGCCGTCTTGCACCCACCGCTGCCGTTGTTATTGGGCGCCCAGCCGGTTGAGTTGGTCGGCGAGGGCCCAGTGCGTGGTGGCGTTGCGCCCTTCGAGCAGCCCGGCGGCGAGGATCAGAGACCCTGTGCACACGGAGGCGACCGTATCTTCCACAGGAACCACGGTCCGATGATGTCCGGTGGCCGCGGCTGCACGTTCCAGCTCACCATCACGAACCCGACCGGGTCGTCGCCGGCGTAGACCGCCCGGTACCACGGCTTGGCGTGCGGGTACTCAGCGGCGTCATCCAGTGCCCCGTGCACCGACCCGACGAACCGCTCCTGCTCGGGTGCCACGCGCAGTGCAAGGACGGCTTCGCGGTTGCCGTTGGTGATCTCGCGGAGCGTCACGACCACGGCGGTCAGCTTACCCGGGTCCCCACCGACCAGCAGCGCACCGCTAAACCGGCCGGCGACTTCGTGTTCGGTCGTCTGCTGACCGGCGGGCAGTGGGCCGGCGTCAAGCGGGAGGCCGAGGCCGCCAAGCCGGCGGCCTCGTGCACCACCCCGGCGGCCCGGTTCGCCGTGGTGCGCACGGACGCCGGCGAGACTTACGTGGAGCTGGACAGCTCCCGGCGAGTCCTGGCTCCGACGACCGCCGGTCACGACACACCCGGCAGGGATCGGCCACCCTGGTCGCCCTACTCGCCGGGCCATAGGACACCGAGCGCGGGCTGTGCCGGCAGGGTTGCGCCACGGTTGCGCCGGGGCCATGCGCATGATGAGCCGGTGTGCGATTCAACGACACCCGTCAGGCGAAGAGCGTTGAACACCACCGTGGCTGTTTGCCCGGGTACGGCCCACGTCGGTTAGCCGGCGTTAGATTCGGTGTACTTTCGTATCGCGTTGAACCGGCGGGTCGGATGAGCTCGGCACACCGCGGGCGATCACAGCCGTCGAACGGTCTCGATCCCCCATGCGGCCGAGGTCTTTCGCCGCGCCATCCGCCCATCGGACGCATTGATCTGCCGAGATGAGGGCGCTGGCTGGCGGTCGATGTTCTCGCCCGGTGCCCGGTGACTAAGCCCGTATTCGATCGAATCTCGACGTCGGTACGGCTATCCTGCCCCTGCCATTGATCCACAGATAGGAGCTGAGATGCACCTCGACAAGGTCACGGTCACCGCTTCGCCGCGAGAGCACACCGTGCGCTGACCGGACCACCGTCGGGCATCCCGGGGGTGCGGTGCTCCTCGCCGCGGAGCGGTCCTATGACGACCATTTCTTGTCCCGGCTTGAGGAGCTCCTTTGCGTGCCCTTGTATCCGCGCGTCTTGGCGCGGACTTCACCAAACTGTGGACCGCTTCGGCGGTGTCCAACATCGGTGACGGTGTCACCATGGCGGCCGGCCCACTGCTGGTCGCCTCCGTCAGTAGCCACCCGGCACTGGTCGCTGGTGCCGTCTTCGCCCAGCAGGTGCCATGGCTGCTGTTCGCCCTGATCAGTGGCGCCTACGTCGACCGGCTCGACCGGCGACGGCTCATCGTGGCCGTCAACCTGATGCGCGCCGGCGCGCTGGCCGCGTTGGCCGTCACCCTCGCAACCGAGACCGTCACCGTGGCCGTCATCTACACGGTGCTTTTCCTACTCGGCACCGGAGAAACCCTCGCGGACACCGCGATGGGGGCCCTCCAGCCGTCACTAGTCGCGCCCGAGAAACTGCCCAGCGCCAACGCCCGGCTCTACGCAACCTTCACCATCGGCAACCAGTTCGCCGCCAAGCCGCTGGGCGCGTGGTTGTTCGTCATCTCCGCCGCCGCGCCATTCGGCCTCGACGCCCTGACCTTCACCGTGGCAGCGGCTCTGGTAGCGCGTATCCGGTCGGCGCCCGCCCCTGAACCTCAACCGCGGGCCTCCCTGCGCGGCGAGATCATCGCAGGTGTGCGCTGGTTGTGGCAGCACCGCCTGCTGCGCACCCTGGCCGTGAGCATGGGCCTGGGAAACATCGCGTTCTGCGCCGCGTTCGCGGTGTTCGTCCTCTACTGCCGGCAGCAGCTGCGCCTGTTCGACATCGGCTACGGCTTTCTGCTGACCGCGTTCGCGGTTGGCGGCCTGGCCGGCACGACGGTCGCGGCCAAGCTCGCCCGCGCGTTCGGCAGCACCGCGGTGCTGCGCACCGGCCTAATCATCGAGGTCGTCACGCACGTGACCCTGGCGGTCACGACGACACCGTGGGTCGCGGCAGCCGTCCTGGTCGTCTTCAGCATCCACGCCATGGTGTGGGGCGTCATCGTCGCGTCTCTTCGCCAGCGGCTGGTGCCATCCCACCTGCTCGGCCGGGTAGGCAGCGTGTACGCGTTGCTGGAGCTGGGCGGAGCCGCGCTCGGCTCCCTCCTCGGTGGCTTGTTCGCCAGTGCCTTGGAGATCACGACACCGTTCTGGATCGCCGCCGTGGTGATGGCGGTAATCGCCGTCTCCGCATGGCGCCCGTTGCGCCAGGCAACCGCCTAACATCGCCAACACTCGGCTCCGAGCAGAGATGTCCCGCTGCTTGGGGCCCGGGTGCCCCGTCGAACTCAGCTCTTGCAGGCATCCGCCTCTGCCGCTGACAACTGCGCGGCGCCCCTTCACGATGCGTGACGAGGGCGGCGACACGCGGTGGCGCCAGTTTTCGACTTCTCCGTCACACGTACGGGTCGGCGGGAGGTTGCGGGTACAGCGCCCGCCGGCAGGATCAACGGTACGAGAGTCGATGACCTTGACGCCTTACCACTGCCGTGCTCCCGTGCGGCAGCCGGGTAAGACGCCGCTGAGCAGTGTGAACCGTTCTCGATGCGGGTGCAGGTTTCGGTGCCTGAAGCGACTTGCTGCGACCGCCGGAACACGCTCCAGCCACTGGACACTTGCTCATCCGGGCGGATGCCCGGACCTTCCTGACACGGACCACCGCGCGGCACTCGACCGAGACCGAGACCCAACAACAACGCTGTGCCATCGATTCTGATCCGGTCTGCTCAAAGCGATCTACGCGAACCACCTTCACTGGCAGCGGACAGTCGCGGCTTCGTGATGTCACCGATGATCGCGCCGCCGGATTCCTTCTCGGCTCAGAAGGGCGCCATCCTCATCCACCCGAGACCAGCCCATACCTCGTGGTCAAACAGGACAACAATGGCCCCTCCCTCGTGGTCAGCAGCGTGGCGTTACCGTGGCTGGCCGGTGCTGCCGGTCCAGCCACGTTGATCGAGTTGTGTCGATTGTTTGGGTGGTGGGGCGTGGTGATGGGCCGTCTGTCGCGGCGGTGGGCGTGGTCTCCTGGGTCCTCCGGTCGGTGGGATGCGGGCTGAGCGTGGTCAGCCGGGTGCGGGGATCGTTGTGATCCGACCGAACGCGGCGGTGATCTGGGTGGCCCACGGCCAGGTCGAGGGGATGCGTAGCCAGCGGCGGCGTTGCCCGCGGGCCAGCCGGGCGGCGGTGTGCAGCAGCCGGTAGCGCAGCCTCTTCGGCTCGGCTTTGGCGAGGTCGCCGTCCAGGGCGTGGATCTGCAGCCAGCAGATGAGGTCGGCGGCGATCGCGGCGGCGGTGCACCAGGCCTGGTTGATGGCGAACTCGCGCAAGGGTAGTCGGCGCAGGCCGGTGTCCTTCGCGCAGCGGATCCGGTCCTCCACTCTGGCGTGGGCGCGGTGCCGGGCCTCGAGCCATTGCCGCGCCCCGGCGTGGGTGTTGGTGACGAACGCGGTGTAGCGCCAGCCGTCACGTTCCTCGAACAGCGACAGTTGGGCGCCGGGGTGGGGACGCACCCGGCGGATGATGACCTGCGGTGGTGGGCCAGCCGGTGAGGGTGAGCAGGCCGGTCAGCTCGGCGACCTGGGCGCTCTCGCGGGGGTTACCGTCGGCGGCCAGCGCCGGCGTCCAGGCAGTGGCGGGCAGCGCGGTGATCGCGGCGCGTTCGGGCTCACCGATCGACCAGCCGATCGAGTACTCCACCCGCCGCCGCGTGGTGTTCAGGCTGGTGAGCCAGTCGAGCACCTTGTGGGTGGCGGCGGCGCTGTCACCGCGGATCAACAGATGCCGCCGGTGCCCGGCGGGGATCTGTCCGATCGCATCGGCGAGGACCTCGAGGTGGTCGGCGGCGGTGTTCGCGCCCGCGTTACCCGGCCGCAGCCGGATCGCGAGCAGTTCACTGGTGTTGTCGCAGGTCACCAGGATCGGATGGAAGCCATACGTGTGTTTGTACGTCGCGGCGGCGCCGTCCTTGTCCGAATGGGCGAGCACGATCGTGGAGTCCACATCCAGGACCACCACGCCCGCGCCGATGTCCCGGCCCGCAGCCCGAGATGCCGGTGGCCCGCCGAACAGCTGCCACATCCTGGCCCGGATCTTCGCCCGCGCCAGGACGATCCGCCGCAGCTGGACCGCGCCGATCTCATCGAGGGGCCGCCAGACGGTGGTGTCGGAAGCGACCGGCCCGAACACCTCGTGCTGGGTGGCGCAGCACGTCGATGTCGCAGATCGCCTCCCCACCATCGGCGATCATCACCGCGAGATCGACGAGGACCCGGCCCCGGTCGTGGACCGGCCACCGCCGGTGGCGGGCCAGCCCGGCGGACAACGCCCCGGTCAACCCCGACCGGTCAGCCAGTATCCGCAACAGCGCCGCACCGACATGCGACACCACACCCGTCCCGTCCGCGGTGACCCGCAGATCCTTCGACCACGCCGTAGACTGCACCGCGGAAGTGCCTCCCTCGCAGAGATTCTTGTAGATGTCGCAATCACAAGTTTTCCCTGCCAGAGAGGCAGTTTCGTCTATCTACACGCCGACCGAACCCACAACTTGACGATCACCGTGAATCACCCGGGCTAGTGGCACGGCAGTGCACGCTTACCGGAAGCTGAAGCTGCGGGCAGTCGACGTGCCTCGATGGCTAGGGACGCAACGCGACCCCGCACCTGGTGGACGCGCGGTCAGCCGGCGGCACCGGCGGTGCTGGTGGGCGCGTCCCGCTCCTCGACGGTGCTCGCCGAGATGGTGCGGCTGCCACCGGCCGCACGGGTGATCTCGATCCGGCGTGGCTGGGTCTTGGGTGACGCGGGGATGGTCACGTGCAGGACACCGTCGGCGTAGTCGGCGGTGAGATTCTCGGTGTCCGTGCCTTCGCCGAGGGAGAGCTGGCGGGTGAACGATCCCTGCGGTCGCTCGGCGACGACGACCTGGTCGGTGTCGCCGTAGTGCGGCGTGCGCTCGGCCCGGAGTGTCAAGGCGCCTTGTTCAACGGTCACCTCGACGCTGTCGGGGTCGACGCCTGGCAGGTCGGCCTCGATGTGGTAGGTGCCGTCCTCGCTGCGGTAGACGTCCAGGGGCATGCCGAGCGGGGCACGGGTTCCGCTGGCGGCCATGGACATGAGCCGGTCGAGTTCCCGGAAGGGGTCACGGAAGGGCTCGAACCTAATTACTGACATCGCTGCTTCTCCTCGTCTGTGCGTGCTCTAGGACCACATGTGCCCGGCCCGCTGCGCGGTCGGGAGTCGCGGCCACCAGGTGGCTGCGGCTGCCGTCGGTTTCCCATACGTCTTCGGGCAGACGGTCGGTTGCACTTGGATCAGCAGTGCTGGCGGCTAGCAGGATGTCCTGCGCCGGGAGCACGTTGTCGGCCGCGGCGGCGATGAACATCGCCGTTTCGGCGATCCGTCGCGGGGTGTCTGGTGGGATGACGAGCAGGTCGACGCGTCCGCCGCCGTCGCATATCGCGGTCAGCAGGGTGGCGGGCTGGCTCGCGAAGTAGCCCGGCCGGATTACCCGGCCGGCCACGCCGAGGCGGCGGGGATGGCTGTCCCAGCCCTGGGCGTTGAGGATCAGTTGTCTGACCGGCCCGCGGAGGTGGTCGATGGCCAGGACGAGCCCGGGCAGCTCCGCAACGGGGTCGGTCGAGCGGGGCCACCAGCCGCCGTCGAGCGGTCCGCGGCGGGATCCGGTCGGTTCCATCCGTAGCCGCGGTGTCGAGGACGTCGATGGCGAGAAGATCGTGGCACGGTGGCTGGTGATTGTCATGACGGTCCTTCCCGTGCCCGCCGTCGGCGTGACCGGTGACGGGCTGGGCTGCGGAATGGCGAAGGGTTCGGAAGCGTCGGGCGGTGTCCGGCCGGCAGGCTCAGTGGCGCCGGTCGGACAGGCGGCGGCGCAGTTGAGTGATGCGGGCGGTGCCGACCACCATGGCGATGATGGCCACGCCGACCCCGGCGATGAGCAGTGCGAGGGCTAGCGGCAGGGTGCCGTGCATCCCGAGGAACGTGATCTCGACGCTGCGGGTGTTCTGCAGCATGAAGACGATGAGCACGACCAGGACGGCCGCGGCGGCGCAGACGCCGACCCAGGCGGCGCTGATGCGGGTGTGGCGCACGCCGGTGGACGCGGCCGGGGATAGGTCGGCGGGTGCCGACAGCATCGCCGCGGCCTGATCTGCCGACGGGTTTCGCTTGCCGAGTAGGACGGACATGACATCACCTCGACGACGGCCGGCGTGGCTGGCACCTCGAGTGGGGCGTCGTCGGGTCCGGAATACCCTCATCGTACGCTTGTTCGGCAGAAGGCGTTCAGGTTTCTGTCTGATCCCAGCCGTCGCCGGAACACTCGGCGGCGCTGCCCCTGCCATGACCGCGTCGGCGCACGCGGCCGTCCTGCGGCCGTGTATCCCGAACCCTTGTTGCCGGGCGAACGCCGACAGACCATCGAGACAATCGCAAAGAGTGGTAAAGCGTCTTCGGGGCCAATGAGCGCCGAACTTCTCGCAGGAAGGAGCGACCGTGGCCGACAATATCGAACTGATCATGCGATTTCACCCCGCGGGAGGCGAGGATGTCACCCTGATAAGCGCAGACTTTGGCGGGGAAGCGGAGGCGCTGGAGGCGATCGCTCGGGCCCTGGACGAGCGGCGCAGCCTGGTCCTGACGCGGGCGAGGTACAACCGCGAGGCTGGCGAGCATGGCGTTGTCGTGAACCTTGCCAACGTGGTGTCGGTGCGGGTGTCGAAGACGGACACCGACACGACGGGCCAATACCTGTGACGGCTCCCCAGAGGTCGGGTGTTGTTCGCTCGCGTTGCCGTGCGGGTGGTGGCGAGGTGGCAGCCAGACTTACCTATGGCCGTCGGACGAGGGTTTCGGGTCCGCGACATGATGATTGATCGGGGTGCGACGTGAAGTCGCATGTGGTGAGTGGGTTTCGTTTGGTTGGAGGTCGGTGCTATGTCGGCGACGTGACCCCGGGTCGTGTCCGTGACTTGTCCCCACCGTGACATGCGTGGCCGGTAACGGCTGGGTGTGAAGCTCGCGGGAAAGCCCAAGGATTCCCGCACCGGCCGGGGGTTACAGGCCAGGGGAAGGCTGGGCAGGGGGCGACTAACCGGAAACCCTTGATGATGCCTCGTTAAATCAGCTGCCCGGGTCGGATGGTGGTGCCGGGCAGGCAGGGACGTGCCGTTGTGATGCGGCAGGTGGCGGTCGCGGACCCGACGCTGCCGTGTGGACACCGCCGTCCCCGGGGTAAAGAGGGCGCCCAACCCCAGCCGTGTCTGACGCATGCGGAACACGGAAAACCCGTCAGGGTCCGATCATGTCACCGGGTGTGCTCCCGGCGGTGTATCGGTAAGCCGACCGTAAGGGAGGCCCAATCCCACTGGCGGGAACAGGATGCCCAAGAAGCGAATGCCGGTGGCCGAAAGGCAGCGGGAAACCGGGACGTCAGGGCCGTTACTCCACGCGGCCGTCCTGGATAACCGGCCGGATACCGGGCCTGGTGCCTGGCTGCAGGAGCAGGGCTGACGTGGGCAGGTGAGCCTTTGAAGACGAACGGCCGGACCCCCTGGAACCGAGGGACAAGTTAGACGCGATGACAGCCTTTGCCTTTGATACTGCGATGGCGGCTCTCGGAGTGAACGGACCTGACGACGTTGTCCGCGAGTGGGATGCCATGGACTGGCGGCGCCCTCTCTGTCAGGCTGACGTGAGACACCTGATCTACTACCTGATCTGAGTAGGG
>NZ_DASYTH010000350.1:0-27431 GCF_036002505.1 Actinophytocola sp. | reverse complement strand
CCTGGACATGCTCACCAAGCTCCGCCGCCAGATCATCGCCACCCGATTTATGCCACCAACCCCCCGACCAGCCACAACCCAAGAAATCCTCGAAGTCCAGCAAGCCTGGGCTCACGCCGCCGCATAACCGCGAAAGTCGAGGTGTAACGGTTGACGCACAAATCAAGATATTTCTGGCACGCCGACCGGTAGTACCCGCTTTAGGTGAGCCCACTGCGGGTTCTTGTCCATCATCACGACGCACTCAGCGTCCGAGAATCCCAGCTCACGGTCGAGCGGCAGGACCGGGACGTCCTGCGGCGGGTGCTGCACCCTTACCTGCACTGGACCGAGGACGGGGTGACCGTGCGGGGCCGGCAGAAGGTGCTGGCGCGCCTGGCGGATCGGCCGGTGGTGTGCGCGCCCGCGTCGTACGAGCTGCGGGACGGGCAGGTGTACCGGTGGACCATGAGCACCGAAAATTTCGGAAATTGAGCACCGTTGACGCTTGAAAGTCTGCAGAATAGCCTTCCGATAGGAGTGCGAAAATTTTCGGTTGAGCGGGGTGTCAACTGAGGAGGATCGGCATGTCCGGTGGGGTGGCGAGAAGGCGTTTCCTGGCGGGTGTGGGTGCCGTCGCGGCGGCCGGGTCGGTGGGGGTGCGGCCGGCCGGGGCGGAACCGGCCGGGCCGTTCCCCGAGCTTCCGTCGGCGAGCACGACGACCAACGAGGACCGGCTGCAGATGCTGTGGCAGCTGGGGATCGAGCGGCCGGTGCTGCCGGCCCGGGCCGAGGATCCGAACCGGCCGCCCAACATCCGGCCGCAGGACCCGGCGAACCCGGAGGGGAACTGGACGGATGCCTTGGGGCACTTCGTCACCAGGGCCGACTTCGGGCAGTGGATCACGTATGACGACGCCACGGGGCCGGCCGGCGGGTCGGCATCACCGTTCGGCGACTACGGGCCGTTCTCCAGCCCGCGGTACCCGGACATCGAGTTGCTGAAGCTGAACGGCGGCGCCCCGGTCCGCACGCCGGAGGACTGGTGGACGCGGCGCCGTCCGGAAATTCTCCGGGACGTCCAGGAGCATCTGTACGGCCATATCCCGCACCCGAGCCGCTGGCCGGCGATCAGCTGGGCGGTGGGTCCGATCACCACCGGGACGGCGAACGGCTTCGCGTTCCGGGAGCGGGTGATCACCGGGACCCTTGACACGTCCGGCTATCCGCAGGTGCGCAACGCGCCCGTCATCAAGGGCACACTGCGCACCCCGGCGGAGCGGGCCGGCGAGAAGGTTCCGGTCATCATCACGTTCGGTGGCGCGGCCGGCGCGTGGCAGTTCACCGCGCCGCACGGCTACGGGATCTTCGGCTACAACGCGACGCTGCTCCAACCGGACAGCGGCGGCGCGAACCTGTCCAGCTACCTGATCGGGTTGATCAGCAAGGGGAACTGGCGGCGCCCCGCCGACTGGGGCGCGCTGGCCGCGTGGAGCTGGGGAATCAGCCGGCTCATCGACTACTTCGCGACCGACCCGGACGTGGACGCGACCCGGATCGGCGTGCAGGGCCACTCCCGGTTCGGCAAGGCCACGCTCGTCGCCGCCGCGTACGACCAGCGCATCGCCGCGGCGTTTCCGAGTGCGGCCGGCGCGTTGGGCACCTCATGGGCGCGGCGGGCCTGGGGCGAGAGCCTCGAACTGGTCACCGGCGCCGACACCGAGTACCACTGGGTCGCCGGCAACAGCATGCGGTTCGCCGGCGAGCTGAACCCGGGCACGTACTGGCCGCGCAAGGTGTGGAACCTGCCGGTCGACGCGCACTCCATGGTGGCGCTGATCGCCCCGCGGGTGGTGTTCGCCAGCGGCGGCACCGACACCCCGCCCGGCTTCGGCGACGCGTGGACCGACCCGCGCGGCATGTACCTGTCCAGCGCGGTGGCCTCGCCGGTGTGGCACCACGTCGGCTGGCCCGGCCTGATCATCCCGGACGGCACCGTGTTCACCTCGGGGACCGGCGAGTCGATCGGCGGCACACCCCCGATCGACGCCGCTTTCATCGACGGCACCATGGGCTGGCGCCGGCACCACGAGGGCCACACCCCCAACCCCGACTGGCCGTTCTTCATGCAGCTCGTCGCCCGCCACTTCAACACCACCCGCCCGGTGGTCACTCCGGCCCAACGGTTCCGCCTCGGCGACGGGCCGCCCGGCATCGTCGGCACCGTCCGCGCCACCGACGCCGACAACGACGCTCTCGGCAACTGGCAGATCACCGGCGGCTCCGGGGTGGGCACGTTCACCATCAACCCCACCACCGGCGACCTCACCATCGCCAACCCCCACGCCCTCGCCCACCACAACCATTTCACCCTCAACGTCGTCGTCGACGACCGCAAACTCCCCAGCCAAGAGGAAACCGTCACCATCCATATCCCCGACCGCATCCCCCTCTGCCACCACGGCCGCCAAGTCACGGTCTCCCGCAACGCCCTCCCCACCCACCTCCGCCACGGCGACACCCTCGGCCCCTGCCCAACCTGAACGCGCCTACTTATCCACATCCACCCCACCTGTCCACACCCACGCTCAATTCGATCTTCCAGAGCGTTTCCGCTGGTAGAATGGCCGCCAGGGCCCCCACCCGGACTGGGGTGGGGGGTGGGTTCGTGGGCCTCGCTTGGGGCGGTTCGTGGGCCCGGCTATGGCGTGTTTCAGAAGTGGTGAGTTGGTGGGTGGGTGCGGGCCGCTTTCCGGTCGCCGTGGCGGGTCGGCTGGAGAGCTCTGGGTGCTGTTGATCTTCTGGGTATGGGTTGGGTGGGCGATCTTGGGTTCATGAAACCCTGTCGCCCGGGCACCCCGCCACCCAACCAACCGGGCACAACCCCACGTCCGACCTACTTCTGAAACATGCCTTAGGGCGGGTTTCGTGCGTCTGGCGGGACGGATTCGTGGGCCCCGCTGAGCTGGGTTCTTTGCTTATCAGGTGCGGATCAGGCGGTCGGCGTGGTCGGATTCCGTTGCCGAGACCGTGCTTTCGTTGCTATGCAACAGTTCCCAGTGAGTGGGCGTGCCGTCCAGGTGGCCGGCGGTGAGGGCCGCGGTGATGCGGGCTCGGACGGTGGCCTCGTGGTCGGGTTCGGTGGCGAACACAACGCGAACATGCACTTCAGCGCCGGTGCGGGTGCGGGTGGCTGTGGTGTGGTGGGGTGCCAGCGGGCAGGGTGGCTCGTGTTCCCAGTGGCCGCAGAGGGCCACCGTGATCGCGCCGCCGGGGGCGCGGGTGTCGGCGGTAAGGGGCATCGTGAGGACAGCTTCGTGGGCGAAGGCTTGGCGCACGGGACAAGTATGGCGTCAGCCGGCGGCCAATTTCTCGGCTTCGCGGGCCCAGTCGTCGGTGGGGAGGGGGAGGCGGTGGGAGCGGGCGTAGTCGGCGGCGTAGTGGAGGGTGGTGGCGAGGTCGGCGCGGCTGGTGGGGGTGTTGAGCCAGGTGTGCAGGTCGCGGAGCACCGTGACGGCTTCGCGGAGGCTGGTGGCGGCCTCGGACAGGCGGGTTTCAGCGACGAGGCCGCGGGCACGGTCCTCGAGGGCGCGGGCGAACCAGCGGCGGTAGTCGGGGTCACGGTCGTCGACGCGGGCCATGGTGCTGGACAGGGCGAGCATGCGTTCGTTGCAGGCCCAGAACTGGACGGGGCGTTGCCAGGTGCGGGCGATCTCCAGCAACCGGCCGTAGATGTTGATGAGCAGGTGGGCGTCGGAGCGGGTGGGTAACGGGACGGCTTCGAGGAGGGTGGCGGCGCGCTCCAGGCAGGGGCCGGCGAGGTCGGGGCGGCCGCGGAGCCGGTGCAGGCTGGCCTCCTGCCAGGCGAGCCGGGCGGACGAGCGGCGGTCGGCGTCGTCGCGGACGTCGCCGGACTCGTAGATCCGGTGCGCCTCGGCGGTGCGTTCCTCGTGGAGTTCCCGGCGGGCCTCCAGCAACGGCGGGTAGGCGCCGAGGAGGAGCTCGCGGTCCAGGTCGGTGGGGAGCGCGGCGAGGAAGTCTCCTTGGCACAGCGCGGTTTCCAACGGGTCATGGTGGCTGGCGAACAGCCGGCAGTGCCGCGGCCGGACCGGGTTGGCGGTCGGCAGCGCGGTGCTGACCACGATGTCGAAGTCGGTCTTCGCCGGGTCGAGCCAGTGTGCCCGGCGCGCGTGCGGGAAATGGGCGGCCAGCCGGAAGGACGCGCCGGCGGCGGTCAGCTCGTCGAGGCACGGAATCTCGTACGCGCGCCGCAGGGGGACGCCCGGGGGCTGCCAGTCGGCGCCGTCGAACTCGATCCAGAACGACGCCGGACCGTCGCCCGCGGAAGCGGTCTGCTCCAGCGTGACGACGCGGTCGTACCAGCGCATTGTGGCGTCGACCCGGGCCTGGCCCAGGGCGAAGCGGGTGTACGGAGGCTCGTCGAAACCGAACTGCGGCGACCAGGTGCGCCCTTCCCGGAACGGCGCGAAGAAGAACGACAGCGGCGCGGTGAACCCGTCCACGGCGAAGGCCAGCTCCAGCACCAGGGAACCGTCCGGCGGCAGCGTGCCGGCATCCAGCTCGATGGTGAGCCGGCGGATCGGCGCCCGGCGCACCCGCTCGAACTGGGTGGCCAGCTCACGCAGCGCCGGCACCGCGGCGGCGTGCCGGGCCCGCTCGGCGCGCGCCGCCTGGAACGCCGCGTCGATCACCGTGTCCGGCATGGCGTCCGGGCCGAGCACCGCGCGGACCAGCCGCAGCCGCACGTGCTCGGCCGCCATCCCGTCGACCGCGGACAGCGGCTCGTCCAGCCCGGCCGGGAGGTCGCAGGGCCGCAGGATCACCGGCAGCACCGGCAGGTTCCGCTCCCGCGCGAGCCGGAGCTCCGAGCTCAGCCAGGAGGACGCGACCGCGGTCGGCGACAGCAGCAGGCACAGCAGGTCAGCGCCGGACAACGCCGGACGGCGCTGCCGGCCGGGGACGGCGTCGTGCCCGGCCAGCCGCACCTGGCAGCCCTCGGCGACCAGGATCCGTTGAACGGCAAGCGCTTGCCAGCGGTCCTTCGTGCTGTACGACACGAACACCCGCGGCGGGCCGCCCACCTGCTGGCCTCCCCTAGTGACTCGACCGCCAGCCAGCGTAGCGCCCTATCGCGCCCCCTTGGCCGGCACCGAGCCGTTGACCGGAACCGGGGTCACCCGCACACAGTGCGCGCAGGTGAGCCGGATCCACCCGGGCTCATCGAAGTCCTTGACCGACACGCCGACCCGGGTGAACTCGTCCGGATCCAGGTCGCGCTCCCGGTTGGCGACCACCTCGTGGAAGAACCGGTCAGACACGATCAGCCCGAGCGGCGCGGCCGGCCGCTCCCGCATCGCCGTGCGCAGCGGATCGGCGTCCAGCAGCCGCGCGGCACGGGCGACGGCGTCCCCGGCCAGCACCGGCGGTGGGCCGACCACCAGCTCGCCGTGGTCGATCGCGGCCCGCAGGCGCAACCGGTCCTCCTCCACGATGGACCGGTTGAGCTCGCCGAGCGCGATGGTCATCTCGCGCAGCACCAGGTCGGCGGTGATCCAGGCCCGCGGAATGGCGGCGGGCAGCGCGATGGTGGCGCTGTCCCCGTCGGTGCGGCGGAAACCGGCGTGCGGTGCGTACGGCGAGCTGGCCAGGAACTCGAAGGTCGACTCGAGCACCTGCTCCAGGTGCTGATCGAGGTAACGCTGGCGGTGGCGTCCTCCGGAGGAGGAGCTCACGATATCGATGGCGACAATGGTATGGGACAACGCGAGACGACTCACGCAAACCTCTCTATTCAACTTCAACTGGTGAATGGGACGGTGCGGAACCACCGCACCCGATGACGTTTTTCAGCTCTTCCTTCCGGCCGGCGGCCAGAACCGCGGCCGCTCGGTCCAAACAGGACACACAGCAGACGATGACCTTGCCGTAGCCGGTCGCCACCAGGCGCCGGTGCCGCAGCGCGCGCAGCGCCCGCTGGGTCGACACGTCCGCCGCGTTGATCAGCTGGGCGATCTCGTGCTGGCTCAACGGGATCTCCACGTCGTGCGTGATCCCGTTGGTCTGGAACGCGGTAACCAGCTCACGCAGGATGCGCACCAGCCGCGGCGCGATCTCGTGCGAGGCCAGCTCGCCGTGCCGGCGCTCGGCCGCGCGCAGCCGGCCGATCACCTGGCAGGCCACGCCCAACCCCACGGTCGGGTTGCGCCGCAGGAACTCCCGGAACCGCGTGCCGGTGATCATGACGCCGCGCACCGGGCCGTGCGCGATCACGGTCGCCGAGCGCGGCCGCTCGTCCAGGCAGGCCATCTCGCCGAGCAGGTCGCCGGCGCCGCGCACGCCGAGCAGCCGGCCGGGCCCGCCGCCCGCCCCGCTGGAGATCTTGACCTGCCCGCTGCGCACCAGAACCACATAGTCGCCCGGCTCGCCCTCGCGCATCACGCATTCCCCCGCGCGGTAGTACGCCGGCCGGCCGATGTCCATGAGGGCCTGCAGATCCGTCCGGTTCAAACGATCGACAAAACTGTTCACGAATGTGCCACCCTTTTCTCCGCTCAGCGCGGGCTGGTAATCATTTCCCGCAGCTTTCCGGCAATCACGCGCCGGTCGGCGGGAAGAAGCGTCATCCACACGGTCCGGTCGGCGCCGCGTCTGGTGATGGTGAGAAATCGCCCGCCCGCGGTGTCCGCGTAGCAGACCGGGAACTCCGCCCGCTGCCGGCCGCCGAGCCGGTCCCGCACGGCCAGGTAGAACTCCCCGGCCCCGCTGCGGGCGGCGGAGAGCAGCCGCGCCACGTAGGCCACCCGTGGGTTCGCGTCCGCGCACGCGTCGCCGATCGGCACGGACACCGCGGCACCGCGCACCGGCGAGTACTCCGGCAGCAGGTCCCCGATCGTGTCGGCCACCCGGCCCTGCGTGCACGGCAGCAGCGCCACCTTGGTGCACGCCATGTGCGCGACCACCGCCCGGGTGCCGGTGACCACCCCGAGCACACTGGCCCGATCGTCGCCCACGGTGTACCAGCCGTACAGCTCCCGGCTGGCCCGGTTCAGCAACCCGATCGTGGCGAGCAGGTCGGTGTCCACACCGGCGCGGCCGGCCAGGCCCGCCGCGCGCAGCTCGGCCATCGCGGTCTCGACGTGCTCGGCGCGCTCCGTGCCGGTGCCGCCGGGCGAGCCGCAGGGCAGGGCCGGGTGGTGGGTGCCGCCCACGACCGACTCCCACAGCACGTCGTAGGCGAGCGCGGAGATCGTCACCGGCGATCTCAGCAGCGCGGCCGTCACGCCTGGCTCCATTCGTCACCCGCGGCTTTCGCGACAACCTCAGAAAAGCCGGGAAGTGACCTGGAGAAACCGCCAAAATCCGGGGTCACCGGGAATGGCCCAGCGCTGTTGTTACCGGTGGGTTCGGGGGTACGCATACGTCAGCTCCTCCACACGTCGTAAGGTGCGTGCCGCAACTCTGGGACAGACCGCTCTGGGACGAGGGACGGTCTGGAAAGACCTGGAATCGCCTGGATCAAGGGGATCAGGCCCGTGTCCGAGCAGAGGGACGGCAACACCGCGCACGCTGCTGGAGACCTGGCGGCCGAGTTACGCCGGCTGCTTCGGCTGGCCGAAAGCAGGTCCGGCGCCCCGGTGAAGGTGAACGCGCTGGCCAAGAAGCTGCACGTGTCGCCGAGCAGTCTCTATGCCTATCTGGACGGATCCACACTGCCGTCGCATACGGTTCTCGATCAGCTTTTATTTGAGTTGCAGGTGACCGACGAGGAGCGTCGCCAGGTGGCGGCCCGGCACGAGGCGGTGGAGGACGCCCGGCGGACCCGGCGCAAGCGCGGCACCGCCCGGTCCACCCCGGCGGCGGCGCCGGTGGTCTCGCCGTTCCAGCTGCCGCCGGACGTGCGCGGGTTCACCGGCCGGTGCGAGCAGCTCGCCGCGCTGGACGCGCTGCTGGCCGACCGGGAGGAGTCGACGGCGGCGGCGGTCGCGGTGGTGTGCGGCACGCCCGGGGTGGGCAAGACGGCGTTGGTGGTGCACTGGGCGCACAAGGTGCGCGGGCAGTTCCCGGACGGGCTGTTGTATGTGGACCTGCGCGGCTTCGATCCGCAGCAGCCGCTGGATCCGGCGGAGGTGCTGGGCTCGTTCCTGCGGGCGCTGAGCGTGGCCGGCGACACGATCCCGCGGGATCTGGCCGAGCGGGCGACGCTGTTCCGGTCCCAGCTGGACCGCCGCCGGATTCTGGTCATTCTCGACAACGCGGCGTCCGAGGAGCAGGTGCGGCACCTGCTGCCGAACAGCTCGTCCTGCCTGACCGTGGTCACCAGCCGCAACAACCTCACCGGCCTGGTGGCCCGGGAGGGTGCGCTGCGGATCCCGGTGGGCAGCCTGCCGCTGCGCGACGCGGTGGTGCTGCTGCGCGCGCTGCTCGGGGCCGAGCGGGTGGACGCCGACCGGCAGGGCGCGGCGGCACTGGCCGAGCGCTGCGCCCGCTTACCTTTGGCGATCCGGATCGGCGCGGACCTGGCGTTCACCCGCCGCCGCGCGCAGCTGACCGAGCTCGCCGCCGAGCTGCACCGCTACCACCTGGACCTGTTCAACGCCGGCGGTGACGAGCGGACCGCGATCCGCACCGTGTTCTCCTGGTCCTACCTGCACCTGCGGGACGACCGGGCGCGGGCGTTCCGGTTGCTGGGCCTGCATCCCGGTCACGACGTGGACGGCCACGCCTGCGCGGCGATCTTCGGAGTTGATCTGGGGGAGGCGGCGCTGCGCCTCGACGACCTGGTCCGGGCGAACCTGCTGGAGGAGGCCGGGCACCGCCGCTACCGGATGCACGACCTGCTGCGGGCCTACGCGCGGGAGCAGATCACCGACCGGGAGGAGCTCACCGAAGGCCTGCGCCGGATGTTCGACCACTATATGTGCGTCGCCGCCGCCGCGATGGACATCCTGGCCCCGTACGACCGATACCACCGGCTGACCTCCGAGGAGTACGAGGAGCCGGACACCCCGCTGCCGCTGCTGTCCGACGCCGAGGCCGCGCTGGAGTGGCTGGACGCCGAGCGGCACAACCTGCTCACCCTGGCCGAGTTCGCCGCGCAGCACGGCGCGACCAACCGCGTGGTGCAGCTGTCCGGGTTGCTGGCCCGGTATCTGGACACCCGCGGCTACTACGCCGACGCGATGGCGCTGCACACGCTGGCCCTCGGGGTCGCCCAGAGCTCCGGCAACCCGTTGCTGGAAGGCCTGGAGCGGTACCGGATCGGCACCGTCCACATGAGACTCGGGCATCACGTCAAGGCGCACGAGAACCTGCTGCGGGCGCTGACCGTGGCCCAGCAGACCGGAGACCGGGTGCTGGAGAGCCGCACGCTGAACTTCCTCGGCCTGGTTTCCTTACGACTCGGCGACAACCACGGCGCGCTCGCCCATCTCATGGACGCGCTGCCGATCGCGGCCGAGACCGGAAACCGCTATCTGGAAGGACACGTGCTGGCCAACACCGGGTTCGTGCACCGCCAGCTCGGGCACGACGAAGAGGCCATCACCGCGCACCGCCGCGCGCTCGTCGTCGCCCGGCAGGTCGACCGCGAGCTGGAGGCGCACGTGCTCAACAGCCTCGGCCTGTGCCACCAGCGGCTCGGCGAGCCGGCCGAGGCGCTGTCCTGCCACCGCCGCGCCCTGGCCATCGCCACCGGCTCCGGCAACCGCGGCCTGGAGGCGGACACGCTGAAGAGCATCGGCAACGTGCAGCTGTCGATGAGCCGCTGCGAGGACGCCCTGGAGTACCTCAGCCGCGCGCTGACCATCGCCATCGGCATCGGCCAGCGCGACATCGAGGGCTACGCCCGGCGCGCGCTCGGCCAGCTGCACGCCCGCTCCAGGCGGCCCAGCGAGGCGATGACCCACCTGGACAAGGCGGTCCGCATCGCCCGGGACACCGGCAACCGCGACCTCGAGGTGGAGGCGCTCAACGGGTGCGGTGAGGCCCTGTCCGACACCCGCCCCCAGCTCGCCGCCGACCACCACGAGCTCGCCCTGGAGATCGCCCAGCAGGCCGGAAACCCTTGGCAGCAAGCCTGCTCACACGACGGCGCCGCGCACGCCTACGACCTGTCCGGCCGCCCCGACGAAGCCCACGAGCACCGGTCCCGGGCGAAGGCCATCTATTCCGTGCTCGGGCGCTAGACCGGGCATCCCGGTCGGCCGGGCGTGCGTGTGTGGTGTGTGAAGAATGATCCGAGGCGGCTAGGACACCGGCGCACCGCCACCGATCGGCACGTCGTCCACCCCGGCCAACCCGGTGCTGCCGGCCGGATACCAGGTGAGTGTCGCGGCGGCAACGAAGATCAATGCAAGAATCGGGCGTAGTATGCGGCGCATCGTGACCTCCAGTCTGCGCAATAGGCGTCACGCAGACCACCACGGATCGTCCCGGAACAGGTAGGGACTTCCCTGCTGTTGTGCCGAACGAGCGACGCGTTCGGCGGCTCGAATGGCAGGCCCGGGGGGACGGAGGGGCACGAGATGAGCGACGCTGACGCGCCGGCCACGATCCAGGAGCTACGAATGCGTATGCGGCAGCTCCATAAAGAATGCGGCGCGCCGACCGGAGCGGCCATGCGCAACGCGATCAAGGAATTCGCTGCGCCGAGGTTGGCGCCGGCGAGCCTATCGGAGTTCTTCTCGAACAAACGCCCTAATGCGCTGCCGAAGCAGGATTTCCTGAGAGGTTTCGCGGCCGCCTGCCTGCTGTACCGGGGCGAGTCCCCACAGCGGGTCACGGCGGAGCTACTCAGGTGGGACACCTGGTGGGCACAGCTGGTGCTGGCCTCCGGCACGCCGCCGGTCACGATCACGCCACGGGTTCCGGCCGCTACTCCGAATGGCGCCGACAATCGCGCCGGCCGGAGCCGGCCAATCCTGTTCGTCGCCGGACTGGTGGCCGGCCTCGCCCTCGGCGCCGGCACGGTCGTGGCCATTCCCGCGCTGTTTCGAGCCCACGACACACGACCCTCGCAGCTGCGCGCGGAGGTCGGACGGCCACCAACCCGACCGACGTCCAACGACCACTGCCCGATGTTGGAGGCAAACCTCGATAACGGCCGGGGCCAGCCGGCCGGTAGCATCTGGTATCGCGAATGTGTAGATTACCTGGACGTCGTTGTAGCCGACAATCTGACCGACGGGTATTGCATTTACTCGGTCATTCACTGGTCGACTGGCCAATCCGCGACCACATCGACGACATGCCCCGGCGGCCACCTCAGCCACGCCGAGGTCCGCAAGCCCACCCCCGACTTCACCCTCGAGCTCGTCGCCGACCGCACCGGCGAGCGCTAGGGCGTTTCACAGAGTGGTGGGGAGGTGGCTCTGGGCGGCAGCTTGATCTTTGCGCGGCTGGGCGGTGCAGTCCGCCACAAGCGCACCGCTAACCCCAGCGCACGTGCAGGGCCGGTGGCTTGCGGAACACCAGGCCGTGCGGTGCGTGCGGGTGGGCGGGGTCGAGCCGCAGGCCCGGGAGCCGGTCCAGGAGCAGCCGGACCGCGATCGCCGTCTCCGCCCGGGCGAGTTGCGCGCCGAGGCAGAAGTGCGGTCCCTGCGCGAACGCCAGGTTCGACCGCGCGTTGGCCCGCCGGACGTCGAACCGGTCCGGGTCGGGGAACACGGCGGGATCCCGGTTCGCCCCGGTGATCGACACCCGTACCAGGTCCTCCCGCCGAACCTCCGCCGCTCCCAGCGTCACGTCCGCCGTGGCGTACCGGTCGACCACGGCCGCCGCCGGCTCCAGCCGCACCGACTCCTCGACCGCGTTCGCCAGCAACCCGGGATCGGTCGTGATGCCGGCCTCGGGGTGGAGCAGCAGGTGCCGCACCGCGTTCACGATCATGCCCTCGGTCGTGTCGATCCCGCCGAACATCAGCACCGCGGCGTTCGACACCACCTCCGAACGCCCCAGGCCCCGTGCCGCCTCCCCCAGCACCGGCCCGTGCCCCACCGCGATCGTGTGCTCGACGCTGGCCCGCAGCGCGCCGAACGCGCCGGCCGCCTCGGCGGGAGCCGACCGCCCGGCCGTCACCTCCGACACCGCGTGCACGATCGCGGCATACCAGGAGAGCACCATGGCCGGCTCCACCCCGACGAGCCCGAGCGCCTCCGCCACCACCGCCACCGCGAGCGGCCCGGCCACCTCGGACCGCAGCTCCACCGCCCCCGCCGGCCGGATCGCCGAGATCAGCCGCTCGGCCTCGCGCTCCACGAAGCCGGCGAACCGGTCCCGCACCTGCCCCGGCCGGAACGGGGGCACGAACGGCTCCCGGTGCCGGGCATGCGCCGCGCCGTCGAGCGAGAGCATGCTCGGCCCGATCACCTGGGCCGTCGAGAACCGCGGATCGTCGACGGTGAACGTGGCCGGATCCCGCAGCACCCGCAGCGCCAGGTCATAGCCGGTGACCAGCCAACCGCCGAGCACGGGCAGCCAGGAGACCGGCTCGGCCGCGCGCAGCCGGGCCAGCAGCGCATGCGGGTCGGCGGCCAGCTCATCGAGCGTTGCGGACTCGCCCACCGGGTAATGGCTCACTACCAACGAGGCTAGCGGGGGCGCGGGCTCGGGTGGTCGGATGCGAAGGTGACCGCGCTGACCGCACCGCTCACCCTGGACCAGGCCCGCGAGTTGGACCGCGACGACGAGCTGGCGGAGTTCCGCGACCGGTTCGTACCGATCGAGGACCCGGGCGTCGTCGCGTACCTCGACGGCAACTCGCTCGGCCGGCCACCGCGATCCACAGTGGACATTGTGCGGGAGCTCGTTACCGCGCAATGGGGTTCGCGCATGATCAGATCCTGGGAGGAGGGCTGGCTGGAGCTGCCGGAGCAGGTCGGTGACCGGCTGGGCGCGGCCTGCCTGGGCGCGGCGCCCGGCCAGGTGGTCGTCGCCGACTCGACCAGCCTGTGCCTGCACAAGGCGTTGCGGGCGGCGCGCGCGCTTCGGCCGGACCGCACCGAGATCGTCACCGACGCACTCAACTTCCCCACCGACCGGTACGTGGTGGAGGCCGTGGCCGAGGACCTCGGGCTGACCGTGCGGTGGGTGGACACCGACCTGGCGGGTGGGATCACCGCCGAGGCGCTGGCCGGCGCGCTGACCCCGAACACCGCGGTGGTGACGCTCTCGCACGTGGCCTACCGGTCGGCGTACCTCGCCGACATGGCGGCCCTCAACGAATTGGTACACGCGGCCGGGGCGCTGGTCGTCTGGGACCTCTGCCACAGCGCCGGCGTCGTCCCCGTGCACCTCGACCGGACCGGGACCGACTTCGCCGTCGGCTGCACCTACAAGTTCCTCAACGCCGGCCCCGGCGCGCCCGCGTTCCTCTACGTCAACACCCGGCACCAGAACGGGTTCAGCGCACCGCTGCGGGGCTGGATGGGCACCGCGGAGATCTTCGACATGGACGCCGGTTTCCGCCCGGCGCAAGGGATCCGCCGCGCCCTGTCCGGCACCCCGAACATCCTCGGGGTGGCCTGCGTCGGCGCCGGGGTGGACATGATCGCCGAAGCCGGCATCGACCGGGTCCGCGCCAAGTCGATGGCGCTGACCCGGATGACCATCGACCTCGCCGACGCCTGGCTGGCACCGCTCGGTTTCACCCTCGCCTCGCCGCGTGCCGAAGAGCGCCGGGGCGGGCACCTGACGCTCGCCCACCCCGACGCCCAGAACCTGACCAGACGGCTCATCGACCGCGGGATCCTGCTCGACTTCCGCCCGCCACAAGGAATCCGGCTCGGCATGTCCCCACTGTCCACAAGCTACGAGGAGGTGTGGACCGCACTCGACCGCATGCGTGTACTGGCCAGGTGAAGTGCGATGAATGCGTCTTTCCTCTCACTGGGCGCGAGGAACGACGCATTCATCGCATTCCGCACCGGCTACAGCGACCGCTGGTAGGTGCGGAACGCCCGGGTGGCGAGCCAACCCGCGGCCAGCGCCACGACCAGCAGGCCGCCGAGCCGCCACAGCACGGCCGACCAGTTCGGGTCCGCGGACAGCGCCTCCCGGCTGGCCACCACGGTCCAGTCCACCGGGTTGTAGGTGGCGACGTGCTGCATCCAGCCCGGCATCACGTCGCGGGCCATCATCGCCGAGGACAGGAACGACAGCGGCAGGGTCAGCATGGTGGAGAACCCGATCAGCGACTCGCGGGTCCGCACCAGCAGCGCCATCCCGTTGGACAGCGACGCGAACGCGGCGCACAGCAGCACCGCGGCCACCAGCATGACCAGCACGCCGAGCACCCCGCCGGAGAACCGCGCCCCGGCGACCAGCCCCACGACGACCACGACCAGGGCCTGAACGACGATCGTGACGCCCTGGGTCACCATCGACGACGCCATCATGGCGCCGCGGCTCACCGGCGAGGACAGCATCCGGTCCATCACCCCGCGGTCCATGTCCTCGATGAACGCCATCCCCGCCCAGCCGCTGGAGAACAGCACGGTCATCACGACCACGCCGGGCGTCAGGAAGTCGATGTAGGTGCCGCCGGTGAAGCCCGGGATCTCCACCACCCGTTTGAACAGCTGCCCGAAGAGCAGCAGCCAGAACATCGGCTGGATCAGCATGATCACCACGAACGCGGGCTGCCGGCCGATCGCGCGCAGGCCCTTGGCGGTGAGGTGTTGCGTGTGGACAGCAAGCGTGGTCATCGGGGCTCTCCGTTCCCGGCCGCGGCAAAGGTCCGGCCGGTGTGTCGCAGGTAGACGTCGTCGAGGGAGGGGCGGGCAACGGTGATCGAGAGCGCGGTCAGACCGGACGCCTCCAGCGCGGCGAGCACCGCGGGCACCGCGCTCGCGCCGTGGTCGACCCGGGCCCGCACGGTGCGCCCGGCCACGGTGATCTCCCGGGTGCCGTCCAGCCGGTCGATGGCCGCCCGCGCCGCGGCCACGTCCGCGGTCGGCGCGAGCTCCGCCACTACGGCGTCCCCGCGCAGCTCGCTCTTGAGCTGCTCCGGCGTGCCCTCCGCGACCAGCGCCCCACGGTCCACAATGGCCAGCCGGTCGGCGAGTTGGTCGGCCTCCTCCAGGTAATGCGTGGTCAGGAGGATCGTCAGCCGCTCGTGCCGGGCCAGCCGGGAGATCTCCGCCCACATGTCCGCCCGGGCCTGCGGGTCGAGCCCGGTGGTCGGCTCGTCCAGGAACAGCACCCGGGGCTCGTGCACCAGGCCCATGGCGACGTCGAGCTTGCGCTGCATGCCGCCGGAGTACGTCTTCACCAACCGGTTCGCCGCCTCGGTCAGCCCGAACCGGGCCAGCAGTTCGCCCGTGCGTTCCTTCACCGAACGGCCGCGCATGCCGTGGATCCGCCCGGCCAGCAACAGGTTCTCCCGCCCGGTGGACATCGGGTCGGTGCTGGCCCGCTGGGTGACGACGCCGATGGCCCGGCGAACGGCGTCCGGGCGGCGCAGCACGTCGACGCCGGCCACGGTCGCGGTGCCGGACGTCGGGCGGCTGAGCGTGGTCAGGATCTTGATCGTGGTCGACTTGCCGGCGCCGTTCGGGCCGAGCAGCCCGAAGATCGTGCCGGGGGCGACGGTGAAGCTCAACCCGGTGAGCGCGGTGACCTCACCGTAGGTCTTCACCAGCTCGTGCGCCGCGATGGCCGGCTCGGTGGTGATCTCCGGTGTGGGGACCGGCGTCGACCGTCCCGTTTGGACATTCATGTCGAAGGACCTCTCCGTGTGGTGCAGATCGGTCCTCGAGCGCGCCGGTTATCCTGAAGATGCGCCTGGGTTCCGCTCGCCGAGAGCCGACCTGGGATTCGAGTCGCCGGTCGGGTGTTGCCGCACCCGGCCGGCGGTTTTCATTTGTGCTCGGATTCAGATATCCGAACTCGAGTATGTCGTGGCGTCACGTTGACGTCAACCCTGATGTCACCATGATGCTCAGTCGACCTTGCGCAGCTTCCCGGGCGCCTGCTGGGCCCACGCCCAGTCGGTCTCGCTCGGCAGCTCGCCGGTCTCGTGCGCCCTCCGCCAGACGTCCACGCCGTCCAGCGTGCCGTCGTTGATCTGCCCGATCAGCCGGTCGACGAAGCGCAGCTCCGCCTCGCGCAGCGTCATCGCGTAGTCCGACTCGATTCCGAACAGGTACGGCATGCCCCGGTTGGCCATCTCCGCCAGCATCGCCCGGGTGCCGACGATCTCGGCCTCCAGCCGCATCCGCCGGGTGGACAGCAACCGGGCCACCTGGTCCGGCGGCAGCACCGGCATCAGCGACAGCGCGGCCTCGAACTGGGTGAACTCCTTGACCGGCGCGGCGAACAGCTCGCTGAGCCAGTCCACCAGCTCGGTCCGGCCGGACTCGGTGATCGCGTAGACGGTGCGCTCGGGCCGCTTGCCCTCCCGGACCGTCTCGTGCACCTCGATGAGGTTGTGCCGCTGCAACGAGTCCACCACCGAGTACAGCGAGCCGTAGTTGAGCTTGATGCTCTCTTCCTTGGCCCGCTCGCGCATCGTGCTGGACATCTCGTACGGGTGCATCGGCCGCTCGATCAGCAGCGCCAGCACGGCGAGCGCGAGCGGGTTGGAGATCTTCCGCTTCGCCACCAGACCTCCTCGAACCTTGAATACTCGACTCAGAGTACCCTAGTTCGAGTAACTATGCACCCCGTCGTTCTCCGCGCAGCTCAACTCGCCCTGCAGCACCAGAACGTCCAGGTGGGCACCGGTCTCGATGACCGCGAGCATCTGGTTGAACAGGTCCAGCTCGGCCAGCGTGCGCTCCCGGCGGGTCCAGCGCAGCGCGCTGGCCACGTCGTGCGCGGTAACCGCGCCCCGCTCCACCTCGCGGTGCACGGCGGCCAGCCGCTCCTCGTGGTGGGCCAGCAGCTCGTCCACCCGCCGGTGCACGCTCGGCGTGGCCGGGCCGTGCGCCGGCAGCAGCAGCGTGTCCGGCAGGTCGCGCACCAGTCGCAACGACTCGAGATAGTTGCGCAGCGGCGTCTTCGCCACCGCCGCCTCGAACCCGACGGACGGGGTGATGTGCGGCAGCACGTGATCGCCGGAGAACAGCAGCCCGGCCGGCGCGTCCCGGAGCACCACGTGCCCCTGGGTGTGCCCGGGCGTGGCGAACACGTCCAGCGCCCGGTCCCGCAGCGACACCTGGTCGCCGTGATCCAGCCAGCGGTCCGGCCGCCCCCACGGCGTCGGGTCGTCGCGGAACGCCTCCCGCGCCCACCCCTCGATCCGCCGCGCCAGCTCGTCCGCCCCGTACATCCGCAGCTGCCGGTACTGGTCATCGTGCGAATCGATGTCACGGCTGATCAGCCGCTCGATGCTGGGCTGCTCGCCCCGGCCCAGGCTGACCCGCGAGCCGAACGTCTCGCGCAGCGCCATCGCCTGGGTGTAGTGGTCGCCGTGCGCGTGGGTGACCGCGATGTGCGTGACGTCGCCCAGGTCGTGGCCGAGCTGGCGCAGGCCCGCGGCCAGCGTCTTCTCGGTCTGCTCGAGCGCCCAGCCGGAGTCGATCAGCAGCAGCCCACCGGGATCCTCGACGGCGTAGACGTTCACGGCCTTGAGGCCGTCGGTCGGCAGCGGCAGCGGGATCCGGTGCACGCCGGGCGCGACCGGGTAGGCGCCGGGCTCGGTCCAGTCGTCCGGCTGTTCGGGTAGGGCTGCGGTCACGGCTCACGCTCCAGTGCGCCGATTTTTGAATCAGGAATAGAAATTGTGCAGAATGCAGTGTAATCCGCGGCCGTCGTTGGGCCGGCGCACTCGTGACACACGACACGCCGGTGCCCTACGTTCGAGCAATGCAGCGTTGCATCGCGGCTCTCGCCGTTTTCGTGGTGACCTTCGGACTTCTCAGCACGGGCCGGGCGAGCGCGAACCCGCCCGGGCTACTGAGCATCGAGGTGCTGTCCAACCGGGCCGACCTGATCTCCGGCGGCGACGCGCTGGTCCGGGTGTCGGTACCGCGGCACGTCGACGGCGTTCGGATCGACGTGGACGGCCGCGACGTGACGGCGGCGTTCCACCCGGAGCCGGACGGCAACCTGGTCGGCTTGGTGGAGAACCTCGCGGTGGGCGAGAACAAGGTGACCGCGCGGCCGCGGCACGGGGCCGGAGCCCGCCTGATGATCACCAACCACCCGATCGGCGGGCCGCTGTTCGCCGGCCCGCAGGTGCAGCCCTGGGTCTGCGGGACCGAGCGGGCCGGGCTCGGGCCGGCTCTTGACGCACAGTGCAACGCGCCCACCCGGTTCAGCTTTGCCTACAAGAACGCGCAGACCGGCCAGTTCGCCGCCTACGACCCGGCCGCGCCGCCGCCCGCCGCGCAGATCGCGTCCACCACAACGGATCGCGGCGTCACCGTGCCCTACCTCGTGCGGCTCGAGCGCGGCACCGCCGACCGCGGCATCTACGACATCGCCGTGCTGCTCCAACCCGGTGAGGCCACGCCGCGCGCCTGGAACCACAAGCTGGTCGTGCCGTTCGGCGGGGGCGCGGCCCCGCACCACACCCAGGACCTGCCGCTGGCGATCCTCGACGACAGCGTGCTCTCCCGCGGGTTCATGATCGCCACGTCCGGGCTCAACGTGCAGGGCCAGAACGCGAACGGCACGGTGTCCGCCGAGGCCGTGCTGATGGCCAAGGAGCACATCGTCGAGCGGTACGGCGCGATCCGCTACACGATCGGCGTCGGCTGCTCCGGCGGCGCCATCCAGCAGCACCTGATCGCGGCCACCTACCCCGGTCTGCTCGACGGCCTGCAGCCCAACTGCAGCTACACCGACGTGGTCAGCACCGGCACCGAGGTCGTCGACTGCCACCTGCTGCTCAACTACTTCACCGCCGTCTCGCCCGCGCTCTGGCCGGACCCGGCGCAGCGCGCGCTGGTCGACGGCCACCACGACGTCACCGACTGCATCGCGTGGAACCTGGCGTTCGCGCCGGTCAACGACCCGACCCGGGCGGCCAACTGCAATCTCCCGGCCAACCTGGTCTACCACCCGGTGACCAACCCGACCGGGGTGCGCTGCACGATCACCGACTACCAGATCGCCATCTGGGGACCGCGCGAGCAGGACGGCTTCGCCCGCCAGCCCGGCGGCAACTTCGGCGTCCAGTACGGACTCGACGCGCTCAACGCCGGGCAGATCACCCCCGCCCAGTTCCTCGACCTGAACGCCAAGATCGGCAGCAAGAACATCGACTGGCAGTTCCAGCCCCAGCGCTCGCTGCCCGACCCCGGCGCCACCCGGATCGCCTACCGCACCGGCCAGGTCACCGACGCCCGGCTGCTCGCCGACGTGCCGATCATCGACCTGCGCGGCTACCACGAGACGCAGGAGATCCACACGTCCTTCCACAGCTACAAGATGCGGGCCAAGCTCGACCGCGACAACGGCACCCACGCCAACCAGATCATCTGGACGTTCCCGCCGTCCCCGTCGATCCTGCCCCCACCCGCGATCGCCCTGCAGTCATTCCTGCTGATGGACTCCTGGCTCGCCGGCATCGAGGCTGACCACAGCGGAAAACCCCGCAGCGCCAAGGTGATCGCGCACAAGCCGGCCGCGGCGGTGGACATGTGCTTCATCGACAACGCACCCGTGACCGACCTGGCCCGCTGCGCCGCCACCTACCCGCCGTTCGCCGACGCCCGGATCGCCGCCGGCAGCCCGCTCACCGACGACGTCCTGCAGTGCCGGCTCAAGCGTCCACAGCGGACGGACTACCGGGTTTCCTTCACCGACGCCGAATGGGCCGCCCTGCAGGCCGCGTTCCCGATCGGCGTCTGCGACTGGAGCAAGCCCGGCATGGCGGTGCGGCCGTCGATCCCGTGGATGACGTTCGCCGACGGTCCGGGCGGCCGGCCGTTGGGCGACCCGCCGCGCTCACACCCGGGCTTCTAGAGTGCGATGAAGGGGGCCTTTCTCACGCCGGGCGTGAGAAAGGCCCCCTTCATCGCTTTTCCTTACGGGCCCGGATGATCGCGGAGTGCATCCCGTCCGCCGCCTCGTGCGTCGGCGCGATCTCGACATCCACGAACCCCGCCGCACTCAGCCCCGCGCGGTACTCCGCGAACGACAGCGCCCCGGCGATGCAGCCGACGTACTCGCCGCGCTCGGCCCGGTCCGCGGGTGTGAGGTGGTCCTCGGCGACCACGTCGGTGATGCCGAGCCGACCGCCCGGCCGCAGCACCCGGAACGTCTCGGCGAACACCGCGGGCTTGTCCACCGACAGGTTGATCACGCAGTTGGAGATCACCACGTCCACGCTCGCGTCCGGTAGCGGAATCGCCTCGATGTGGCCCTTGAGAAATTCGACATTGGACACGTCGCGGGCGTTTTCCCGCGCCAGCGCAAGCATCTCGTCGGTCATGTCGAGGCCGTACGCCTTGCCGGTCGGGCCCACCCGGCGGGCCGAGAGCAGCACGTCGATGCCGCCACCCGAGCCGAGGTCCAGCACCGTCTCGCCCGGCCGGAGGTCGGCCACGGCCAGCGGGTTGCCGCAGCCGAGGCTGGCCGTCACCGCGTGCTCGGGCAGTTCGGCCCGCTCGGTGTCGGTGTAGGCGACCGCGCCGAAACCCGGCGGGTCGACGTCGACCGGACCGCCGCAGCATCCGCCGCCGGTGCTGACCGCAGTGGCCGCGGCGGCGTACCGCTCGCGCACCCGTTCCCGGAGCTGATCACTCATCACGCCCGCCTTTCATCGAAGGTCGTCAATGTAAGGCCGAGGGCCGGGTGGACGCAACCATCGATCATGGTCGATGATGTTCGCATGGAGAGCATGCTCGACCACGACGCCGCGGCGATCTACGCGAGCTGGTTCGCCTGCCTCGCCGACCCGACCCGGGTGCGCGTGCTGCACGCCGTGGCCAGCGCGAACCGCGAGCTGCCTGTGGGTGAGCTGGCCGAGCGGGTGGGCATCAGCCAGCCAACCTGCTCGCACCACGTCAAGAAGCTCGCCGAGGTCGGCTTCGTGCTGCTGCGCAAGGCGGGCACGGCGACCATGGTCACCGTGAACGACGCGTGCTGCGTCGGCCTGCCGCACGCCGCGGACGTGGTGATGGGCGCGCTCGCCGCCCGGCCGTGCTGCCCGGAGGACCTGCCCGCGGGCGTCTCCGTCCGGGCGCTGGCCCGCCGGGACTGGCCGGCCGTGCGGCACATCTACGCCGAGGGCATCGCCACCCGCAACGCCACGTTCGAGACCCGGGTGCCCACCCGGGAGACGCTCGACCGCAAGTGGCTGCCCGGGCACCGCTGGGTCGCCGAGGTCGCCGGCGAGATCGCCGGCTGGGCCGCGATCTCCCCGGTGTCCGCCCGCGCCTGCTACGCCGGCGTCGGCGAGAACTCCCTCTACGTCGGCGAGAGGTTCCGCGGCCGCGGCGTCGGCAAGGCGCTGATCCACCGCCAGGTCACCGCCGCCGACGCCGGCGGCCTCTGGACGCTGCAGTCCGCGATCTTCCCGGAGAACAAGGCCAGCCTCACCCTGCACCGCTCCGCCGGCTTCCGCACGGTCGGCATCCGCGAGCGCATCGCCCAGCTCGACGGCATCTGGCGGGACACCGTGTTCATCGAACGCCGTGCCGATCGCACCACGGCAGACCCCTGCGGCTGCTAGGTTTCGCCCCATGCCCGACATCGAGTACCGGTTCGGCACCGGCCAGGGCGAGCCGCACGTGCACCATTCCCAGGCCAGCGTGGACGTGAACGGCGACGGCACCGCGGACGGCGTCGCGCTGGACTTCGACGGCGACGGCCGGGTCGACGACGTCATGTGGGACTCGGACGGGGACGGCGTCGCCGACACCGCGCTGCTCGACCTGAACGACGACGGGAAGGCCGAGTCGGCGTACAGCGATCCGACCGGGCAGGGCACCTGGAACGCCCACGGCCAGGGCGGCCACACCGCGCAGCCGCAACCGCCGCCGGCCCAGGAAACCCCGGCGGACGAGCCGAAACCCAGCGGCCACGGCCCGTTCGACCCGCACCCCGGCGGCGAGCCGGACAGCAGCTACGAGCCGTACGACGAGGCCGATCACGACTCCGGCGGCCTGCTCGACGAGGACGACGACCTGTTCGACGACCTCGCCGACGAGCAGGACGGCTCCGGCAGCGGCCCCGAGGAGTGGTACGACGACCTGGACCGCTGAGCGGTCAGGGCTCCGGGGCGACGCCGGCCCGGATGCGCAGCGGCAGCAGGAACCACACCAGCCCGAACGCGGCCGCGACCAGCACGGTGATCAGCACCGACGGCCAGCCGCCGAGCACCACGTTGGTCACCAGCAGCACCGTCCCGGTCATCGTCGCGGCCAGGCACCCCAGGCCCGCCACGGACATCCGGTTCGCCACCCTGATGATCACGGGCCGCTGACCGTGCCGGAACAGCAGCCGGTGCCAGGCCACCGGCGTGGTGAACAGCGCGACGGACGCGGCCGCGAACAGCATCGTGACCAGGTGCACGCCGCGCTGGAACCCGCTGGCCCGCGCGTAGACCTCGGTGAACACCACCGCGAGCAGGAAGCCGAACAGGATCTGCACGCCCGCCTGCGCCACCCGCAGCTCCTGCAGCAGCTCGTTGACGTTGCGGTTCAACCGCTCCTGGTCGTCTTCGGGCTTCACACCATCACCTCGCAAGCTCGGTGCTGGAGACCCTGTCGCCTCGTCCCTCGGCGACAGGGCAGTGTTCAACTGGTTCGCTCGCAAGCTCGCTCACGGGTAGCGGACTCCGTTGACGTTGACCCGGATCGCGTACACCGACGTGGTGGCCGTGATGAACAGGTGGTTGCGCTTCGGCCCGCCGAACGTCAGGTTCGACACGATCTGCGGCAGCCGGAGTTTGCCGATCAGCGTGCCGTCCGGGTCGAAGCAGTGCAGCCCGTCGTGCGCGGCGACCCACACCCGGCCCTTGTCGTCCAGTCGCAGCCCGTCGAAGCTGCCCGCGTCGCAGGTGGCGAACTCGTTGCCGCCGCTCAGCTTTCCGCCCTCGGCCACGTCGAACCGGCGGACATGCTTGCGCCGGGTGTCCACAATGTACAGCTGGCTCTCGTCCGCGCTGAACGCCAACCCGTTGGGCCGTTCGAAGTCGCCGGCCACGATGCGCACCTCGCCGGACGGGTCGATCCGGTACACGTGGCAGGCGCCGATCTCGCTGTCCGCCCGGTGGCCCTCGTAGTCGCTGTCGATGCCGTACGACGGGTCGGTGAACCAGATCGAGCCGTCGGAGTGCTCGACCACATCGTTGGGGCTGTTGAACTTCTTGCCGTCGTAGCGGTCGGCCAGCACGGTGATGGAGCCGTCCGGCTCGGTGCGGGTGACCCGCCGGTTGCCGTGCTCGCAGCTGACCAGCCGGCCCCGCCGGTCCACGGCGTGCCCGTTGGCGTAGCCGGCCGGGGAGCGGAAGACGCCGACCGCGCCGGTGGTCTCGTCCCAGCGCAGCATCCGGTCGTTCGGGATGTCGCTGAACAGCAGGTACCGCCCGGCCGGGAAGTAGGCCGGGCCCTCGGTCCAGCGGCACCCGGTGTGCAGCTCCTCGACCAGCGCGTCCCCGTCCACCCGCCGGAACCGCTCGTCCAGCACCTGGAACTCGGCCTTCAACGGCTCACCCATCGGCTCGCTCCGGCCGGTGGAACTCGGCCAGCCAGCGACCCTCGACCTGCTCGATCGAGACGGTGTCCAGGCCGCCGGCCGCGAACGCCTCGACCTCGTCCCGGCGCAACGGCCACGGCGGCCCCTGCCAGGTGGGGTCGGGATCAGGCACGCCCGAGACGATCACCAGCGTCCCGCCCGGTGCCACGAAGTGTCCGACCTGGACGATCGCGCGGCCATGCAGGTCCGGCGGAAGTGCTTGCACGGTAAGGCTTTCCACCACGAGGTCGAACGCCTCCCGCCACTGCGCAGGCGGGTCGAGCAGGTTCGCCGTGCGATAGTCGACGACGGTGTCCGGGAAGCGCTCCCGGCAGGTCCGCACCGCGGTCTCGGCGACATCGAACGCGATCGTGTCGAAGCCGAGCCGCGCCACGTATTCGGCGTCTCCGCCGAGCCCGCAGCCGACCACCAGCGCCCGCCGCCCACGCCCGTCCCGCGGGCGACGCTCCGCCCAGGTCACGAGAATCTGGTGCGGCGAGCCACGGTCCCACGGCACCACCGCATCACCGGCGGCGGCCTCGGTGTACAGCCGCTCGAACCAACCGGTCGGGTCGTCCGCGGCCAGCGACTCCGCCGCCAGCACCCTGGCATGCGCGTCCGGATCGTCCATGTGTCCCCTCCTCCGGCCTGGTGCGCTCGCACGATAGCGCGGCCGGGTGAGGGAACCGGTTATCCGCGTTCCAGCACGGCGAAACTGACCTGGCCGTCGCCGTCCTGCTGGACGTCGAGCACCTTGTCCGACAGGTAGTCGGCGGCCTGCGGCTCGAGGAACACCTGGGCGCCGGCCTCGGCGGTGACGACCTGGTCACCGTCGGCCGGCCCCGGGGCGACCGACAGTGCGAGCGCGGCCTGGGAGTCGTCCATGGTCCGCACGGCGAACCGCAGCCCGCCCTGCTCCTCGACCCCCTCCTGGGCGATGAGGGCGCTGATCGCGCCGGCTGCCGCTTCTGTCACGGCCAGCATCCTGGCTCCTTCCTTCGACGGCCTACCGGTCCCACCGTAGGCGGCCCGGCCGCCCTCCGCAGAAAGCCGGGGTGAGCATGTCGAGAACCACACCTCGGCCTCGACGTCCCCGGCGAGCGGCACCCGACCGGGGTGCCCGACGTTCAGGAGTCAACGATGTTCGAGCTGAACACGCTGGTCAGCGGCATCGCGTTCGGTGAGTCACCGCGGTGGCACGACGGGCGGCTGTGGTTCGCCGACTGGGGTACGCGGGAGATCATCGCCGCCGGCGCGGACGGTGTGACCGAGGTCGTGGTCGGCCCCGAGGCCGCGCCGTGGTGTTTCGACTGGCTGCCGGACGGGCGGATGCTGATCGTCTCGTCCGAGCGGGAACGGCTGCTGCGCCGCGAACCGGACGGCACGATCGTCACCCACGCCGACCTCGGCGGGCTGGATGTCCATCAGTGGAACGACATTGCGGTCGACGGCCGCGGCAACGCCTACGTCGGCAACATCGGTTTCGACTTCCCCGGCGGGGAGTTCGCCCCGGGCATCCTCGCGGTCGTCACCCCGGACGGCACCGCCCGGGTCGCGGCCACCGGCGTGGCGTTCCCCAACGGCATGGCGGTCACCTCCGACGGCGGCGCGCTGATCCTCGCCGAGTCCTACGCCAACCGGCTCACCGCATTCGACATCGCCCCCGACGGCAGCCTGTCCGGGCGCCGGATCTGGGCCGACCTGCCCGGCGGCTACCCCGACGGCATCTGCCTCGACGCGGAAGGCGCGGTCTGGTACGGCGACGTGCCCAACCAGCAGGCCGTCCGCGTCCGCGAAGGCGGCGAGGTCCTCGACACGATCAAACTGGACCGCGGCTGCTTCGCCTGCGCCCTCGGTGGCAACACGCTCTACCTGGTCGCCACCGAGTTCGCCGGCACGGTCACCGGCCCCGACCAACCCCGCACCGGCCAGATCCTCACTGTCCCGGTCCCGGTGTCGGCCGCCTGAAATCAGCCCGCTGAGGCCCACAGGTCACAGTTGTGCTCCGCGGCGAGTTGCCCGTCGGTGATCGTCACCGAACCGCCGCCGGCGCGCAGGGACATGGTCCGACCGGAGCGGTTGACGCTCGGCCAGCCGGCCGGGCCGGCCGATCCGGGCCGGCCATCGCGGACGAAGGCGCCCCAGGCGTCCACCATGTCGGCGGCCAGGCGGCGCTCGGCGGCGTTGAACGTCGGCGCGATCGGGGTGCCGTTGTCGAAGCTCGGCCAGAGGTAGGCGAGCTCGGCGGCGTGCCCGGCGCCCCACACGTAGCCCGGGATGGGTGTCAGGCCCGGACCGGTCCGGTGGCCGAACTCGTAGGCGTAGGTCCGGGTGTACCCGGCGAGCACCCGGGTCAGGTCGCGGTTCGGGCAGCCGCCGATGCTGCCCACCAGGCCGGAGTCGGTGAACACCGCTCCGGCCAGGTACGCCGCGGTGAACTGGTCTGCGCCGGCCGGCCACGGATAACGGGCCAGCACGGCGTCCGCGCGCCCGGCGAACGTGGCGCGGACGAACCCCTCGTACTGCGCCTGGCCCTGCCCGATGAAGCCCTGGGTGAAGGTGCGCCCCTCATCCCGGTTGGCCCCGATCAGCACCGGCACCCGGGCGAACGCACCGGTCCGTACCGCGGCATCCGGGTCGGTTGGCAGCGCCGGCACACCCCGCACGAACACGATCGGCGCACCCGGCGTGGCGTCCACCAGCCGGCCCGCCGGCACCGCCCGCAGGCAGGCGAGCGCCGTGGCCGCGTCGGTGCAGCCGACCGCCTGCGCCACCGAGCCACCGGTCGCCTCGCCCTGCGCCAGGCTCTGGCTCGGGCATGATCCACTCTGGATCACCGCCGCGCCGAGCAACCCCCGCGACCCGGGCGCGGACAGGTGCGCACACACCGACCAGCCGCCGGCCGACTCCCCGCCGACCGTCACCTGCCCGGGATCCCCGCCGAACGCCGCGATGTTGCGGTGCACCCAGCGCAGCGCCGCCTGCTGGTCCAGCAGCCCATAGTTGCCCGACTGCCCCGCCTCCCCGGTCAGCGCCGGATGCGCGAGGAACCCGAACACCCCCAACCGGTAGTTGACCGTGACGACCACGACCCCGGTCCGCCGCACGATCAAGCTGCCGTCGTGCTGGTTCGAGCTGCCGTTCTGCAGCCCGCCCCCATGAATCCAGAAGTACACCGGCAATCTCTGTCCACTATGGACGTTCGCGGGCCGCTGCACGTTCAGGAACAAGCAGTCCTCGGTCTCCGACCGCGGCCCGTTCGTGCTGGCCGCCGCCGGGCACCGGTTCCCGTACACCGCGGCGTCCCGAACCCCCGACCACCGCGCCGCCGGCTCCGGTGCCCGCCACCGCAACTCCCCGACCGGCGGCCGCGCATACGGCACCCCGAGAAAGCTGTCCACCCCACCGGACACGGTCCCCCGCACCGGTCCACTCTCGGTGCGCACCGCCGGCCGCCCAGCCCCCTCGGGGTCAGCCACCGCCGGCCCGACCCCCACCAACCCCATCGCCAGCACCACGGTCAGCAGCCGGCGAACAACCCTGTTCGACATCACAACCCCCGGCAGGTCAGGAGCAATTTGTGGTGCATCACAACATACTCAGCCCGGCTGGTCTTGTCGCACATTCAGCCGTTCACGCTCGGCCCAGCGGTCGGCCCAGGTTTGAAAAGCCGGGTAGGCGGCGAGCAGTTTCCCGCCTTCCGCGGTGAGGCGGTATCCGGTTCCGTCCTGCTCGATGATCCAGGCGGCGCGCAGCTCGGCGAGGCGCTGGTTGAGGACGGAGGAGGACATGCCGTCGCAGCG
>NZ_DASYTH010000349.1:0-20554 GCF_036002505.1 Actinophytocola sp. | reverse complement strand
CCGAACGACGGGCCGTGGCCGAGGCCGGGCTGCTGGGCGAACCCGCCGGGCGGCGGGCCGTAACCAGGCGGCGGCTGCTGGCCGTAGCCGGGTGGCGGACCGTAACCGGGTGGTGGCGGCGGCTGCTGGCCGTAACCCGGGGGCGGACCCTGGCCGAAGCCGCCGGGCTGCGGGAAACCGCCGGGTGGTGAGGACGCGCTGGGCGGCGGGGCGTAAGGCGGCGGCTGCGGGGGAAGCGCGCCGGGCGGAACCATCTGGGTCTTGTCGCCCTGCTGCTGTTCCGGACGCACGACCTGGGTGCGCTCGATGCCGTCCGCACCCTGGCCACCGGGGCCGCCGAGCACCTGGGTGGGGCCGGGCGCCGACAGGGCGGGGTTCTGCTCGGGCGGCGCCTGCTGGGGCTGCGGGCCGCTGGGCGGACCCGGTTGCTCCTGGTTCGGCTCACCCTGCCATTGCTGCTGGCCGCCCTGCCACGGTGGCTGGTTCGGCGGCTGCGGAGCACTCATCGGGTTCCAACCCCTTCACCTGCATTGTCTTCAAGTTGCGTCCGCGCCAACGCTAGCGGATAGTGCACGCCTTCGCGGGACGGCCCGAGGATGACGTCCGGTGTGTTGGCCTCTGACGTCGCCATGTTGGCTCGTGGCGTCGCCATGTTGGCCCAATGCGCGGCGGGATCGCCGTCAGCTCGTGTCCCCGTCGTCGTCACCAGCCAACACACCTACGCCAGAGGCCAACACAGCGACGTGGGACGCCAACACAGTGACGCGGTCAGCGGCCGGCCAGGAAACCCAGCAGGTCCTGCCGGGTGACGACGCCGGCCGGCTTGCCGTCGACCAGCACCATCGCCCCGTCCGCGGCGGAGAGCGCCGACATCGCCACGGTGACCTGCTCGCCGGCGCCGATCGTGGGCAGCGGCGGGGACATGTGCCGGTCGACCCGGTCGGACAGCGACGCCTTGCCGGTGAACAGGGCGTCCAGCAGGTCCCGCTCGTTGACCGCGCCGACCACCTCGGCGGCCATCACCGGCGGCTCCGCGCTGACCACGGGCATCTGGCTCACGCCGAACTCGCGCAGCACCGCGACCGCGTCGCCGACCGACTCCGTGGGGTGCGCGTGGACCAGTTTCGGCAGTGTGCCGTCCTTGCGCCGCAACACATCGCCGACGGTCGCGCCGGAGTGCTCGGGCGGCAGGAACCCGTAGGAGGCCATCCACTGGTCGTTGAACACCTTGGACAGGTAGCCGCGGCCGCTGTCCGGGAGCAGCACCACGATGACGTCATCGGGGCCACAGCGTTCGGCCAGCCGGAGCGCCGCGGCGGCCGCCATCCCGCACGAGCCGCCGGTGAGCAGGCCCTCCTCCCGGGCGAGCCGCCTGGTCATGCCGAACGAGTCGGCGTCGGAGACCGGGATGATCTCGTCGGCGACCTCGCGGTCGTAGGTCCGCGGCCAGAAGTCCTCGCCGACGCCCTCCACCAGATACGGCCGGCCGGTGCCGCCGGAGTACACCGAGCCCTCCGGGTCCGCGCCGATGATCTTGACCCGGCCGCCGGAGATCTCCTTGAGGTAGCGCCCGGTGCCGGAGATCGTGCCGCCGGTGCCGACCCCGGCGACGAAGTGCGTGATCCGCCCGTCGGTCTGCCGCCACAGCTCGGGCCCGGTCGAGTGGTAGTGGCTGGCCGGGTTCTCCGGGTTTGAGTACTGATCCGGCTTCCACGCCCCCTCGATCTCGGTGACCAGCCGGTCGGACACGTTGTAATAGGAGTCGGGATGCTCCGGGGCGACCGCGGTCGGGCACACCACGACGTCGGCCCCGTAGGCCTTCAGCGCGTTGCGCTTGTCCTCGCTGACCTTGTCCGGGCAGACGAACACGCAGTGGTAGCCCTTGCGCTGCGCCACGATCGCCAGGCCCACCCCAGTGTTACCCGAGGTCGGCTCCACGATCGTGCCGCCCGGATGGAGCGTGCCGGAGCGCTCGGCGGCCTCCACCATGCGCAGGGCGATGCGATCCTTCACGCTGCCGCCCGGGTTGAAGTACTCGACTTTGGCCAGCACCAGCGGGGCCAACCCCGCCGACAGCCGGCCCAGGCGCACCAGTGGCGTGTTGCCGACCAAGTCGATCACGTGCTCGACGTACTCCACGGGTTCTCCTTCGGGCAGACATGAGGGCAACTCGCAGCCGTGCCCGGCGCCACTCTAGCCGCCGTGGCGCGCCCCTCCACCCCGGCCCGACCAGGCGTAATACCACACAAAGGCGATATGTCCTAACAAACTCGAGCGGTATTCGAGCCAGTCGTCAGTTATCCACCAGAGACTTCCGTCACCTTTACAAACATACCCAGTTCGGCGATGCAACTCACAAGCTCAGGAAGGGAGGACGGCGATGACGGGAGCACGTCTTGTCCGGACCCTGGTTTACACGGCCGGCTCGGTCGGCGGATTGTCCGGGGCCGCGTTCGGCCTACTGAACGACCAGGTCCGCCGGGCGCGGTTGCTGGCCGGCCAGTTGCTGTCGGACCTTCCGCTCAACGCCGACGGTGTTTACCGGCCCAACGGCAGCGGCCCGTTCTCCGAGTCGGACCTGGAGCCGCTCACCTTCATCGTGCTGGGCGACTCGCTGGCGGCCGGGCTCGGCGCGGAGACGCCCGAGCGGCTGCCCGGCGTGGTGCTGGCCAAGGGCCTGGCCGAGGAGATCGGCACGCCGGTGCGGCTGACCACGCATGCGATCCCCGGAGCGAAGACGTTCGACCTGCCGGCGCAGGTGGACCGGGCGCTGATCGCACCGCCGGACCTGGCGCTGGTGATCATCGGTGGGAACGACGTGACCGCGCGGGCGCGGATCGCCACGTCGGCGTCGACGCTGGGACAGCAGGTGCGGCGGTTGCGGGCCGCCGGGACCACGGTCGTGGTGGCGACGTGTCCGGATCTCGGCGTGGCGCGGAACATTCCGCAGCCGTTGCGGGAGTTGGCGCGACGGTACAGCCGGGCGCTGTCCCGGGCGCAGCACCGCGTGCTGGAGCGGCTCGGCGCGGCCGCGGTGTCGCTGTTCGACCTGGTGTCGCCAGACTTCCAGCTGCGGCCGGCGGAGTTGTTCAGCCAGGACCGGTTCCACCCGAACGGGGCGGGCTACGAGGTGGCGGCCAGCGTGCTGCTGCCCGCGTTGTGCGGCGCGGCCGGACTGTTCGCCGCCGCCGAGCGGCGGGTGCCGGTAGCCGCGTGAGCGGAGCTTGCGGAGCGAAATCATCGGGCACTGCCTTGCCGCCGAGGGACGAGGCGGCAAGGTTGCCAGCACCGAGCTTGCGAGGTGCTGGCGTGAGTCTTCAGCGGGAAAACGCTACCGAAGGGTAACCTCGACGGCACCGACGTCGTCGCAAAGGAGCAGCGCCATGCCCGAGGCCGTCATCGTCTCCGCCGTCCGCTCGCCGATCGGGCGTGCGGCCAAGGGTTCCCTGGTGGACATGCGGCCGGACGACATGGTCGTGCAGATGGTCCGCGCGGCGCTGGCCAAGGTGCCGGCGCTGGACCCGCGGGACATCAACGACCTCATGCTCGGCTGCGGCCTGCCCGGCGGCGAGGCCGGGTTCAACATGGGCCGCGTGGTCGCGATCCTGCTCGGCTACGACCACCTGCCCGGCTGCACGATCACCCGGTACTGCTCGTCCAGCCTGCAGACCACCCGGATGGCCTTCCATGCGATCAGGGCCGGCGAGGGCGACGTGTTCATCAGCGCCGGCGTCGAGGCGGTCTCCCGGTACGCCAAGGGCAGCTCGGACTCCTGGCCGGACACCCGCAACCCGCTGTTCGACGAGGCGGTCGGGCACACCGCCTCGGTCGCCGAGCAGGGCGCCCCGGAATGGCACGACCCCCGCGACGACGACCGGGTGCCCGATGTCTATATCGCGATGGGCCAGACCGCGGAGAACCTGGCGCTGGCCAAGGGCGTGACCCGGGAGGAGATGGACCACTTCGGCGTCCGCTCGCAGAACCTGGCCGAGCAGGCCATCAAGGACGGCTTCTGGGCCCGCGAGATCACCCCGCTCGAACTGCCCGACGGCCGGATCGTGGACACCGACGACGGCCCCCGCCCCGGCGTGACCTACGAGAAGACGTCCACCCTGGCCCCGGTCTTCCGCCCCGACGGCCGCGTCACCGCCGGCAACTGCTGCCCCCTCAACGACGGCGCCGCCGCAGTGGTGATCATGAGCGACACCAAGGCGGCGGAGTTGGGTCTCACGCCCCTGGCCCGGATCGTCTCCACCGGCGTCTCCGCACTCTCCCCCGAGATCATGGGCCTCGGCCCGGTCGAGGCTTCCCGCCGCGCCCTGGCTTTGGCCGGCCTGACCATCGACGACATCGACCTCGTCGAGATCAACGAAGCCTTCGCCGCCCAGGTCATCCCCTCCTACAAGGACCTCGACATCCCCCTCGACAAGCTCAACGTCAACGGCGGCGCCATCGCCGTCGGCCACCCCTTCGGCATGACGGGTGCCAGGATCACCACCACGTTGGTCAACTCCCTGCAGTGGCACGACAAGCAGTTCGGCCTGGAGACCATGTGCGTCGGCGGCGGCCAGGGCATGGCCATGGTGCTGGAGCGCCTGAGCTGATGTGCCGCCATCGGGCTGCAGCGCTCGCCGACCGGATCCCTGTGCGTCCGTCGTCGCGGCGGCGAGGAGGACTTGGTCCTGACGACGGCCAGCCGGGCCGAACAGATCGATGAAGCCATGCCGGCAACGACGAAGCTTGTCGTGGCGCTGATGGAGCAGCCGCAGGTCGTCACCCTGGTGACCGAGGTCGTGCCGGCGGCCTTTCCCTGGGTGGCGTTCCTGCCCAAGGAAGACGTCCAGGCATTCGTGGTTGATCTGGTGAGCACGATGAAGGCGGCCGAGCCTCTCGGCAATCCGGCCCCTGTGGTCCAAGTGCTGGCTGGCTGGCGGCACACTGACATGCCAGACGGCCGGCGCCGCCGTGAAGCTCGATTTGAAGATCAACGGCTCGCCGGTCGTCAGTGCCACCAACTCGGCGGGGCCTTGTCTGGCCGGCACATTGGCCTTCGTCGCTCACCCGGTCGGCCCGGACGGGCTCACCGTCGATATCGACAACCTGGTGATCAGGCAGCCGTGACCGCTAGACGCTCGGCGCGATCCGGGTGGCAGCCGTAATCAATCTGTCGAAGGCGTCGCCGTCGCGGGGGTCGTAGAGGCCGGCGAGGAGTTTCAGCACGAGCTTCATGAGGGTGGTGTGGGGGAGGCCGTGTTTGGTGGCGATGCGCATGATCAGGGGGTTGCCGATGAGGCGGCTGAAGATGTTGCCCAGGCGGTAGTAGCTGCCGAGGGATTGTTTGAGGGCCAGGGGGTAGCCGGCGAGGGCGCGTTCGCGGGTGGGGCCTTCGGGGCGGGCCAGGGCCTGGATGACGCATTCGGCGGCGAGGCGGGCGGATTCCATGGCGTAGCCGATGCCTTCGCCGTTGAACGGGTTGACCAGGCCGCCGGCGTCGCCGGCGAGGAGGAGGCCCGGTGAGTAGTGGGGGGTGCGGTTGAAGCCCATCGGCAACGCCGCGCCGCCGATTTTGCCGGCCGCGTTGGGCTCGCGGAGGGCCCAGTCTTCGGGGGTGCCGTCGAGCCACGAGCGGAGGAGGGCGCGGTAGTCGGTCTTGCCGAAGGCCTTGGAGGTGGAGAGGATGCCGAGGCCGACGTTGACCGTGCCGTCGCCCATGCCGAAGATCCAGCCGTAGCCGGGGAGGAGGCGGGGTTCGGCGGGGTTGCTGCGGTCCCAGAGCTCGAGGTGGGACTCGAGGTAGTCGTCCTTGCTGCGTGGGCTGGTGTAGTAGCGGCGGACGGCGACGCCCATGGGGCGGGTGTCGTTCTTGTCGATGCCGACGGAGAGCGCGAGCCGGGCGGAGACGCCGTCGCAGGCGAGGACCACCGGCGCACGGTAGGTGACCGGGGCGCGCTCGGGGCCGACCCGGGCGGAGACCCCGACGACCCGCCCGGTCCGCGAGTCGGTCACCGCGCCGGTGACGTTGGTCTGCTCGAGCAGGCGGGCACCGGCGCGCTGGGCGTTGCGGGCCAGCAGCTCGTCGAAGTCCTGGCGCGGCCGGACCACGCCGTAGGGCGGGAACGTGGCCAGATCCGGCCAGTCCAGCTCCAGGGTCACCCCGCCGCCGACCACCCGCAGGCCGCGGTTGTGCAGCCAGCCGGCCTCCGCGCGAGTGTCGATGCCCAGGTCGATGAGCTGCTTGACGCCGCGCGGGGTCAGCCCGTCGCCGCACACCTTCTCCCGCGGGAACGCGCTCTTCTCCAGCAGCAGCACGTCGAGACCGGCGCGCGCCAGGTAGGTCGCCGCGGTGGCCCCGGCCGGACCGGCGCCTACCACGATGACCTCGGCGTCCTCCCCCGCCCTGCGCCGGCTGATCGACGTGGTCATGCGGCTCCTTGTGAACGCGTTCACGAACTCCTACCCGGGAGTTTATCCGAGGAAACTGCGGGTCAACTGCGCTAACGCGGCGAAGCTCACGGACGAGACACAGGCGCCACATCCCCTGGGGCATTCCGAGCAAGCGCGAACATTGACGGAGCCGGCGCGTACACGCTCCCGGACCTTCCGGGCACGTACAAGGTGCAGTCCTACAGCGTCCTGCAGCAGTGGGCGCACCAGAAGAAGTCGTTCGAGGAGGCCGATGTCCTCACCGTGGCCTGGGGCACGGACACGGTCGTCGACGAGGTGCTGCTCCCGACCGGGTCCGTCGCCGTCACCGCGGCGGATCAGCCCACGGGCGCACCGATCGCCCGGTTCTGCAGCGGACCGGACGGCCGCGTCACGATCACCAACATGCACACCGCGCCGTATCAGCTGTACGTGTTCGCGCGTGACGGCGTGCACGGCGACCAGTGGGTGGGCCGGCACGGCGGCACAGGCAGCCGGTTCCTGGCCAGGACCGTCAACGCCACGGGCGGCCAGACCATGTCCGTCCCGCCGATCCGGCTCGACGGCGCGGGCTCGATCTCCGGCACGGTCGTGGACCAGGCCACCGGGGCGCCAGGCCGGACGGGAAGTACGGCGCGGACCGGTATCGACATCCTCGTGCCTGCCGGCTGAGCCGCTCGCTCGTTGGTCAGCCGGTCCGCCGTGCGTGGGCCGGCTGGCCTTTATCCATTGCTTTTGCCGACGATCTCCGTTAACCGTGGTAGCGGTATCACCCCGGGCCCTAGGAGATCCGAAACAACATGGTGTCGAACGCTGCGCTCACGACCAGGGCCCGGAGCCGGACCGCCAGCCGTGACCGGCTGGCGAGCTTCCTGGTCGCCCTGCGGCAGACACCGATCCCCACCTCGCCGCCGCCGCACGACAGCCAGCAGGAGGCGCTGGGGCTGAACCTGCTGGCCCTGGCGCTGCGGCTGGAGCACATCGACCGGATGTCCGAGGCGTTGACGCTGGCCGACTCCACGCACATGGCGCGCTCGGTGAGCATCGACGTGAACATGACCGTGCTGACCCCGGAGCAGATCCACGCGCTGCGGTCGGACCCGAGCGGCGAGTACCGGCCGGCGGCGGTGTGGGTGCCGGTGGCCCGGCAGTCCCGGACCGACCTCGCGCCGGTGGTGGTGCGCAACGCCGCCGGTGAGGTGGTACCGCGGCTGACCCAGGTGGAGACCGCGCACGCGCTGATCCACGGGATGAGCAAGGCGTTCCGGATGTTCCTCAACTCGGATCCGCGCACCGAGGACCCGGGCGAGCTGCTGCACGACATCCGGCACGGGTTGAACCGGTCGCGCTGGCTGATCGAGGCGACGATCGCGAACATGATCGACACCGGCGGGCGGCACTCCAGCCCGGTGTCCGCCCGCTCGGCGCGGCACCGGGCGACCGACTCGGACAGCATCCGGGACAAGGCGGCCCGGGCGGTCGAGGATCTGTTCCCGGACGACAGCCCGTTCCTGCGCCTATTGGACATCGCCGCGTCGGAGTACCTGCTGGTGGCTCAGGTGCGGACGAACAAGACCCAGGCGTTCCTCCGCTACGACGCGCCGGTGCTGCCGGCACGCGACCGGGACCTGCGCGGGCGGGCCACGATCGCCCGGTGGGGCACGTTCCAGCACGAGTTCACCGTGCGGTACTCCACGGTGATCCCGCGCGCGGTCAACTCCTACCACGTCACGCTGGAGGTGCCGCCGGAGATCCAGGTCCGCCGGTTCTTCCTGACCAGCGACGTGGACGCGCCGGCGCTGCGCACCCTGGTCAACGACATGCGCGCGGTGGCCGACAGCTACCAGCAACTCCAGGGCGTCTCACCGAAGCTGCTGGAGTTGGAGCTGCAGGGGATCGTCTCCCGGCTGGCCGAGTTCGGCCGCCGGCGCTACCGCGACCTCGAGTCGTTCATGGCCTACATCGAGGACTGCTACTCGACGTTCTCCCGCCGCCGCCCGCGCTTCCCGGCCCGAACCGAGCCACCGGCCACCATCACCCCGGCGGAAAGCCTGGTGCCGCAACGAAGGATCATCACCGGGCTCGGGCACCTCTCGCACCAGTACGAGACGGACAACCTGCGCAAGCTGGCCGACGGGTCGCTGGGGCCGGAAACCCTCAACCAGTGGGCGGACGCGCTGACCGCGTCGCAGGTGTACTCCGACATCTACGTGGACAACGACCCGCGGGAGAACGCCGGGCACGCGCACTGGCAGCGCCGGCCGTTCGGCACGGATCACCAGTCGGTCGAGCCGGTGTCCGCAACCGTCTACATGGCACTCGTGGACGACCCGCCGTCGCTCGCGTCGAACGTGTCCAAGCTGCTGCTGGCCGTGCTGCTGCTGGTGGTCGGGTTCGGCATGGTGCTGCAACCCCAGCTGTTCCAACACATTCCGCTACTCGGCCCGATCGGGGAGAAGGTGGGCATCAGCACGGACGGCGGGCCGATCTCCTCCGCCGACGCGATCGTGACCATGCTGCTGCTCGTCCCCGGCCTCATGCTGTCCCGTTTGGACATACCGTCGAACAAGTCGGTGCTGGGCCGGTTGAGGATCTTCCCGCGATATGTCGCGTACACCACGGTGTTCGTGGCCGGCGGGCTCGCGCTCACGGTCGCCTCCGCGCGCTCGGACCACCTCGCGGTGCCGTTCGTGGTGGCGATGGCGGCGTTGCTGGTGCTGGCCGTGCTGGTGCTGGTGGACGGGGTGACCAAGGCGGTCAAGCGGCGCGGCCGGGTTCCGCGCAGCCACGTGAGCCCCACCTGGCTGATCTCCGAGATCAAGCGGAAACCCGGCCGGCGCAAGCGGTGCGCGGCGAACTTCTCCACGATCGGACCCGATGACCATGCCTAGCACCAGCCGGTTGCACCCCGCGCTCGCGGCCGTCGCCGCGCGGGCGGCCAGCGCAGGCAGCCCGGCGGTGCTGTTCAACGTGTCGCACTTCGGCGTTGGCAACGGTTCGGTGGCTCCGCTGCCGTCGACGGACATCGCGCCGCCGACCGAGCAGGACCACGTCGCCACCGAGACGCTGGCGTTCCACCCGGCCGCGGCGGGCTTCCAGGTGCACACCTGGGCGCCGGAGACGCCGCACAAACCGGTCGGCGGCGTGTCGATCAGCCGGATCGCGGTCGGCCCGCAGGTCGACGAGCGGAACCTGGCCTGCCACCTCTACGGCGGCAGCGTGGTGATCAATCCGAACTTTCTCTACGACCCGGCGCACAGCACCGAGATCCTGCTCACCCTCGGATACGAGACGTGGCAACCGGACTACGCGGACTCGTTGATGATCGCCCGGGTCTACCAGGGTGTGGCCGCGGCCGCGGCGAACGGCGACGGGGTGCCGATCCTGTTCCTGCAGTCGCCGGTGGCGCCGTTCCGGGACCCGCCGGGGCGGTTCCGCGAGGACGGCTCGGGCGAGGCGCCACGGGTGGCCAACGGGATGGCGATGCGGGTGCTGATCGGGCTGGACGAAGGCCACCCGCAGAAGCGCATCGCCCTGCTGGGCAAGATCTCCGACCTGGCGCAGGGTTACGGGCTCGGCCTGCAGATCGCCGACCGGCGGTTCGGCCGGGTGCGCGGCGAGTGGTGGTCGGTGCTGGCGCCGGACGCCGACCGGTACGCCGCGGCGAAGGCCGAGCTGTTCGGCTGGGCGCCGCCCGGCGTGCCCGAGTCTGTGCAGCTGCTGACGTTCGTCGGCCCGGCGCGGGTCGGCTCGTCCGCCGCGATCGCCGCGGACCTGATGGCGCGCAACATCGGCGTGCTTGCGGTGTCCGCCGCGACGCTGCAGGAGATCGCGTTCATCAACGTGATGACCCCGATCGCGCCGGCGCGGCTGACCGACACGCCCACGTCCGGCACCTGCCTGCCGATCGTGGAGGGGCTCGGGCAGGTGGCCAGCGACTGCGGGCTGACCCGGCGGCAGGGGGTGCGGGTGCGCAGCCGGATCGGCGAGACCGCGGCCACCGACTACCAGGTGCTCAGCACCGGGCCGGTGTCCCCACGGATCGCGGCGTCGGCGGAGCACCCGCTGTGGCTGTCCTGGATCATCCCGCTGGAGCACGACGCGGCCAAGCGCCCGCCGGACGTCGCGCAGCTCGTGCTGGCGCAACTGTGCGAGGCGGCGGACCGGGTCGCCGGCGGGCGGATCGACTACTACCGGGTGCGGGTGCTGGCCGACGGCCGGGTGCGCGGCCGGGCGAAGGTGTCGGTGTCCCTGACGGAAGGGATCGTCCGCACTCACATTCCCGCGTTGCTCAGCGAGCTGTGCGCGTGGGCGCAGCGGGAGGTGGTGGCGACGCTGGTGCGTGACCATGTGCCGCTGCGGACGATCCGGCTGCGGCTGGCGTGGCGGGAGCGGTGGCTGGGCCGGGTCAGCACGGTGATGTGAAAGTGCGATGAAGGGGGCCTTCCTCACCGCGGGCGTGAGAAAGGCCGCCTTCATCGCACCCCACCCTGCACCTGCAAGACTGGGGCACGTGACAGCGGTGGAGCAGGTGGCGAGGTCCGCGGAGTTGTTCGAGCGCGCGCGGGCGGTCACGCCGGGTGGGGTGAACTCGCCGGTCCGGGCGTTCCAGGCGGTGGGCGGCACGCCGCGGTTCATGGTCCGCGGCGAGGGGCCGTACCTGTGGGACGCGGACGGCAACCGGTACGTGGACCTGGTGTCCTCGTGGGGACCGATGATCCTCGGGCACGCGCATCCGGCCGTCGTGGACGCGGTGCGCACGGCGGCCGGCGGCGGGCTCTCGTTCGGCACGCCCACCGCGGGCGAGGTGGAGCTGGCCGCGGAGATCATCGGCCGGGTGCCGCCGGTGGAGCAGGTGCGGCTGGTCAACTCCGGCACCGAGGCGACGATGAGCGCGATCCGGCTGGCCCGCGGGTACACCGGGCGCAGCAAGATCATCAAGTTCGCCGGGTGCTACCACGGGCACGTGGACGCGCTGCTCGCCGAGGCCGGGTCCGGGGTGGCCACGCTCGGGCTGCCGACCACGCCGGGGGTCACCGGCGCGTCCGCGGCCGACACGATCGTGTTGCCCTACAACGACATCTCCGCGGTGCGGGAGGCCTTTTCCGCACACGGCGGCGAGATCGCGGCCGTGATCACCGAGGCGGCCGCCGGCAACATGGGGGTCATCCCCCCGGCCATGGACTTCAACGCGGGGTTGCGCGAGCTGACCACCGCGCACGGCGCCCTGCTGATCATGGACGAGGTGATGACCGGGTTCCGGGTCTCCGCGGCCGGCTGGTTCGCCCTCGACACGGTGCCCGGCGACCTGTACACGTTCGGCAAGGTCATGTCCGGCGGGCTGCCCGCGGCGGCGTTCGGCGGCCGGGCCGAGATCATGGCGTCGCTGGCCCCGTCCGGGCCGGTGTACCAGGCGGGGACGCTGTCCGGGAACCCGGTCGCGGTGGCCGCCGGGCTCGCCACGCTGCGGGCCGCGGACGCCGAGGTGTACCGGACGCTGGACGCCAACTCGCAGCGGCTCGGCGCGCTGCTCACCGGCGCGCTGTCCGCGGCCGGGGTGCCGCACCGGGTGCAGTACGCCGGAAACCTGCTCAGCGTGTTCTTCACCACCGGGCCGGTGCCCGACTACACCGCCGCGAAGGCCGCCGAGACCTGGCGGTACCCCGCGTTCTTCCACGCCCTGCTGGACCGCGGGGTGTACCCGCCGCCGAGCGCGTTCGAGGCGTGGTTCGTCAACGCCGCCATGGACGACGCGGCGTTCGAGGTGATCGCGGACGCGCTCCCGGCCGCGGCGGCCGCGGCCAGCCGGGAGGCCCGGTGACGTCCCGCACGGTCGTGCATCTGTTGCGACACGGGGAGGTGCACAACCCGGACGGCGTGCTGTACGGCCGGCTGAACGGGTTCGGCCTCTCCGAGCTCGGCCACCGCCAGGCGCTCACCGTCGCCGAACACCTGCGGGACAACGACATCACGCACGTCGCCGCGTCGCCGCTGCAGCGCGCGCAGGAAACCGCGGCGCCGGTCAGCGACTCGCACCGGCTGGAGCTCGCCACCGATCCGCGCCTGATCGAGGCGGCCAACGTGTTCGAGGGTAAGCGGGTGGCCATCGGGGACGGTGCGCTGCGCTCGCCGCGGAACTGGCCGATGCTGCGCAACCCGTTCCGCCCGTCCTGGGGCGAGCCGTACCTGGAGATCGCGCACCGCATGCTGGCCGCCGTCCATCGCGCCCGCGCCCAAGCCGACGGCCACGAAGCGCTCTGCGTGTCCCACCAGCTTCCTATTTGGACGGTCCGCCGCTTCCTCGAAGGCCACCGGCTGTGGCACAACCCGACCCGCCGCCAGTGCTCGCTCGCCTCCCTGACCAGCCTGGTCTTCGACGACGAGCAACTCGTCGGGATCCGCTACACCGAGCCCGCCGGCGCCAGCAGCCCCAAGGTGACCGGCGCATGAGGTGGTTCATTTCCTTGCTGGTCCTGGTTTTCCTCGCCAGCTGCTCCACCGGCCGGGACGCCGTGGCCACCGGCAGCGACTTCGTGTTCGTCTCCCCCGGCGGCAAGACCGACATCACCTACGACGGCGCCGACCGCAAGGGCATCGGCGACCTCTCCGGCGAAAGCCTGATGGAGCAGGGCAAGCAACTCAAACTCTCCGACTTCGCCGGCAAGGTCGTGGTGCTCAACATCTGGGGCTCCTGGTGCGGCCCCTGCCGCGTCGAAGCCCCCGAACTGCAGAAGCTCACGGACGCCGGCACCCAGGTACTGGGTATCGACGTCCGTGACTACCAGCGCAGCGCCGCCGAGGACTTCGTCCGCGACCGCCACCTCACCTACCCGTCCCTCTACGACCCCCCGGGCCGCTCCCTCCTGGCCCTCAAGGGTTATCCCCGCTCCGTGGTGCCCTCCACGATCGTGCTGGACCACCAGCACCGGGTGGCCGCCGTGTTCCTGCGTGATCTCCTGGCGACCGACCTGATGCCGGTGGTTCAGCGGCTGGCGGACGAGAGTTAGGGCGCACCGGTCAGCGGGTGTACACGGTCCACCCGGTTCCGAGCTGCCCGTTGTTGATGGCATCCGCACGGGTGAAACCGCCACCGATCGGCTCGTCGCCGACCTCCAGGGTGTAGCTCGTGACGCCCCAGAGAATGGCGCCGTAGTGGAAGACCCCGCCGCTGTCCCCGCCCCGCAGCCCCGCGCCCACCTCCTCGATGAGCCCTCGCACGGGACGGCCCTGATCGTCGGTCGTCGAGATGTTCACCTTGGTCACCTGACCACAGCCCGCCGCTCCGGTCGTGCGACCGAAAGCGCACACCCACTCGTCGCGCGACGGGCTCGTCTCCACGCCGTCGGCATAACGCGGGGTTTCCCAGCCGTAATAGAAGGTGCGGGTTGCCGTCAGTCCACCTGTCGTGAACCGGGCGATGTCATAGTTGGCGGCACGGAACATTCGCGAGATGGTGGTATGCCCGCCCTGGGTGTCGTGGTTCCAGTAAATCAAGTACGGGTCGTCGGCACAGTGCCGGGCGGTGACGGTCCCCTTGTCGCCGGAGGTGTGGGTGACGTTGAATGCATTGGTGCACAACGCTTCCCCGTCCGGCTTGTTGAGCAAGCCGCCACCGCGCAGGTAACCGTCGACTGGCCTGGTGCCGAAGTCGCTGACCGCCACGGCATCGATCGCGATCCTCGGGTTTCCGGGTCGCGGCGGCTGGACCGCGGTGCGGAACCCCGCAGCGTCGGTGGGCTGGTTTCGCGGCTTGACCTGGACGGTGATCCGACCCGTATCAGTGTCATACCAGCCCCTGACACCGGCCGTGTCCGGCCGGGCGCCGAGCAGACCGGTCGTGGATTCCAGAACGCTCTTCAGCTCCCGCTCGGAGAACCCCTTCCCGCCGACCAGGACCACTTCCACCGGAAGGCTCCCTGCGAGTTCAACCGCCCCCGATGGCACCGCGCTCTTGAAGCCGATACGCACGCCGGCCCCATTGTTGATTATCGCGGAACCCGCGATCTCGGCCGGGAAAGCGGCCGCGATCCGGCCGACCACCCTGCTGACCGCCCCCTGGAAGCCGTACCGTCGGATGGCCTCCTCGTGCGTGATTCCGGCCGACTTCGCAATCTGGGCGAGATCGACCACCTCGGCATAGGGGAGGTCATCGATCATGACATCCGGATCGATCGCGAAGCCGTCGACGATATCGCCGTCGGGACGGTTTGCGTGTACCCGAGGATCCGAAGCCGCCTTCTGCGTCGCATAGCTTTTCACCGCGTCCAGGAGGGTGCTGCCCTTCGCCACCGCGTCCTGTTCAAGCCGTTCCAATGTCGGCCGCTGCACTTTTGGTCGGGTCGCGAGCGCAAGGGTGACGGTGCGCTGCGTCTCGACACCCCCGCCCACCGTGCCCGACGCCGTTACCGGCGCAAGCACCAGTGCCGCCAGCACCGGCGCTGTCGTGATCAGCGCGAACGAGGTTCTTCGCATGATTCCTCCCCATGAATGTGTCGGAACTCGTGGTCGCCGCGGCCAGCGTGGCAGGATCGCCATGGGCCGGGCATTGGCGATTCCGCCAGTTACGCCAGCGCCCGGGGTTCGGTACGAATGATCCACTTGGTGATGGCGACGGCGGCGCCGACGCGGGAAGCGACGCCGAGTTTGAGAATGATGTTGCTCACGTGGGCGCGAACCGTACGTTCCCGGATCCCCAGTGCGCGGGCGATCTCCCGGTCCGTTTTGTCCTCCGCGACGAGCAGGAGCACCTCGTGCTCTCGCGGGCTCAATGTCGCGATGTCAGATGCCACGCGGACTCCCCTTCCACGTCGTAACACACCTACGACACCTGGGGAGGTTGCAGTTCGACAGGCGGCGCCGGGCGCGATGAACGGGGAGTTCAGGGCCTGTCTACCCTGGTCGGCGTGAACGCCACCGAGCTAGCCGCGTCCGGGCCGCTGTTGCTGGCCGCGGGTGTGGCCCTGCTGGCAGGCATACTCTCGTTCGCCTCGCCGTGCGTGGTGCCGTTGGTACCCGGATATCTGGCCTACCTGGCGGCGCTGGTGGGGGCGGACGCGCCGGCGGTGGGTGGGCATGAGCCAGCCAAGCGTGGGCGGTACCGCGTCGTGGGGGCGGTGGGGCTGTTCGTGCTGGGGTTCACCGTGGTGTTCGCGATCGCGGTGGGCAGCCTGGTGTGGCTGGCGGACGCGGTGAAGGTGAACGAGGATCTGCTGCAGCGGGTCGGCGGGGTGCTGACGATCGTCATGGCGCTGGTGTTCGTCGGCTTGATTCCGGGGCTGCAGAAGGACTTGCGGCTGCACAAGGTGCCGCATGGGGGGCTGGCGGGAGCGCCCGTGTTGGGGGCGATCTTCGCGCTGGGCTGGACGCCGTGTATCGGGCCGACGCTGTCCGGGGTGCTGGCCATCGCCAGCGGCACGGGTGGGACGGCGGCGCGGGGATTCCTGCTGGTGGTGGTGTACTGCGTGGGGTTGGGGGTGCCGTTCCTGCTGATCGCGCTCGGTGCGCGGTGGGCGGTGCGGGCGTCGGGGTGGTTGCGGCGCAACGGGAGGCGGATTCAACTTGCCGGTGGGGGGTTGCTGTTCGTGGTGGGGGTGCTGCTGGTGACCGGGTTGTGGGGCGAGCTGACGGCGTGGCTGCGGGACGCGGTCGTCACGGACACGAAGCTGCCGCTGTAGATGAGCGTGGACAGCGTCGAGACCGCCGCACCGCCCGAGGCGACGCCTCCCGGTGGCAACGCGGTGCTGGCGTTCCTGCGCAACACCTGGCGCGGGCTCACCTCGATGCGCACCGCGCTGGTGCTGCTGTTCCTGCTGGCGCTGGCGGCCATGCCGGGCGCGCTGCTGCCGCAGCGGTCGCTGAACTCGCCGAAGGTCGCCGAGTACATCGCGGCGCACGGCTGGTGGGGGCGGCTGCTGGACCGGCTGCAGTTCTACGACGTCTACGCCAGCGTCTGGTTCTCGGCGATCTACCTGCTGCTGTTCCTGTCCCTGGTCGGCTGCCTGGTACCGCGCACGCTGGAGTACGCGAAGTCGTTGCGCGCCAAGCCGGTGCTCACCCCGCGGAACCTCAGCCGGCTGCCGCACCACGTCGAGTCCACTGTGGACGAAAGCGTGCCGGACGTCATGGCCCGCGCCCGTCAGCGGCTGCGCGGCTGGCGGCTGGTGGAGCGCGAGGAGGGCGGGGGCACGCGCAGCATCAGCGCGGAACGGGGCTATCTCAGGGAAACCGGCAACCTGGTGTTCCACTTCGCCATGCTGGGCCTGGTGGTTGCGCTCGCCCTCGGCAAGATGTTCAGCTACGAGGGCCAGGTCATCGTGCTGGCCGACGGCAGCCAGTTCTGCAACTCCGGCACGCTCGGGTACGACACGTTCCGGCCGGGACTGCGGGTGGACGGCACCGACCTGAACCCGTTCTGTGTCAAGGTGAACGACTTCGCGGCCACGTATCTGCGGACCGGGCAGGCGGAGAGCTTCCGCGCCGGTGTGGAGTACCAGTCCGGCGCGGACCTGGACAGCGGCACCTGGCGGCCCTACCGGCTCGAGGTCAACGAGCCGCTGCGCACCGCGGGCGACCGGATCTACCTGCTGGGCCACGGGTACGCGCCGACGTTCACGGTGACGTTCCCGGACGGGCAGAAGCGGACCAGCACCATCCAGTGGCGGCCGGTGAACCCGCAGACCCTCCTCTCCGAGGGTGCCACGAAGCTCGACCAGCCCGGGGTCACCGACCCGGCGCTGCGCCGCCAGCGCCAGCTCGCGATCACCGGGCTGCTGGCGCCGACCGCGGTGTTCCAGGGCTCGCTGATGGACTCCGGTTTTCCGGACCTGCTGAACCCGGCCGTGGCGGTGGACGTGCTGCGCGGCGACCTCGGCCTGGACGCCGGGCGCGGGCAGTCGATCTTCAGCGTCGACCAGTCGCTGGTGAACGACGGCCGGCTCAAGCGGGTGGCCCGGGCGAACCTCAAGCCGGGCCAGGAGGTCAAGCTCGACGACGGCACCTCGGTGCGGTTCGACAAGGTCGAGCAGTGGGTGGACCTGCAGGTGTCGCACGATCCGACGCAGGGCTGGGTGCTGGTGTTCTCGCTGCTGCTCATCGCCGGGCTGGGCACCTCGCTGGTGATCAAGCGCAGGCGGGTGTGGGTGCGGGCCACCCCGGCGGACACCGGTACGGTTGTCGAGGTCGGCGGCCTTGCGCGCACGGACCGGGCGGGATACGGCGAGCAGTTCGACAGGTTGGCCGCCGAGCTCGTGCGCGGAGGGAGACCTGATGCCGACCGATGACGCCCTGTCCAGGTACAGCGACTGGACCTATTTCGCCGCCGTGGCGGTCTACGTCGTGGCGATGACGCTCTACTTCGTGGAGCAGGCGCTGAGCCGCGCCCCCCGCGACGAAGCCAAGGTGCTGGTCAGCGCCGGCGCCCCGGAGGCCGAAGGAAAGCAACGTGACGTTGCTTTCCCTCTTGAGCAAGAACGTGACGTCGCTTCCCCGCCGAGAGGCGAGCGCTTCGGGCGGATGGCCGTGTCCGTCACCGTGCTCGGCGCGCTGCTGCACCTCATCTCGCTGGCGCTGCGCGGTGTGGCCGCCGGCCGCGTGCCGTGGGGCAACATGTACGAGTTCGGCTCGGTGCTCTGCCTCGCCGCGGTGACCACCTGGCTGGTGCTGCTGCAGCGCCGCGCCCCGGTCCGCCACCTCGGCGGGTTCGTGCTGCTCCCGGTCGTGCTGCTGATGTTCCTCGGCGGCACCGCGCTCTACACCACCGCCGCCCCGGTCCAGCCCGCGCTGCAGTCCTACTGGCTGGTCATCCACGTGTTCACGGTCGCCACGTCGAGCGGTGCGCTGCTGGTGCCGGGCGTGGCCAGCGTGCTGTACCTGATCAAGACCCGGAACGAGGCCGACCCGGAGAAGCTCGCCGCGATCGCGAGCCGGCTGCCCGCCGCGGAGACGCTCGACCGCCTGGCCTACCGGGTCACGATCATCGCGTTCCCGGCGTACACCATGGCGATCATCTTCGGGGCGATCTGGGCGGAGGCCGCCTGGGGCCGGTTCTGGGGCTGGGACCCGAAGGAGACCACGGCGTTCGTCGCCTGGGTCATCTACGCCGCCTACCTGCACTCCCGGGCGACGGCCGGCTGGCGCGGCACCCGCGCCGCGGTGATCAACGCGGCCGGGTTCGCGGTGATGGTGTTCAACCTGTTCTTCATCAACCTCGTGGTGGCCGGGCTGCACTCCTACGCCGGAGTCGGCTGAGCGCCCCGTGTCGCGCGCCACGTGCGGCAACGACTACCGTCGTAGCGGGAGTGCGGGATCGGTAGTTCAGGGAGGACCCCAGCGGTGAGTGGGCGCCAAGACGAGTCGAGTGCGAGCGGCCCGCCGCCGCACGTCCAGACGGACGAGCCCGACTCGCAGACGCACGACTTCGGGCCGATGCCCGGGTCGTCGCACCTGGACGAGGAGAGCCAGACCGATTCGACGCCGCACCCGGCCCAGCAGTCCGGGCCACATCAGGTCGCTCCGGCCGCGGAGCAGTCCGGCCCGTACGGGGTGGGCGGCGGCCCGTCCGGCCCGCAGTACGTCCCCGCCGACCAGTCCGGCCCGCACCTTGTGAGCGGCGGCCGATCCGGCCCCCCGTACCTCCCCGCCGACCAGTCCGGTCCGCATTCGGGGCCGTACCCGGTCGCCGGAGGGCCGTCCGGTCCGCACTATGTCGACCAGGCGAGCTACCCCGCGCAGTACGGCCAGCAGCGGCCGGCCTACCCGCCGCCCGGCTACCCGCCCTACCAGCAGCCTCCGGGCGCGCCCCGGCCGCCGGCCGACCCGCGCGGGCGGGCCGCGGTGCATGCCGACGAGCTGTCCTCCGCCCGGTTGATCAAGCAGGTCAAGCGCAAGCCGCAGTCGGGTTGGCGCAAGGCGGTGTACGTGGCCAGCGGGCACCTGATCAACGTCGGGGAAAGCCCGGAGGACCTGAACCGGCGCGAGCTGATCGCGCGGATCAACCAGCCGCTGCGGGGCTGCTACAAGATCGCGATGCTGAGCCTCAAGGGCGGCGTCGGCAAGACCACCACGACCACCACCCTCGGCTCCACGTTCTCCTCGCTCCGCGGCGACCGGGTGATCGCGGTGGACGCCAACCCCGACCGCGGCACGCTGAGCCAGAAGATCCCGCTGGAGACCACCGCCACGGTCCGCCACCTGCTCCGCGACGCCGACCGGATCCGGCGCTACAGCGACATCCGGGCGTACACCTCGCAGGGCCCGTCCCGGCTGGAAGTCCTTGCCAGCGACCAGGATCCGGCGGTCTCCGAGGCGTTCAGCGAGGAGGACTACCGGCGCACCATCACGCTGCTCGAGCACTTCTACAACATCGTGCTCACCGACTGCGGCACCGGCCTGATGCACTCGGCCATGAAGGGCGTGCTGGACGTCGCCGACTCGCTCGTGGTGGTGTCCTCCGGCTCGGTGGACGGCGCCCGCAGCGCCTCGGCCACGATGGACTGGCTCGAGGCGCACGGCTACCGCAACCTGGTGGCGCGCTCCGTCGCGGTGATCAACTCAGTGCGGCCCAAGTCCGGCTCGGTGGACCTGGACAGGCTCGCGGCGCACTTCGGCTCCCGCTGCCGCGCAGTCTGCCGGATCCCCTTCGACCCGCACCTGGAAGAGGGCGCGGAGATCGAACTGGAACGCCTCAGCTCCGAAACCCGCTTCGCCCTCCTGGAGATGGCGGCCACCGTCGCCGACGCCTTCCCGGCAAGTACCTAGCGAGAAGGCCTACCACGGCCAAACGCGCCCAGCCAGGCGCAGCGTCCGAGCAGCCCGCTCGGGCGCGCGGAGCGGCCGCCGGTGTCTGGACCGAGGAGCCAAAGGTCGCGCAGCGACCGACGCGACGAGGGAAGACACCGGATCAAGGCCGCGAGCACGACCGAGCCATCAGACACAGTCGCGAGCACGACCGAGCCATCAGACACAGTCGCGAGCACGACCGAGCCATCAGGCGGGCGGCTTGCCGTCGTCGTCGGGACGGCGGTGCTCGTTGAGGCGGCGGAGGAACTCGGGGTCGTCGTCCGGCGCCACCGTCCTGGAGCGACGTGGTGCCACGCTTTCCGGGCGCGCCACGAAGGCTCGCCACAGCAGCACG
>NZ_DASYTH010000348.1:0-1782 GCF_036002505.1 Actinophytocola sp. | reverse complement strand
CCAGTAAGTGGTGGCGTGCTCCTTTCGGCTCGGTGCTCTTGCTTGAGAGGTACACCCGGGCGTGGCACTCCCGCAAGACCTAACGGAGCACTGCTAGCCGCCCGTTGACGGATGCTCGGTGACGATCACCCCGCCACCCTGGGCCTCGATGAACAACCTGCCGAAGTCCGTCGCGTCCTTGGTTGAGCTGTAGGTATGGCTTGGTAGTCGTCAGGAGAACAGGCGCGCGTCGGCTTGGGGATCGCCGGCCCATCGTTGCGATGCGGGGACACCGCCCCGGCGAGGATCCGGAGCGGCGCACCCGGCTCAGACCTGCGTACGGGCAAACAACCGAAGCCGGCTGAGCATCAGCACGGTCGCCTTGCCGCGGCGTGCGGTCACCGCCAGCCCGGTGCGCCCCGGATCGGAGAGGTAGGTCCCCGTCCAGACGCTACCGGACCGTTCCGCGGCGAACGTCCGCCCGCCGGGGGTGGTCCAGATCACGAACACCTTGCCGAACGAACTCGCCACCCGCGGGCGGAACGAAGCCGCGGTGGCGAAGGTATGGCTTTTGAACACCCCGCTGCCGTTGTCCGCCTCGACGGCCCGGCCGTCACGGATCCAGGCGATGAACGTGGTCGTCCCGGTCGTGAACAGATCGGGTTGCGTGTTCAGATTCCCCAGCGTGGCGAACGCCCGCGAGGACCAGGCGCCGTTGACACTGGTGGCGATGCGGAGGTCGGACACCTCCCCACGCGCGCCGTCGTTTCGCTCCCACGCCAGCACGGCGCCGCCACCCGACCGCCGGGCGAGGGTCGCTGCGGTGTCCCAGCGTGGATCGAACGTGATCCGTTGCCGGCTGCGGTCGGTCCCATACGTCTTGGCCTGGAACAGCTCATGCTGGGCGAACTCCCCCCCGGGACCGACCGGCTCGTCCCAGACGGCCCACCACGTGCCGCCGATCGCGATCACGTCACCGGTCGGCACGGTCGCGCCACCCAGGCCAACCGGGGACAGGCGGCGCCCCGGCGTGAAGCCGGCACGGGTCCGCTTGGTGATCCGCACGCCGTCGCTGGCCGCGTACAGCAGGTAGGTGTCGGCACCGTCCACGGCGACCCCGAGGACGACACCCCGATACGGGCTGAGCTGCCGAGTCCACGACGACCCGGAGCCCTGGAAGTACCAGATCTGGAAGGGGCAGCCCGGCCCGTTGTAGGTGGCGAAGCCGCGGGTCAGCCCATCAGGCCCGAGCGCGGCGTCACCGTCGGCGAAGATGAATGAGCACGGCGACGCTATGACCGTGGCGGGTGGACCAAAGGCGCTGATCGCGCTGGCCGGTGCGGCCACGGCAAGGACGGTGGCCAGGCTGAGGATCACGACAACAGCAACGCGGCGTCGCATCCAGGCCCCCTCGGGCTCGGCGCCCAACGGGGCGCAATCCCCTGGATGGTCGCCGCCGCGTGTGGAGATTGCAAGAGGCCGCGGTTCCCTCGCGATGGACGTGGCGGCTCCTGGAGTGGTGGTGGTGGAGGAGGAGGAGGAGCCGCCATCGAGGCAGGGGTGGTCACTGACGGCCACGCCTGGCGCTCGGTGATCATCGGCGGCAGCGTGTGAGTGCGGTGGGAGCATCCTGTGTGGGAGAAGTCAAGGGCGAGCCTGACGGTGGGCGGGCGTGGGGTCGTGGCTCGACCGGCGGGACGCGGGTCGAGTGGTGGGGTCGGGGTGTGCTGCTGGTCGGGGCGGTGCCCTGGCCGGTCTGCCCGGCTCTGCCTGGCGTGCAACCGGGGTTGTCCCAACATCCTG
>NZ_DASYTH010000347.1:0-24623 GCF_036002505.1 Actinophytocola sp. | reverse complement strand
AGCAAGGACTTCAACCTCACCCGCGAGTCCGTACTGGGCAGCAAACTGTCCCCGGAGACCCCCGCCTACGACGTCCAGCAGGCCTGCGGCACCGGCCTCCAGGCGATCATCCAGGTGGCCAACAAGATCGCCCTCGGCCAGCTCGACTCCGCCATCGCCGGCGGCGTGGACACCACGAGCGACGCCCCCCTCGGCGTCAACGAAGACCTCCGCCGCATCCTGATCGCCCTCAACAGCGCGCGCACCGTCCCCGCCCGCCTCCGGCTGCTGACGCGCCTGCGCCCCTCCCACATCGTCCCCGACATCCCCCGCAACGCCGAACCCCGCACCGGCCTGTCCATGGGCGAGCACGCCGCCATCACCGCCCGCGAATGGAACATCACCCGCGAATCCCAGGACGAGCTCGCCGCCGCGTCGCACCAGAAACTCGCCGCCGCCTACGCCCGCGGCTTCTTCGACGACCTCGTCACCCCGTTCCTCGGCCTCACCCGCGACCAGAACCTCCGCCCCGACTCCACCGCAGAGAAGTTGTCCACACTCAACCCCACCTTCGGCGGCCCCACTGGCACCATGACCGCCGGCAACTCAACCCCGCTCACCGACGGCGCCTCGGTAGTTCTGCTGGCCAGCGACGCCTGGGCCAAAGCCCACCGCCTCCCCGTCCTCGCCTACCTGACGTTCTCCGAAACCGCCGCCGTCGACTACGTCCACGGCGCCGAAGGCCTCCTCATGGCCCCCACCTACGCCGTCCCCCGCCTCCTCGCCCGCGCCGGACTCGCGTTGCAGGACTTCGACTTCTACGAAATCCACGAAGCCTTCGCCGCCCAGGTCCTCGCCACCCTCGCCGCCTGGGAAGACATCAACTTCGCCAAATCCCGCCTCAACCTCGCCGAACCCCCCGGCCCCATCGACCGAACCAAGCTCAACGTCAACGGCTCCTCCCTGGCCACCGGCCACCCCTTCGCCGCCACCGGCGCCCGCATCGTCGCCACCGCCGCCAAGCTCCTCCACGACAAAGGCACCGGCCGCGCCCTCATCTCCATCTGCGCCGCCGGCGGCCAGGGCGTCACCGCCATCCTGGAGAAATAGCCGGCGCCTCACGTCGGTGCGTTGGCCGATCACAATGGCAACAAGCGCCAGCGGCCAACGCACCAGCGCCACAAGCCAACACAGCGACGCCAGAAGCCAACATGCCCGGCGTGGGGGGCGACACGCCGTAGGGGTTTCTGGGTCAATATCGGGTTCGGGCTAGAAAGCTGGATACGGTCCGATGGTGGACCCGGTGAGGAACCCGTTCGCGCCTGGCGCGGGGCAGCGGCCGCCTGAGTTGGCGGGGCGAGGCAAGGAGCTGGACGCGTTTGACGTGGTGCTGGAGCGGGTGGCGCGGGGGAGGCCGGAGCGGAGCCTGGTGCTGACGGGGCTGCGCGGGGTGGGGAAGACCGTGCTGCTGGGCGAGCTGAGGTCGATGGCGGTGCGGCGCGGGTGGGGCGCCGGGAAGATCGAGGCGCGGCCGGACGCCGACCTGCGGCGGCCGCTGTCCGCGGCGCTGCACCGGGCGATCCGTGATCTGGCCGTGCAGCACCGGGATCCGGAGCGGGTGGACGACGTGCTCGCGATCCTCAAGGCGTTCGCGCTGCGGGCGACGCCGCCGGGGGCGAAGCTGCGGGAGCGCTGGCAGCCGGGGATCGACGTGCCGCCGGCGCAGGGGCGGGCGGACTCCGGGGACATCGAGATCGACCTCGTCGAGCTGCTCACCGACGTGGCCGCGCTGGCCCAGGACATCGGCACCGGGGTGGCGGTGCTGATCGACGAGATGCAGGACGTCATGCCGGACGACATCTCGGCACTGTGCGCCGCCTGCCACGAGTTGTCGCAGTCGGGGGCGCCGCTGGTCGTCGTGGGTGCCGGCCTGCCGCATCTGCCGGCGGTGCTGTCGGCGAGCAAGTCGTACTCGGAGCGGCTCTTCCGCTACGTCCGGATCGACCGGCTGGACCGGGCGGACGCCGACCAGGCCGTGCTCGCGCCGATCTCCCGCGAGCAGGCCGGCATCACCCCGGAGGCGCTGGACGCCCTGTTCGACGCGTCCAGCGGCTACCCGTACTTCATCCAGGCCTACGGCAAGGCGGCCTGGGACTCCGCACCGGCCGACCCGATCACCAAGGAGGACGTTGCGGTGGCCGCGCCCGAGGCCGAGGCGGAGCTCGCGGTCGGCTTCTTCGGCTCCCGGTACGAGCGCGCCACCCCGTCCGAGCGCGAGTACCTGCGCGCCATGGCCGAGATGACCGAGGGCAAGGACGAGAGCGCCGGCACCTCGGACATCGCCGTCTACCTGGGCCGCAAGCCGTCCTCACTGTCCCCGGCGCGGGACAGCCTGATCAAGAAGGGGCTGATCTTCTCGGCCGAGCGCGGCCGGATCGCCTTCACCGTCCCGCACTTCGGCCGCTACCTCCTCACGATGGACGAGTAGCGCTATATCGAGCTCTCTACCGTTCAAGTTAGAAAGAGGAATACTCACCGATGCGCGGCGATTCGTTGGCTTGTGCGGCATCTCACCGGATAATCGGGTGCGATCAAGGCATACGACAGGGCAACATGGTGTTAACACCACAGCGGCTCACGAAAGGATGGAACCCATGAACCTTGCCGCCAAGCTCCGTGCCCGTCGGGTGGAGGCCCGCAACCGCCGCGCGATCAATCGCGCCATCGCCGGTGCGGCGACCCCGGCCCTGCGCGACGAGCTGATCGTCATCTCGCAGAACCCCGCACGGCAGATCCGCTGACAGTGTGACCTAGAGCACATTTCCCACGGCTGTAACAACCCCGCGGGGCGGTGCGATGTTCCGGTTGACCCCGTAGTGCTGGCGGACCCCCGACCTGGCAGCAGTACGGGGTTTCCACTTGTCTGGGGGTGGGCGGACCGGCCAGAGTCGACGCCATGCCGGTCGCAGCCGTATCCGCCGAGTCCACCGAGCTCTTCGTAGGCACCGAATCCCGACCCCTTCAAGTCGTCCGGGTCAGCACGACCACGCGGGACGGCGCGGCCCGGGTGTTCGTCGAGGGGCGCGGCCTGACCACGCCGGAACCCGTCGACGTCGCCGCCTCCGGCCAGTTCGGGGTGGAGATCCCGGTGGACACCCAGGGCGCGCCACCCGGGTCCACGCTGCCGGTGCGGGCCGTCGTGCAGTCCGGCGCCGACCGAATCGAGGCCGACCTGGACGTCGTGGTCGCCGAGCCCGGCTGGACCATGCACATGGTCAGCCACTTCCACTACGACCCGGTGTGGTGGAACACCCAGGCCGCCTACACCGTCGCCTGGGACAAGCTGGACTTCCCGAACTCCCCGCGCGGTGCCCGCCAGCTCGCCGGCTTCGACCTGGTGCGCGCCCACCTCGCGCTGGCCCTGGCCGAACCGGAGTACCGGTTCGTGCTGGCCGAGGTCGACTATCTCAAGCCCTACTGGGACAGCCACCCGGAAGATCGCGCGGTGCTCCGCCGGCTGCTCGCCGAGGGCCGGCTGGAGATCATGGGCGGCGCGTACAACGAGCCGAACACCAACCTCACCGACCCCGAGACCACCGTGCGAAACCTGGTGCACGGCATGGGTTTCCAGAAGCACGTGCTGGGCGCCGACCCGCGGACCGCCTGGCAGCTCGACGTGTTCGGGCATGACCCGGCGTTCCCCGGGTTCTGCGCCGACGCCGGCCTGACCTCCAGTTCCTGGGCGCGCGGGCCGTTCCACCAGTGGGGACCCATGGAGCGGACCGCGAGCGGCAAGGGTGATCCGCGCCGCATGCAGTTCAGCAGCGAGTTCGAGTGGATCTCCCCGTCCGGCAGGGGTCTGCTCACCGCCTACATGGCCGACCACTACGGCGCCGGCTGGGTGATGGACTCGGCGCCGACCCTCGAGGCCGCCGAGGAGGCCACCTACAAGCTGTTCCTCGGCCTCAAACAGGTGGCCAGCACGAAGCAGGTGTTGCTGCCGGTCGGCACGGACTACACCCCGCCGAACAAGTGGGTCACCGCGATCCACCGGGACTGGAACACCCGCTACGTCTGGCCGCGGTTCGTCTGCTCGCTCCCGCGCGACTTCTTCGCCGCGGTGCGCACTGAACTGGCCGAGCGGGGCGAAAAACCCACGCCGCAGACCCGGGACATGAACCCGATCTACACCGGCAAGGATGTCTCCTACATCGACACCAAGCAGGCCCAGCGTGCGGCCGAGTTCGCGGTGCTGGAAGCCGAGTCCTTCGCGGTGTTCGCCAACCTCCTTGCCGGGGCGCGGTATCCGGACGCGGCGCTGGCCAAGGCCTGGGTGCAGCTCGCCTACGGCGCCCACCACGACGGGATCACCGGCTCCGAGTCCGACCAGGTGTACCTGGACCTGCTCACCGGCTGGCGGGACGCGCACGAGCTCGGCACCGGGGTCCGCGCCGCCGCGCTCGGCACTCTTTCCTCCCTTGTGGACAGTGACGGGGACGGAACCCCGGTCGTGGTCTGGAACCCGTTGACCCACGAACGCACCGACGTGGTGACCGTCCGGCTCGACGAATCCCTCGGCGACGGCGTGACCGTGCTCGACGACTCCGGCGCCGCGCTGCCCGCGCTGGTCGAGCACGGCGGGCGATCGGTCACGTTCCTGGCCGGCGAGGTGCCTTCCCTCGGCTGGCGCACGTTCTGGCTGCAACCGGCCGACCGCGCCGACCAGGTTTGGACGCACGGCACCGGCTCCGACGCGGCCAACGAGTACTACCGGGTCAGCCTGGAACCGCGCCGCGGCGGCGGGGTGACCAGCCTGATCGAGCTGGACAGCGGCCGCGAGCTGATCACCGGCGACCGGGTCGGCAACGAGCTCGCGGTGTACGAGGAGTACTCCCAGCACCCGGTGTTCGGCGAGGGCCCGTGGCACCTGCTGCCCAAGGGCCCGGCGAACTCCTCGGCCCGCACCGCCGCCGAGGTGGAGCACCGGCGCAGTCCGGTGGGGGAGCGGCTGATCGCCCGCGGGCACGTCGGCCCGGTGCGCTACACCCAGACGATCACGTTGTGGCACGGCGTGAAGCGGGTCGACTGTGTGACCACTGTGGACGAGTTCACCGGGTCCGACCAGCTGCTCCGGGTGCGCTGGCCGTGCCACGTGCCGGGCGCGCTGCCGGTCAGCGAGGTGGGCAACGCCGTGGTGGGCCGCGGTTTCGGGCTGATCGACGTGAACTCCGCGCACCACCCGTGGACGCTGGACAACCCGGCGCACACCTGGTTCGGGCTCTCCGCCGCCGCGTCGCTGCGCCTGGCCGGCGGGACGCTCCGCCCGATCGGGGTCGCGGAGATCATCGTGCCGTCGCCCGCCGATGCCGCTCCGCTGGCCCGCGAGCTCGCCGTGGCGCTGGCGAAATCCGGCGTGACCGCGACGGTCAGTACGGCGGACGGCGCACGGTACGGCAACCTCGGCGTCGACTCCAACCTGCCGGACGTGCGGATCTCCCTCGGTGGCCCGGAGGAGAACGTGTTCACCGCCGAGGTGTTCGAGCGCGCCGGCATCACCGGCGGCGACGAGGTGCGCTGGGTGCCGCCGGAGAAACCGCTCGCCGAGGTGTGGCAGCCGAGCGCGGACCTGCGCGACGCCCGCGCGCTCGGCGTGCTCGTCATTCCGACCGGCGCTATCCAGTCCATTGTGGACGACCTGGCGGACCATGTGATCGAGGTCGGCGCCGGGGAGCCCGGCCACGACGGCTACGCGGGTCGTTCCGTCGCGCTGCTCAACCGCGGCCTGCCCGGGTTCGCCGTGGACTCCGCCGGCACGCTGCACGCCTCGCTGCTGCGCTCCTGCACCGGCTGGCCGTCCGGCGTGTGGATCGACCCGCCCCGGCGCACCGTCCCGGACGGCTCCAACTTCCAGCTGCAGCACTGGACCCACGAGTTCCAGTACGCGATCACCAGCGGCGACGGGGACTGGCGCGCGGCCGGCATCTCCGCCGCCAGCGCCGAGTACAGCCGGCCGCTGCATCCCGTCGTGGCCAGCCCGGACGGCGCCGCGACCCTGCCCAGCGCGGGTTCGCTGTTGAGCATCGAGCCGGCGGAGAAGGTCCGGCTGGCCGCGCTCAAGGCCGCCGGCAACCCGCTCACGCACGGCTCGGGCGCACCCGCCGACCCGCGCGCCGGCATCGCCCTCCGGCTCGTCGCACACCACGGCGAACCGGTCACCGCGACGATCAGCTCGCCGCTGGCCGGCCTCGCCGACCCGCGCACCGCCGATCTGCTCGAGCAGCCCGGGGAACCGCTGGCCGACCTGACCGTCCCGGTGGCCGGATTCGACGCCGCCACCGTCGTCGCCCGCCCCGAGCCGGCCGAACCGTCCCCTGTGGACAGGGTCGCCCTGGGCCCGGAGGCGGAGCTCGCCCAGCCCCTGTACGCGAAGTACTGGCTGCACAACCGGGGCCCGGCACCGCTCGGCGGGCTGCCGGTCGCCGTGCACCTGGAACCCGTTGACGGCGAACGGATCCGGCTCACCGTCGCCTCCGACCGCACCGACGGCGACCTGCACGGGTTCGCCCGGCTCACCCTGCCGGAGGGCTGGCACGCCGAGCCGGCCGAGGTGCCGTTCGGCCTCCCGCCCGGTGGCCACCTCGCCACCGAGCTGACGATCACCAAGCCGCAGAACGCGGCGCCCGGCGCCTACCCGGTGCGGGCCCGGGTCGAGCTGGCCGGCGCCGACCTCCCGGAGAGTTGGCGGCAGGTCGTCGAGGACGTGGCGGTGCTGACGGTGGGCGAGGAGCAGGCGTTCCTCACCTTCGCCGGCGAGCCCGCCCCGGTACGGCTCGCGCCCGGTCAGCACGGCCGGCTGTCGGTCCGGGTGGCCAACGCCGCACACGCACCCGTCGCGGTGGAGGCGAACCTGATCAGCCCGTGGGGCACCTGGGATCTGGCCGGCCCGAGCGCGGCCGGCGCGGAGATTCCGGCCCGCGGCGAGGCCGAGCTCGGCTTCGACCTCACGACTCCGCCGTGGACCCCACCCGGGAAGTGGTGGGGCCTGATCAAGGTGGCCGGCGCCGGCACCGTGCTGTACTCCCCGGCCGTCGCCCTGGAGGTCACCCGGTGAAGCCCGTCGCCTGGGTGGCCGGCGACCCGCTCGATGTGTCCGATGTGGACGAACGGGAGCGGGCAATCCGCTCCGGCCCGGCCAGCGCCGCGCTGCCGGACGTGGACAGCAGCGAGGGCCGGCAGCTGCGCCGCTGGCTGGTCCAGCTCATCGCGGCCGAGCGCCTCATCGCGCGCGAGGCCGGCGAGCGACGGGTCACCGTCGAGCACGCCCCGCCCCTGGACGAGCTCGCCGCCGATCGGCCGGCCCTGCTCGAGCTGGGCAGCGTCGCCGCCTCCCTACTGGCCGGCAGCGCGCTGGCCCGGGCCGTGTTCGCCGCCGTCACCGCGCACGTCCGGGTCAACCACGACCGGATCAAGCGATACCACGCGGACAACCCCGAGCAGTTCCTCTCGTCCCCGAGCAGCGCATCGTCCGGCACGCGATCATGGCCAGCCCAGACGGAGATCCGCGGCTCTACGAACGTCCATTCAGGACACTCAAGCGGGGTGAGCTGACCGGGCCGGTGGAGGAGGCGGTGTTCCAGGCCGCGCCCGGCGACACCATCGGCCCGATCAGGAACGCACTGGGCTGGCACGTGCTCAAAGTGGAGACCGTCGAGCCCGGGCACCTCCGCCCGCTGGAGCTGGTCCGCCCGGCCATCGAGCGCCGCCTGCTCGGCACCGCCCGCCGCCGCGCGTTCACCGCCTGGCTCGACGGCCGCACCGCCGACCTGGTCCGGCTCGCACCCGGCTACGAGCACCCCGGCGACCCCAGCCAGCCGGACAACACCCACCGCCACTGAGCAGTACCGCCACTCCGGAATTTTTGGCGGTGGTTGCGTTCCAGCGAACAGTGCGGGTGGCAGGTGGATTGTGGCTGGGTTTCGTCACGGTCCCCTGAGGTGCGGTTGGTCGGTGGGAGACTGTGTCAACTTCGACCCCGGAGAGGTGGACGTGGGGCGGGCTGTCCTTGCGGTGGACGTGGGGGGTACCAAGATCGCCGCCGGCATCGTGGACGGGTCCGGCCGGATGCTGCACGCGACCAGCCGACCCACCCCGAACGGCAGCGCCGAGAGCACGTTCGACGGGGTCCGCGCGGCCATCCACGAACTCATGGCAGCCGGCGAGACGCCGATCACGGCGGTGGGGATCGCCTCGGCGGGACCGGTCGACCTGCGAAGCGGCCGGGTCAGCCCGATCAACATCCCGGGCTGGCAGGGTTTTCCGCTCCGTGACCGGGTGCGTGAGCTGCTGCCCGGCGTGCCGGTGGAGCTGGCCGGCGACGGTCTGTGCATGGCGCTCGGCGAGCACTGGGCCGGGGCCGGGCGGGGGAGCGGCTCGATGCTCGGCATGGTCGTGTCCACCGGGGTCGGCGGCGGGCTGGTGATCAACGGCCGGCCGCACCGCGGCCGCACCGGCAACGCCGGGCACGTCGGGCACGTGGTGGCCGAGGAGGACGGCTGGCCGTGCACCTGCGGCGGCCGGGGCTGTGTGGAGACCGTGGCCAGCGGGCCGAACCTGGTGCGCTGGGCCCGGCTGCAGGGGTGGCTCGCCCCCGATCATGCCGACGCCGCGCACCTGGCCGCAGCGGCCCGGGCCGGCGACGAGATCCCGCGCGCGGCGTTTCGGCGCGGCGGGCGGGCGGTGGCCCTGGCCGTGGTGGCCACCGCCGTGGTGTGCGACCTGGACCTCGCGGTGATCGGCGGCGGCGTGGCCCAGGCCGGCGACCTGCTGCTCGACGCGGTGCGCGAGACGCTGGCCGAGCATGCCCGGCTGTCCTTTCTGGACACGCTGCGGGTGGTCCCGGCGACGCTCGGCGGCCAGGCCGGGCTGATCGGCGCGGCGGGACTGGCGCTGGGGGCGCTCGCGGTTTAACGTTGACTCAGTCAACGAATTGGTTGAGGTGAGCAACGATGGTCTCCGCCGAGCGCGTCAACGCCGTCCGCGAGTTCAACCGGATGTACACCAAGGTCATCGGCGTGCTCAACGAAGGCCTGCTGAGCAGCCCGTACTCGCTCACCGAGGTCCGTGTGCTGTTCGAGCTGTCGCACCGGGGCAGCACCGAGGTCACGACGGTCCGCCGGACCCTCGGGCTGGACGCCGGCTACCTCAGCCGGCTGCTGGCCAAGTTCGAGTCCGCCGGCCTGGTCCGGCGTGAGCGCTCCGCCGCGGACGGCCGCCAGCAGGTCGTCGAGCTCACCGCGCAGGGCAAGGACGTGTTCGAGGCGCTCAACGAGAAGGCCGGCGACCAGGTGCGTGAGCTGCTCGCCGGCATCACCGACGAGAGCCAGCGCCGGGTCGTGCAGGCGATGGACGTGATCCGGCTCCAACTCGGCGACCGCCCGCACCCGGAGACCGTGGTACTCCGCCCGCCCCGGCCCGGCGACCTGGGCTGGGTGGTGCAGCGGCACGGCACGCTCTACGCCCAGGAGTACCGCTGGGACGCCGGCTTCGAGGGCCTGACCGCCCGGGTGGTCGCCGACTTCGTGGAGCACCACGACCCCAGCCGCGAGGCCGCCTGGATCGCCGAGGTGCACGGCGAGCCCGCCGGCTGCGTGTTCTGCGTGCGCCAGGACGAGCACACCGCCAAGCTCCGCCTCCTGCTGGTCGAGCCCAGCGCCCGCGGCCACGGCGTCGGCTCCCGGCTGGTGCGCGAGTGCGTCGCGTTCGCCCGCACCGCCGGCTACCGTGCGCTGGAACTGTGGACGGTCGACGTGCTCATCGCCGCCCGCCGGATCTACCAGCACGAGGGCTTTCGCCTGGTGTCACAGGAAAAGCGCCACATGTTCGGCCACGACCTGACCGGCCAGACCTGGCGCCTGGAGCTCTAGTGCCGTCTCGGTGTGTCCCGGTTCTGCGTAGCCGTGTCCCGGTTCTGCGTAGCCATGAACCGCGTTCGCGGGGCCGACGCCGTCGGGGCCCGCCCGAATTGCCCACCGAACGTTGCGTGACGCGGCACTAGGACCGCGGAACACGCCCCATCAGGTAGAACTCCTCGTTGGGCCGCAAGGACATCAGGTGCGCCAGCCGGTTGGACATGGCGAACAGCGCGGTGATCGCGCCGACGTCCCAGATCTCCTCGTCGGTGAGCCCGGTCTCCCGCGCGGCGTCGAGGTCGTCGGCGGAGAACGCACCCGGCTCGACGGCCAGGGCCAGCGCGAGGTCCACGATGGCGCGCTGCCGCTCGGACAGTTCCGTGGTCCACGGGCTGGTGGCCACCCGGTCGGCCAGGTACGGGTCCTTGGCCCGCACCCGCAGGATCGCCCCGTGCGCGACCACGCAGTACGTGCAGTGGTTGGCGCCCGAGGTGGCCACCACGACCAGCTCCCGCTCGGCCTTGGACAGCCCGGACTCCCGCTCCATCAGCGCGTCGTGATAGTCGCAGAACGCCCGCAGCTCGGCCGGCCGGTGCCCGAGCGCGAGGAACACGTTCGGCACGAAGCCGGACCTCTCGGCGATCGCGCCGATCCGTTCGCGCAGGTCCTCCGGCAGGTCGTCGAGTTCTACCGCGCCGAACCTGCTGATCGTCTCCGCCATGTCCCCACGCTAACGAGATTCGGGAATGGCAGGTGGGCTGGGTGGGCCACGATCGCTGTTCAGGGCGGGTTAACCGCGCCAGGCGCGGGTAGGGAACCCGAAACAGCGATCATGCCGGCAAGAACCCACTGTCACCCCCACGGCCCGGGCACAACCCCTCACCGGCATCCCAGGGGTCACAACCAGCCTCCTTCTGAAACACGCCTCAGCCGCGACGGGCTGGCGCGATCGCCACCATCACAATGGCGCCAAGGGCCAGCACGAGCATGGCCAGACCGGCGATCATGGCGCACCTCCTCCCCTCGTCCGTCCCGGTGATGGACATCACTTCTGGGACGTGCTATGGAGGGTGCGCGTTGCCTGTCCCTGTGGACAAGTGAATTTCGAGCGGGTCTCGACCCGATGTCGAGGAGCTCCACAGGCTGTGCACAGATCCATCCACAGCCTGTGGATACCCAGCTCCGATCAGGCCAAGCGCTGCCGGAGCGCGGACAGCTCGTCGCGCAGCAGCGTCGGCACCTTGTTGCCGATCTTGTCGAACCATTCCTCGATCAGCGGCAGCTCGGCACGCCACTCGTCCGGGTCCACCCGGAGCGCGGCCTCCACATCGGACCGCGGAGTGTCCAAACCGGACAGATCAAGGTCGTCGAGGGACGGCACCCAGCCGATCGGCGTCTCGGTCGCGGCCGCCTTGCCCTCGATCCGCTCGATCGCCCACTTCAGCACCCGGGAGTTCTCGCCGAAGCCCGGCCACAGGAAGCGCCGGTCGTCGCCGCGGCGGAACCAGTTCACGTAGAAGATCTTCGGCAGCTTGGCGGCGTCCGCCCGCTTGCCGGTGTCGATCCAGTGCTGGAAGTAGTCGCCGGCGTGGTAGCCGATGAACGGCAGCATGGCCATCGGGTCCCGGCGCACCACGCCGACCTTGCCCTTGGCCGCGGCCGTGGTCTCGGAGGAGAGCGTGGCGCCCATGAACGTGCCGTGCTGCCAGTCCCGCGACTCGGTGATCAGCGGGATCGTGGTGGCCCGGCGGCCGCCGAAGAAGATCGCCGAGATCGGCACGCCCTTCGGGTCGTCCCACTCCGGCGCCAGGATCGGGCACTGCGCCATCGGCGTGCAGTACCGCGAGTTCGGGTGCGAGGACGGCTCGTCCGAGTCCGGCGTCCAGCTCCCCTTCTTCCACGAGGTCAGGTGCGCGGGCGGCTCGCCCATGCCCTCCCACCAGATGTCCTTGTCGTCGGTCAGCGCGACGTTGGTGAACAGCGAGTTCCCCTTGGCGATCGTGCGCATCGCGTTCGGGTTGGTGTGCCAGTCGGTGCCCGGCGCCACGCCGAAGAAGCCGGCCTCCGGGTTGACCGCGTACAACCGGCCGTCCTCGCCGAACCGCATCCAGGCGATGTCGTCGCCGAGCGTCTCCACCCGCCAGCCCGGGATGGTCGGCTCCAGCATGGCCAGGTTGGTCTTGCCGCAGGCGCTGGGGAACGCCGCCGCGACGTAGTAGACCCGGTTCTCCGGCGAGATCAGCTTGAGGATCAGCATGTGCTCGGCCATCCAGCCCTGGTCACGGCCCATCACCGAGGCGATCCGCAGCGAGTAGCACTTCTTGCCGAGCAGGGCGTTCCCGCCGTAGCCCGAGCCGTAGCTCCAGATCACCCGCTCCTCCGGGAAGTGGGTGATGTACTTGACCTCGTTGCACGGCCACGGCACATCCGGCTCACCCCGGTCCAGCGGCGCGCCGACCGAGTGCAGCGCCGGCACGAAGTCGCGCGCCTGGCCGTGCTCGTCGAAGAACTTCGGCAGCACCCGGGTGCCCATCCTGGTCATGATCCGCATGGACACCACGACGTATTCGGAGTCGGTGATCTCCACGCCCAGCATGGGTTTCTCCGCGGAGAGCGGCCCCATGCAGAACGGGATCACGTACATCGTGCGACCGCGCATGCACCCCCGGTAGAGCTCAGTCATGATCGACTTCATCTCGTCCGGGGCCATCCAGTTGTTGGTGGGACCGGCGTCCTCGGGTTCCTGCGAGCAGATGAACGTGCGCTCCTCGACCCGGGCGACGTCCCCGGGATCGGAGGCGCACCAGAACGAGTTGGGCTTCTTGGCCAGCCGGGTCAGCGTCCCGGCCTTGACGAGTTTGGTGGTCAGCCGGTTCCACTCGGCGTCCGACCCGTCGCACCAGACGACCCGGTCCGGCGTCGCCAGCTCGGCCACCTCCTGCACCCACGACAGAAGCCGCTGGTGGGTCGTCGGTGCCTGGTCCAAGCCCGGAATTGCCACTGCCGTCATCTGTCCGTCTCCTGACTGATCGCCAACGTCATCAAGGACGCCGTTGTCCCAGATGGACTCCGGCGTCCTCATAACCGAATGGCAAATACACCCGACCCGATACGCCCGGGGCGGGCTCGCCGCGTAGGTGGATGGACTGAAACTACCCCGATAACGGCCGGTTAACCGAGTCCAGACCTGTCACTTGCCTCACAAGACCGATCAGGGAATCGATTCAGCACACGAATGTAGCACTGTGAGATAAACGAAGAGGGTTATGCACAAGCGGTATGTGGTTGCGCTCGCAGCGTCGTCGCCGGCCCGGTTGCTCGCGGGGGGCCAGCGTGCCGTGCGGTGTTCGGGTCTGTGGTTGGGGTTGGCCGGGCTGGTTGCCAGGTCCGACCGGATCGAACACCGGCCGGCGGCCCACCACTCCCAACCGGGATTGCGCAGAACCCTCGGGAACAAACAACGATCCCGGCACGTCAAGCGCATGCCGGGACCGGAATTGGTTCAGCTGTGGCGGATTACCGGGATGACTCGGCCCACACCGAGTCGGAGCCGCTCGAGCCCGAGTCGGGGTGGAACTCGCCCTGCGCGTCGATGTGGCCGTGCTGGGTGGTCTCCCACTCGTCGCCACCGGTGTTGTACGCCACGGTCACGTCGCCGTCGGCCTCGATCACCACCGCCTCGTCGGCCTCGCCGTCACCGTCGGTGTCGGTGAACGCGTAGGTGGTGCCGTCCTTGTCGGTGACCACGGCGGTGTCCTTCGTACCGTCGCCGTCCGAGTCGTACTCGGCCTTGCCGGCGTCGAACTCGCCGCTGCGGGTGTGCACGGTGATGTCCTCGCCGCCCGAGCCGGAGCCGCCGGTGTGGTGGCCGGTCTGCTCGGTCTGGTCGTCGCCGCCGCGGGGCTTGGCCGGCGCGTCGGAGCCGTCCTTGTCCTGGTCGGAGTCCTTGTCGTGCGCGCTGCCGCCGTCATCCGCGCCGCCGCCGGCCGGCGTGGGCAGGCTGTTCACGTCCTCCTCGCGCCACTCGTGCGCGGACTCGTCGTACTCGGCGCCGGACACCACGTTGCCGTCGTGGTCGAACTCCACCGCGACGTCCGCGGTGCCGTCGTGGTTCGTGTCGGCGAACGCGATGTAGCCGTCCTCGGTCTCGACGACGGCGGTGTCGTTCTCGCCGTCCTCGTCGAAGTCGTAGTTCTCCGCGACCTCGAAGCTCTCGCCGTCGACCTCGACGGTCAGCTGGTCCTCGCCGCCGTGGGTGTCGGTGGTGCTGGTGTCGTCACCATGCTCGTCCACGTACACGGGCTCCCCCTATCGGGATGGAAGGTCTCTGGGGTGATAACGGCTGGTTTGACTAACCGTAGGCCCGCCCGGTTCCCGGGCCAACGCCCGGTGCCCGTCCGGGTCAGGCGCGGTCCCGCACCGACCGGATACCGGCCAGCAGCTGCTCCGCGCGCTCGCGGCCCGAGGTGACCTCGTTGAGTCGCTTGTCCACCACGGTGAGCCGCTTTGACCGCTCGTTGGCGTCGAGCCGCAGCGCCTTGTCCACCTCGCGCAGCTCCTCCTCGATGCCCGCGATCCGCTTGCCCAGCGCCTCGTCGAGGGCCAGCGCCAGCTGGGACTCGGCCTCGATCAGCTGCTCGGCCACCAGCTGGTCCAAAGTGGACCGTGCGTCGGCGATGGACTCGGTGAGCCACTGCTTCATGTGCTGCTTGTCCGCAGTGTGCTTGCGGGTCCTGGCGATCCACCAGCCGGCGCCGAGCCCGACGACGATCGACGGCACGGCCACGATCGCCGCGGCGGCGCCCGCGACACCGATGCCCAGCATCGCGGTGGCGCCCCGGACCAGCCCGAGGCCACCGCTGACGCCCATGAACACCAGCAGCTTGTCCTCCGCGGTCGGCGGGCGCTTGTCCGGTGGCCGCAGCATGATCGGTGGCCGGTCCGCCCGGGCGAACTGGGCGCGGATCACCTCCAGCTCGTCGGGCTGGAACAGCTCACCCAGCACGGCCTCGGTCAGCTGGTTGAGCCGGTAGCTCACCGAGGCGCTGATCCGGCCGGAGATCAGGTGCAGGGCGGCGTCCACCTGACCGGGCAGCGCCAGCAGCTGGTCCTTGTCCGCCGCGTCGATGGCCTGCCGGAACCACGACTGCATGTCCCGCATCTGCCGGCTGACCTCGTGGTTGTTCTCCACCCGGGCGCGCTGCACCTCGCTGCGCAGCCGTACCTGCCAGCCCTTCGTCGAGGAGCGGCGGTCCGCGGTGAGCTCCTCCTTGCGCGCCCGCAGCGCCTCCGCCTCGGCCTCGCCGGTGGACAGCGCCCGCCGCTCGGCCGACAGCTTCACCCGCAGCTCGCCGAGCGCGGTGGACAGCGCGCGCAGCGTGTTCGCCTCGCCGAGCATCACCGAGCGCCCGACCAGAAGCTCCGCCATCGCGGTGCGCAGGGCGTCGATCCCGGAGCGCTCGCGCAGCATGGCGGCCGCGTCCGGGTTGGGTGCCTTGCCGGTCAGCTCGTGCATCCGTGCGGAGACCGGGTGGAACCGGGCGCCGGCGAACCGCGGTGCGTGCTCGGCGAGCAGCGCGAGGTCGGCGTCCAGCACTTGCCGCCAGCCACGGTACTGGTCCACTTTGGACAGAGCGAACAGCACCGTCTCGACGCGTTCGCCCACGCTGGCGAGGAAGTTCAGCTCACCGGCGGTGAACGGGGCGGAGGCGTCCACGACGAACAGCAGCGCGGTGGCGGACGCGGCGGCCTCCACGGCCAGCTCGCCGTGCATCGAGTCCAGGCCGCCGACGCCCGGCGTGTCCACCACGGATAACTTGCTGAGCAGCTCGACCGGGCCGTCCACCTCGACGTAGCGCGGCGGCAGCTCGCCGGCCGGCAGCTCATGCGCCGCGGACACCCACCGGACCAGCTCGGCCAGGTCGATCGGCACCGGGGCGAGCTGACCGGGGTAGCAGGCCCGCGCCTCCCAGCTCTCCGCGTGGCCGAACACCAGGTAGGTGGCGGTGGCCACCTCGGCGTCCACCGGGGACAGGCCGGGCTGCCCGAGCAGCGCGTTGACCAGCGAGCTCTTGCCCCGGTTGGTCTCGCCCACCACCACGACCGACGGCGTCTTCCTGCGCCGGGCCCGGATGTCCTCCACCCAGCGGGCGGACTCCGGGTCGGCGTCCCGGATCAGCGCGAGCAGCTTCTCCCGCGCCGCCGCGACCTGCTTGGGCAGGGACGGCTGGGCGGTCGCGGGTGCGGCGGTCACGGCACCTCCTCGCAAGCTCGGAGGCGCCGAACCTCGCCGCCTCGTTCCTCGGCGCCGGGGCAGCGTTCGTGGTTCGCTCCGCAAGCTCCGCTCACGGGGCCGTCCGGTTGTACACCGTAACGACTGGCGCGCGGAGCACCTCACCGCGGTCGGTGAACCCCACCACCTCGGTCTCCGCGACGACTCCGTCCAGCCCCTCGTCCTCGGTGGCCACGGTGCCGCCGGCCTCGTGGTAGGCCGGGTCGAACCGCTGGCCGTCCGGCCGCAGCGCGGTGACCCCGACCGCGGCCAGGCCCTCCTCGATCCGCTCCGCCACGCCGGAGCTGCGCGCCCGGTCCAGCGCGTACAAACACAGGTGCACCAACGACTTCCGCTCGGCGAGCGCCTGGTCGATCAGGTCGTCGGCGATGCCGTCGGCGGCGTCGGCCTCGTCCGCGGACAGGCCCGAGGCGAAGTCCCCGCCCGCGATCAGCCCGTCCACGGCGATCCCGCCCTCGCCCGCGGGCTCCTCCGCCCCCGCCCGCACGGCGTCCGCGATCACCTGCGCCTTGACCTCGATGGTGGACTCGGCCTGATCTTCGTCGGCCCGCGCTCGCTTGAACCACGAAGGCATTCTCAGCTCACCCCCGCTACCAGCCCTTTCGCATGATGCTGCCACCGTAGCCGTCATCGTCGTCGTCGGGGGCCCGATCGGTGGACGGCGCCTCGGAAAGCTCCTCGCGCAGCACCGCGAACTCCTGCTCACCCCGCGCGGCCAACTCCTCGCGCTCCTCCTCCGGCAGCTCCTGGTAGCGCCGGGCACCCTCGTCCACCCAGGCCGCGATGCTCCGGTTGAACACGTCGCTGGTCGCGGCCGCCCGCAGGCTCGACCGCCCGGCCAGGATGTCGTCGACCAGCGCCTGGAATCGCTCATCCCGGCTGGATTCCCGCAGCCGGCGCAGCGCCGCCCGGAGGAACGCCGAGCGGGCCGGATCCCCGTGCGCGACGTCCAGCATGGGCTCCTGTGGTGTGGTCATCTCAAACCCCCGGGTGGTCGTAGGCTCCCGCCGGGAGCGGATGGTCCTTCAGCCCGTGCAGCGCACCCAGCAGGCCGGCGATGGTGCCGCTGAGCCCGATGGCGATGTTGTAGGCCATGTCGTGCGCCTCGATGGCCTGCTTCCAGATGGTGACCGCTTCCTTGATCTCCCAGGCGGCCGCGACCCCACCGATGATTCCGCCGATGATCGTCTCGCTGGTGGCCGCGGCCGCGGCGAGCGCGATACCGGCGCCGATCAGCGCGTCCAGCAGGCTCTCCAGCAAGCTGTCCAGCGTCTTCGCCACACCCCAGATCCCGAACGCCGCGGTCTGCATCTCGGTGCCCATGGTGCTCAGCGGCTGCTGCTGGGCGGCGACCGCACCGGCGAGCCCGGTGAAGTACGTGTTGGCCTTCGTGGCGGCGTGGCCCTGCCAGCCGGTGAACATCGCGTCCTTGCCCTCGGTGAGGTTCTTCGCGTAGGCCGCGTCGAACTCGCCGACGTGCTTGAGCGCGTCGCCGGCCTTGGAGAACGCCTCCCAGTCGCCGGTGAACTGGTCGACCGCCCACTGGCCCGGGTTCACGCCACCGGTCACCAGCTCGATCGCCTTCATCACCCAGTGGCTGACGTTGAGCCAGTCACCGATGGAGAGCACCTCGTCGATCGGGCCGGGAATGGTCTCCTTCGCCTGCGGTTCGACGAGCTTGTCGGCCGGACGATCGGCCATGCCATTTCCTTTCGCGAGCTTGCGAGCGAATCATCGAGCACTGCCCTGTCGCCGAGCCTGCGAGGCGACAGGGTTTAGTAGGTGTTGTCCAGCCGTTCCGCGCTGGCCCGATCCGTCCTGCGGTACATCGCGGCCGACTTGTCGAGCTCGCTGGCCGAACCGGTGGACAGCTCCTTCAGCCGGTCCAGGTTGGCGTTGATCGCGTCGCGCGCCTCACCCATCCGGCTGATCGCCGTGGCCCAGATTCCCTGACCGATCAATCCCTTCTCCCACAAGGAAAGGTTCAGGTGCTTGCCGACGTAGTTCTTGGCGGTGTCGGTCTGACCGGCCAGATCGGCAAGTGATTTGTGATAGGCGTCGAGTTTTGCCGGATCAACCTGGAAAGTCATTGTCCTCCCCAAACCCCGTTAGACTCACGAGCACGTTACCAGTGGGCCGGCCGGTCATTCTGGTCGAAAATGCACACGAAAGGTGCGACTAATGCCCCAGCCGAGTGATCCTGGTGAAGGAACAACCGCACACCGGGTTGCCTTTACCGGGACCTGGCGCTATCGCAACCTGCTGATCCAGGTGGCCGTGCTGATCACCGCGCTCGGCCTCGGCATGGCCGTCTCGGCGGCGGTCTCCGGGCGGTGGTACGGCTGGATCTCCGCCGGCTGCTGGATCGCCGTCGGCTTCCTCGCCTTTCGGCAGTGGCGACGGCTGCGGGCCACCGGCGAGGAAGTGCACGCCGTCCGGCGCGGCCGCTTGCTGCTTCTCGGGCTGGGGCTCTTCCTCGCCGGTGTCGCGGTCACCGCCCTTGGCGCCGCGCTGTCCCACTGAACTGGTCAGTCTGCCCGGAGTTGTTGCCAGATCAGGAAATACGCGCGGTGCACGACGTGCGCGACGCGGCTCTGCGCCGGGGTGGCGCCGAACGAGGCGAAGGAGCGCCACCAGCCGGCGCGTTCGAGGGCGAACGCGGCCAGCTCCTTCTGCGGGCGGCCGCGCATGCCGAGCTGCTCGGGGATCTCGGCGTTGCTGCCGACCCGGAGCACCTCCTCGGCCAGGTCCTCCGGCATGGCCACCGCGCCGGAGGTGACCAGGGTCAGCGCCTCGAGCAGGCGCAGCTGGTGCGCTTCCGGCTTGGCCAGCAGCACCTCGATGGCGTCGTGCACCCGCTGCCGCTCACCCGGATCCCCGGAGGCGTGCGCCAGCGCGGTGACCGAGGCGAGCGCCGCGGCCGCCTTGATGCCGTCGGCCCGCGCGCGGAACACCGCGTCCAGCCGGCCGCGCACCCGGGCCAGCCCGGACGCGTCGAGAAGCTTGCGGCGCAACGCACCCGCGGTCAGGTCGGGCTCGGCCCGCAGCGCGTCCACCGCGGTCCGCACGCCGTAGAGGTCGAGCTTCTCCAGCAGCCGAGCCCGGGTCCCGGCTGGCACGTCGCACTCCCAGGTGGTGAAGATGTCCGCGGAGAGCACCATCGTCTCCCACGTCGCATCGTCCACTTGGGACAGTTGCTTGAGCGCGTCGGCGTCGGCGGAGGTGAACCCGCCGGACTCGGCCGACTCGGCCAGCAGCCCGATCACCGGGATCACGTCGGCCACCCGGGGTTTCAGCGTCTGCGCCTGCTTCTCGGCCAGCAAGGTCGCGGCCTGCCAGACGTCACCGTCCGAACCGGACACCGACTCGGGCGCGATGGTGTCCGCCTTGTTCAGCACCGCGATGGCGTTGACCGGACCGGCCTCCCGGCTGGCCGTCGCGGCGGTGAACGCGGCCAGCGCCTGCTGGTCGTCCGCGCGCACCCCCTGGGTCACCACGTACAGCACGGCTTCGGCGCCGGCCACGGCGTTGCGCGAGGTCTGGTCCAGCTCGCCGGCGGCCACGTCGTCGCCCGGCTCCTCGCCGTCCCGGGCGGCGCCGAGCAACTGCTCGGTCCGGCGCACCGAGGCGGCGTCCAGCGAGCCCAGGCCCGGCGTGTCGATCACGGTCAGGTCCCGCAGCACGGCGTTGGTCAGGTACGCCTCGAGGTGTGACACCGCCTCGAAGTCCACGTCGAGATCGCGCGGGATCACCCCGCCGGCGTCGAACGGCAGCACCTGCTTGCGCCCGTCCTGGAACACCACCTCGACCCGGTCCACCGTGCCGTACTGGAACCGGGTCACCAGCCGGGTGCACTCGCCCACGTCGGTCGGCGCCACCCGGCGCCCGATCAACGCGTTGACCAGCGTCGACTTCCCCGACTTGATCCGCCCGGCGACGGCCACCTGCAGCGGCGCGGCCAGGCGACGGAGCACCTCGCGGAACCCGGCCGCGGTGCGCGCGGAGACCTGCGGCTGCAACCGGTGGCACAGGTGCGCGACCGCGGCCGACAGCGGACCGGCCACACGCTGCTCGTCGGTCGCCGTGGTCACGCGGCCGGTCCCCTTTCTCACGGATGACGAACAGATGGTGCCACGCGGGCGGTTCTGCCACGACGCATCGGGGTTATTCCGCTGGGCCAGGGGTACCCGAACGGTGGAACGAAGGGCGGTGGGCGCGGTGGACACCAACGGTTATGTGGCCTTCCTGATCTTCGGTGTGGTGCTGGTGGCGGTGGACGGGGTCATCGTCTACCGCAGCGGGCGGGCCCTCCTCGACGAGGCGTACCGCGATCCGCGGGGTTCGCGGTCGATGGCGCAGCTGGTGACGGTGCTGTTCCACCTGGTCGTGCTGGGGGTGCTGGCGCTGATCTCGACCATCGACGTGAACACCGGAAGCCCGGTGCAGAACGTCGTGGTCAAGCTGGGCATCGTGCTGCTGGTGCTGGCCGTCGCGCACGCCGCGACCATGTCGATCCTGTCGCGCATCCGCGACCGGCTGCGGGACGAGCAGATCACCGACGAGTTGATCGACCACCGGGAGAACGGCAACAACGGGAGCGGCGACAACCGGGCGTGGCAGGGCAACGCCAACCCGGTCGGCGAGGAGTACCTCAACCTCCACCCCGCGGTCAGCCCGCCGATCGAGGAGCAGCGCCAGTTCCCGGCGAGCAGCTAGGTCAGCTCCTGGTCGTAGACCCGGTCAACCCGGAGAGCGACGTCAATCCGGCCGCACTGTGCCTACGCTGAGTGGGTGCGGCGACTGAGCCTGTGGATGAAGGCGCACCCGATCTTCGGGGACAGCCTCATCGCCGGCCTGCTCGCGGTGTTCGACCTGCTGATCTTCATCGCGCAGACGGTCGAGCACCCGGCCGGCACACCGGTTCCCAAGCCCTGGTTCATCGCGGTTCCGGCGATTCTGGGCGCCGTCGCACCGCTGGCGTTCCGGCGCCGGCGGCCGGTGCTGGTCGCGTACCTGGTGCTGATCCTCGGCATGCCGCACTCCTGGCTGGAGCTCGGCGTGGCGAGCCTCGCCGCGCTGTGCATCTCGCTCTACACGCTGGTCACCTACGTGGGCCGCAAGCAGGCCCTGGTGTTCGTGCTGGCCACCGTGGCCAGCGCCGCCGTGCAGCTGCCGCTGCAGTCCGGATCGGTGACCGAGCTGGCCGCGGCGGTGGTCACCGGGGCGCTGGCGATGGCGCTGTGCTGGGTGCTCGGCGAGTTCGTCGGTGCCCGCCGCGCCTACCAGGTCGAGGTGGAGGCCCGGCTGCACCTGCTGGAGACCGAGCGCGACCAGCAGGCCCGGATCGCCGTCGCCGAGGAACGCGCCCGGATCGCCCGCGAGCTGCACGACGTCGTCGCACACGCGGTGAGCGTGATCGTGGTACAGGCCGACGGCGCGGCCTACGCCGTGCACACCCAGCCGGAGCTGGCCGAGCGTGCGGTCAAGACCATCTCGGCCACCGGGCGGGAGGCGCTGGCGGAGCTGCGCCGGCTGCTCGGCGTGCTGCGCAGCGGGGAGGACGGCGAGGAGCGCACGCCGCAGCCGGGCACCCAGTCGCTGTCCGAGCTGGCCGAGCGGGTCCGGTCGGTGGGCCTGCCGGTGCGGCTGGACATCGTCGGCGCCATCGACGACCTGCCGGCCGGCGTGGGCCTGGGCATCTACCGGATCGTGCAGGAAGCGCTCACCAACTCGCTCAAGCACGCCGGTCCGGGCGCCTCGGCCATCGTCCGGGTGGAGCGCACCGGCGACCGGGTGGAACTGGACGTGCTGGACAACGGCAGCCGCAAGCGGGCGCTGGTCGGGATGTCCGGCGGCAACGGGCTGATCGGCATGCGCGAGCGGGCGCACGTGTTCGGCGGGACGCTCAAAGCCGGACCGCACCCGGCCGGCGGCTGGCGCGTCCGGGCCGTTCTGCCGTTCGGCGGCGCCTGAGGGCATTACGTTGGCCTACGTGATTCGGGTGGTGCTGGTCGACGACCAGGAGCTGATGCGGGTCGGGTTCCGCATGGTGCTCGGCGCGCAGGAGGACATGGAGGTCGTCGGCGAGGCCGGGAACGGCCGTGACGCGGTGGAGCTGATCGAGCGGCTGCGGCCGGACGTGGCGCTGATGGACGTGCGGATGCCGGTGCTGGACGGGGTCGAGGCCACCAAGCTGATCACCGAGCGGACCGCCACCCGGGTGCTCGTGATGACCACGTTCGACCTGGACGAGTACGCGCTCTCGGCGCTGCGCAGCGGGGCGAGCGGGTTCCTGCTCAAGGACACCCCGCCGGACCACCTGGTGTCCGCGCTGCGCTCGGTGGCCAGCGGCGACGCGGTGGTCTCGCCCAGCGTCACCAGGAGACTCCTGGACCGGTTCCTCGGCTCCGGCAGCGGCCAGCTCCGGGACGCCAGCATGCTGGACGTGCTCACCGAACGGGAGCGCGAGGTGCTGGTGCTGATCGCACACGGCCTGTCCAACACCGAGATCGCCAGGAAGCTGTTCCTCTCCGAGGCCACCGTGAAGACCCACGTCGGCCGGGTGCTGGCCAAGCTGGACCTGCGCGACCGCGTCCAAGCCGTGGTGCTCGCCTACGAGACCGGCCTGGTCCGCCCCGGCGACATGTGACATTTGGCTCGCTCCGCTCGCGGGAGCGGGCCTTGACGTGGTGTCTTCCCTCCTGCGCTGCTCGTCAGTCCAGACACCACCGGCCCGCTCGGTCTAGCGGTATCTCGAAGCGTCCACTGTGGACGGGTCGATGTCGGGCTTCACCACGTCGTCGTACCAGCGGCCCCAGTCCGGCCGGGTGCCGTCGAGGTCGGTGAAGCCGTACTCCCGCATGAGGGTCCACGACGCGAGCGTCTGACCGGCGAACCGGGCCACCTCGGGGTCGGTGGCCAGCGCGGCCACCCCGCGGCCGAGGTAGCGGGGCGACTCCGACACCGCGAAGTGCGCGGCGTGCGGGGAGCGGCCGCCGGTCACCGCGTCCCGCCAGTTCTCCTCGGTGACCTGGTACACCGTGTCGAGCATGAACTCCGAGCGCAGGTATCCGGGCGTCACCGCCAAGCCGGTGCAGCCGTGCCCGGCCAGCTCCGCGCCGAGCGCCCGGCCGAGCGCCCGGACGCCGGATTTCACCAGGTAGTACGGGATTCCGGCGCCGACGTAGTCGTCGTTGTCGCCGTCGGTCACCTCGATCACCAGCCCGCCCGGCCGGCGCAGCACCAGGGGCAGCAGCCGGTGCAGCGCGATCAGGTGGGTCTCCACGCCGTTGCGGGCCAGGCCCAGCGCCTTGTCCAGGTCCGACTCCCAGAACGGGATGCCGAACTCGACGAACGGGTCGCCGCCCCAGACGTCGTCGACCAGGATGTCCAGACCGCCGTGCTCGGACTCGACCCGCGCCCGCAGCGCGTCCACATCGGACACCTCGGTGAAGTCGCAGCGCACCGGGATGCCCAAGCCACCCATCGCGGTGACCAACTCGGCGGTGTCCTCGATCGTCTCCGGGCGGTTCATCGGCGAGCGGCGCGCCCGGGTCGTACGACCCGTGACGTACACCGTCGCACCCAACGCCCCGAGCTCCACGGCGATGCCCCGGCCGCAACCCCGGGTGGCCCCGGTGACCACCGTGACCTTGCCATTCAACCGTTTTGCCATGCCACTACCCCTACCAAAGAAGGACGACAAATCAGGGTCGAGTCAGGGTCGTCACGGATCGCGCCCAACTTTTGGTTGATGGAACCTACCTCTGGAAGCTGACACGAAGTTTCGACTCCAGGGGGACGTGTGGGGCCCCGGTGCACCGACAACATGGTTGGCGTCCTCAACCAGACCAGGGAGAAGCCATGATCGAGGCAGTGGGCCTCACCAAGCGCTACGGCCGGACGGTGGCCGTTGACGATCTCTCCTTCACCGTCCAGGCCGGACGGGTGACCGGGTTCCTCGGTCCGAACGGCGCCGGCAAGTCGACCACCATGCGGATGATCCTGGGCCTGGACGCGCCCAGCGCCGGCCAGGTGCGCATCGACGGCAAGCGCTACCGCGACCTGCACCAACCTTTGCGCATGGTGGGTGCGCTGCTGGACGCCAAGTGGGTGCACCCCAACCGGTCGGCCCGGGCGCACCTGCGGTGGCTGGCCAAGTCCAACAACCTGCCGGCCAAGCGGGTCGACGAGGTGCTCGAGACCGTCGGGCTGACCAGTGTCGCCGGCCGCCGCGCCGGCGGGTTCTCGCTGGGCATGTCGCAGCGGCTGGGCATCGCCGCGGCGCTGCTGGGCGACCCGCAGGTGCTGCTGTTCGACGAGCCGGTCAACGGCCTCGACCCCGAAGGCATCCTCTGGATCCGCAAGTTCATGCACCGGCTGGCCGACGAGGGCCGCACCGTGTTCGTCTCCAGCCACCTGCTCTCCGAGATGGCGCTCACCGC
>NZ_DASYTH010000346.1:0-7207 GCF_036002505.1 Actinophytocola sp. | reverse complement strand
ATGCGTGCTGCTGTCTTTGAAGAGCCCGGGCCCGCCGCCGTCCTGCAGATCGTGGAGCGGGAGACCCCGTCCGTCGGGGCCGGCGAGGTTCGCGTGCGGATCGTCCTGTCCGCGGTCAACCCGACCGACACCGGGAGCCGTGCGGGGCGCGGCGTGCCCGACGGGGTGGCGCCGCCGCGGGTGCCCAACCAGGACGGCGCCGGCGTGGTCGACGCGGTCGGCCCCGGCGTCGAGGGGCTCTCCGTGGGCCACCGGGTGTGGCTGTGGGAGGCGGCCTGGCAACGCACCGACGGGACGGCACAGGAGTTCGTGACCGTACCCGCCCGGCAGGCAGTACCCCTCCCCGAGAAAGCGCCCTTCGAGCTGGGCGCCGGCCTCGGCATCCCGGCGCTGACCGCACACCGCTGCCTCACCGTGGCCGAGGGCGGACCTTCGCGGCTCGCCCCGGGTGCCCTCGCCGGGCGCACCGTCCTGGTGGCCGGCGGCGCCGGAGCTGTCGGCAACGCCACCATCCAGCTCGCGAAGTGGGCCGGCGCCACCGTGATCACCACCGTCTCCAGCCCGGAGAAGGCCACACTCGCGACCGCCGCCGGTGCCGACCACGTGGTCAACTACCGCACCGAGAACGCCGCCGAAGTGATCCGCGACCACGCCCCGGCCGGCGTCGACCTCATCGTCGAGGTCTCCCCCGCCACCAACGCCGCGCTCGACGTCGCCGTCGCCGGTCCCCTCGCCACCATCGCGGTCTACTCCACCGACGGCGGCGACGCGGCCACCCTCCCCGTCTTCCCGCTCATGTACGCCAACATCCGCTACCAGTTCGTCCTCGTCTACACCATCCAACCCTCCACAAAGGACAGTGCGGTCGCCGACGTGTCCGCGGCCCTCCACGCCGGCGCCCTCCACGCCGGCCGCGACGCCGGCCTCCTCGACCGCACCGCCGACGCCCACACCGCCGTCCAGTCCGGCGCCATCGGCAAGGTCCTCATCGACGTGAGCGCTTAGTGGAACTGCTGGATCCCGAGCGGGTAGCAGCGTTGCGCGGACGATCAACCGCACCAGGCGGCTGCCCGCGACCACCGATTTCGGCGCCGCGGCCCGAGATCTGACCCCACTGGCAGGTGCAGCGGCGGGCGGGCCTGCGGGTCGCGGCATCCGGCCCCGATGTGGCGGCCGACGCGATCGTCGTTGTCCGCCTGGCATCGGACCGTTGTCGTGCCCGCCCCGGGCCGCGTCGTCCACGTCGTCGAGGAGGAGCACCGCCGGGGTTTCGCCTACGGCACACTGCCCGGTCATCCGGAGTGCGGGGAGGAGGCGTTCCTGCTGGAGCGGCACGCCGACGGCACCGTCACGTGCAGCCGCACCTCGTGACCGTGTTGGCGTCTCAGGTCGCCGTGTTGGCGCGCCACGGTGCCGTGTTGGCTTCTGGCGTAGGTGTGTTGGCTGGTGACGACGAGGCCGGACACGGCTGACGGCGACCTCGGCGCACACTCGGCCAACACGGCGACGCCACAAGCCATTACAGCGATGCCAGGGGCCAAGATGGCGACGTCAGAGGCCAACACCGACAAGGAGTTGGCCGCAGGCACCTACAAGGGCACGTGGGGCCGCTGTCCGTTGGGAGCGTGGTGCGACAACACGTTGGAGGCGTTGGCATTCATGCTGCGTGCCGGTAGCGCCGGCTCGAACAGGCCGACTGCCCGAAAGTGCGGCGATGGCTGCCCGATCCGACGTCCGTCTCGGCCTTTGCGGTAGGGGCGGGCAGGCGGGAGCGTAATGCGTATGCGGGCCCGTGACGCCGAACTGGCGACCGCGGCCGGTGTACGCACGCCCTCGAACCGGCCGGCGACTGTTGCCGAGGTGACGACGGCTGAGCAGCCGGCACGGGCCCGGCCCCAGAGGGATCAGCCCGCCGTCGATCGGGCGTCCCGCGCCAACTGGGCGGCGGCGCTGCAGCGCGCGGTCGGCAACCGAGCCGCGTGCCACACGATTGCGGCGGCGCGACTCGGTGAGGCTGTCCTGCAACGGCAGGAGGACGAGGCGACCCCCGCGCTGGGCGACAGCGCGCCGATCCCGCTCGAGGGCAGCGAGGAACAGGCGTGTCCCACCGGCGTGACCGAGAACGTCAAGACCCCGTCGGAGGTACCCATCGATGTCACCGCCGACAGCCCGTCCCAATGGCTGCAGGAGGTCTCCGCGCGACTCGACGATAACGTCGGTCACGTCCAGGCGAACCGACAGGTGTTGTGGTGCATCGCCGCCGACGACAAATCCGTGTCGGGTGTGTCGTTGAACGTGTCGCTGACCAAGAAGGTGGCTCGCCCGGTGCGAGGCCATGGACTCTCCGGTGCCGTGAACGACGCCAAGTGGAAACTTGTGCAGGACATGGCGAAGGCGATCAACGAGCACGAGGACCGCCACATGGAGATCTACAAGACCGCGCTGACGGGTCTCGCCCAGAAACTCAAGGATCTCAAGCCGCCGCCCGGCAAGAAGAAGCTGACCGACGCCGACATCCGCAAGGTGTACGACGACGCGACCTGCGCGGCGGAGAAGAAGCAGGAGGAACTCGACGCGCGTGAAGGGTTGATCAAGGTCAACCCCGACGAGAAGGGGTTCACGACGAGCGGCGAGAAGCATGACTACACGACGGGATGTCGCAGCGCTGCCACACCCGCGCCCACGACCACCGGCGGGACCTAGACGGGGGGTGCCCGATGGTGCCGCATTGGTTGGATGATCACGCCATCCCGTTGACGAGGAGCTGGCGGCGTCTGACATCGCCAGACCCGCTGCCGTCTCGCAGAGGCTGGGCACGGCTCACCCGCCCCCAGGTTCGCCTCGGTGGACGGTCGATGTCCACCTTCCGTTGCTGGGGGGCCGTCGGCTGGATCGTCGGGGTGGCCCTGGCGTTGGCCGGGGCGCAGGCGGCGCATCGCCCGCCCGCACCAGTGCTGACCATGGCCGGGCTCGCGGTGTGCACCTTCCTGATCGTGGCCGTCGGCAGTGGCGTCGTCAGCGGCGCCGTCTCGCTCACCTTCTACCATCACCTGGTCGCCGTGCTGCTGGTCGTCGGGGTGTGGGCGTACACGACGCACGCCGGGGTGCTGCAGGTACTCGATCTGGCCTCGGTCGGGATCATGGGGTTCCTCGTCTTCGGGCGGCTCGGCTGCCTCGCGGTCGGCTGCTGCCACGGGCGCCCGCGGGCCGAGGGAGTCGTGTACGGGCGGGCCCATGCCGCGGAGGGCTTCCCGGAGGATCTGGTGGGCGTGCCGCTCGCGCCCGTGCAGGCCTGGGAGTCGGCCGCTGCTGCGGTCATCGTGCTGAGTTCGCTGCTGCTCCTCATGGGCGATCCGAGTCCCGGTGTCACCGCCGCCTTCGTTGTCGGCGCGTACGGCGCAGCCCGGTTCTGGCTCGAGATGGCGCGAGGCGACCCCGAGCGACCGGTCTGGGCGGGATTCTCCGAGGCGCAATGGACGTCGGCTCTGCTCGGGTGCGGGGTGGGCGTCGCCCTTGCGGCGCGGATCATCCCCGCCCATCCCGCCCTCGTTGTCTGCGCCGCGGCACCGGCGTCCTTGGCCGGGTGGATGCTGATCCACCGGCTTGGTCGCGTTGAACGGGTTCGTCGCGATCGCGGCCTTCCCGCCTTATCCGTTCATCACTACGGGTTGGGTGCACCCGAGGCGCTCCCCGAGGCAGCCGCTCGTCGGCTGGCGGGTGAGATTCTGTGTGCGCGTCATCCGGGCTGCACCGGACAGCTTCTGGTCGACGCGACCGGCGAGTTCCACCTGCTCGTCTCGGAGCCGCCGCCCACCAGGGGGCGGCGGTGATGCGCCGGACGGGGTCGGAGTCCGAGGCGGACGGCGGACCGGTTGCGAGACCGACGCACCGTGCAGCGGACAGCGACCTGCATGCCAAAGGCACTGCGGTGGCGCGAGTTCTCGCAATGCAACGGGCCGCCGGCAACTCCGCGGTCGCGCGCTACCTCCAGCCCCGGGCCGTGCAGCGCGACGACCAGGCGCCCGAATCGGCGCCGGCGGACCCCGCGGGCGGCACGGCGGCCTCCGACGCCGCCGCCGGGCCGCCGGGGCTGATCGTCGAGGATTCGGCACCCGACCCGCTCGACCCGACGCAGCTTCGCAGGACCGCGTTCATCGGCCAGGTCCGGTCGGCCGTCACCGACCAGGTCGGACCGCTGATCTCGTTCACGCCGATGGGCGCGACGTTCAACGAACAACTCGACGAACAGGCGGCGAAGTACGGCGGCACGCCGGCCGCCGCGCTCGAACGGGAGGTCCGAAAGGCCGTCCCTGCCGCGGCGGGCATGACGTCGGCTCCCGACCTGGTGGGCGCCGTCGCCAGGGACGCCGTCGAACAGGCGCAGCGCAACCCGCTTGGCGGCGCGGACACCGAGTCGGACACCGGGCTCCCGGCCGACGACAAACTGATGCGCATCGCCTTCAAGGCGAGGAACGGCGTGAGCCGCCCGGCCGCTGAGGCGACGTCGACGCGGGCGGCGCTGGGAAGCGGACGGCCGCTCGACGCCGGCGTGGCCGGTCAGGTCGGCGGGCTGTACGGGGCCGATCTGTCCGGGGTGCGGATCCACACCGACGAGCGGGCGGCGGGGACGGTCGAGTCGATGGGAGCTCGGGCGTTCACGGTGGGTTCCGACATCGCGTTCGCCGGCGGTGAGTACCAGCCGGGGACACTGGTCGGGGACGCCCTGCTCGCGCATGAACTGGCGCACGTCGTGCAGCAAGGAGCCGGAACGCATCTCATGGCGGAGAACGCCAGCCACGACGACTCGGGCCTCGAGGAGGAAGCCGACGTCGCCGCCGCCGCCGCGGTCATGTCGGCGCGAGGCATCCGCGGGACGTTGAGCGCGCTGGCCGGTCGCGTCACACCGTCGTTGCGCGCCGGACTTCGTGTCCAGCGGTGCACGAAGCCGGCGCCGAAGAACCAGTGCGGCAGGCCGGTGAATCCGAAGCTCTCCAAACTGGGGAAGAGCAGTCCGGGGTACGGCATGACGACGCAAACCGCGTGGACCATGGATCCGCCCGGATCCAATCCGATGAGCACGTGGACCAGAGAGAACGTCTCCGAAGGCACGCCGCCGAATCCGCCGTTCGCCGACGTAAAGCCGAAGAACGGACCGCAGGGCGAGATGTCGGGACGGCTGTTGGTGGGCGACCAGCACTACATCAGCCCGTCGGCGCTGGTGCCGCTCGACCAGATGGTGCCCGGCACCTGGGTCAGGCACCAGAAGTACGACTGGACGTGCTCCAACGAGAAGGGCTTGTTTGACCCGACCGGGTGGCAGACGTTTGACGAGAACGACCTCATCCGCACGATCCGGAAGAGCGACGACGGGGCCTGGCACCTCATCACCACCGTGACCGGCAACAGCGGCAAGGAAGAGCAGGACGACGTCATCACCTGATTGATCAGAACGGCGGGTCGTCGGGCTGTTGGGCCGGCGGTTGCCTGGCCTGGGAAGACGAGGTGTTGAAGTCCTCTGTTCCGTGGTGATCAAGGAGCACTTTCCAGGTGCACGTTACCGGCTGGTCGCAGGATTTGGCGGTAGAGGTCGGCGGCCAATCCCGGACCCCGTGGAACCGGCGCTAACCCGACGAGAGAGCGAGGCACCCAGCATCTTGACAACAACATCAACAACCGAACCGAAGATCAACACCCGAGAACCGGGAACACCACCCGCCAGCCGCGAATGATCAAAGCTAATGTGGCTCTTCGAAGTTAGGCGGGGTTGAGGCATCCGCGTGCTCGTCGGGTGGTAGCGCAGCGGGTGCGTAGTCGTTGGTTGGTGGGGTTGCGGAATCCGTAGGCGGTGCGGGCTTCGAGTTTGACGATGCGGTTGATGCCTTCGCTGGTGGCGTTGGTGATGCCGGTGTGGAGGAATGCTTCGATCTGGGGCCACCAGGTCTGCACGGTGGTGGCGAGGCGCTGGACTTCAGGCACGCCGCCGTCGGCGCAGATGCTGTAGAAGCGGAACAGGCGTTGGGAGATCTGGTGACGGTCGGGGTGGGTGCGGGCCAGCGCGAGGAGGTGGCGGAGTTCTTCTTTGGCCAGCCAGGCGGCCAGGATGGGTGGTCCGATCTCGCCCAGGTCGGCCAGTTCGGCGACCATGGCGCGGGTCTTGTCCCGGTCACGGTTCTCGACGTTGGCGGTGAGCTTGTTGCGCAGGTCCCATTCCCGGTCACCGGATCGGCCGCGGCGACCACGGACCTGGGCGGTGCGCCGACAGCGGACCTCGTCGATCACCTTGTTCGCTAACTGCACCACGTGGAAGTGGTCCACCACGAGCGTGGCGTGCGGTAACGCGCTGGTGATGGCGGCTTTGAACACGGTGCACATGTCGATGGCGACATGCCCGACCGCAGCCCGCCAGTCCGGTGAGCGGCCGTTGATCCAGTCGATGACTGATTGAGCGGTGCGGCCTTCGACCTGGCCCAACAGGCCTTGCCCGCCACCGATATCGACGAACCCGACGTGCCAACGGTCCACCGTCATCTCCCACACCCCCAACTCGGTGTTGTACTGCCAGCGTGGCCGGCCCCGTCGGGTCTCATCGATGCCCAGCACGGCCACCGGATCCGGCTGCTCGGGTAGCACCCGCGCGGCGTGCGCGGCGAACGCCGCCGCCGTTACCGGCCACGATAGGCCGTGATCACGAGCGGACTGCACAATCGTGCGCCCGCCATCACCGACCGCAGCCCCGGCCGCCGCCCGCAGCCGGGTCGTGATCCGTGCCCGGGCCGGCACCTGCTCCACCTGCTCGGTGAACGTCCCACGCGGACAGTCAGCCCGGTCGCAAACCCAGCGGCGTTTCCGCCATCGCAACCCCACCGTCCTGCCTGCGACCGGTAGATCACGCGGACCTGTCGTGATCCACTCCTTGACCCGCACCGCATCCACCCCACACACCGGGCACGCCTGCGCCCGCGCATCCGCGGTTTCCAGATACACGACCGGCCCGCCGTCGTGTCCATCCTCGACCCTCGTGACCGCCAGCCCATCCAGGCCCAGCAACCGGGTCGTATCGTTGACCATGCTCGTGGCTGTTCTGTTGTGATCCTGCGTCGACAACAGGAATGATCAACAACAGCCACGAGCCCCACCAACCCACCCCCACCAGCCACTCACCCACAGCCACTGAGAGGCGTCACACCCCGATCAAGTTCGAAGAGCC
>NZ_DASYTH010000345.1:0-46537 GCF_036002505.1 Actinophytocola sp. | reverse complement strand
GCTTTGCCCCCCGGACCCCCCGAAACCGAGCGCGCCTCAGTTGCAGGTGGGGCTTGGTCACGTGCCGGTGCGTGGTCGGGGCGGGGTGGCGTGGCAGGCTCTGGCGGTGCCCCGATACGGATCGCGTGGAGCGACGCCGGTTCTGCGCACCGCACCCGTGTTGGCGGTGCTGGTGTGCCACGACGGGGCGCAGTGGGTCGAGGCGGCGCTGACGGCGCTGCGGCGGTCGGTGCCGAGGCCGCGGCACATCCTGGCGGTGGACACCGGTTCCGGGGACGGCACGGCGGAGCTGCTGGCCGAGGCGGCCCGCGGTGAGGACCGGGTGCTCGACGGGGTGCTCACGCTGGCGCGGGACACCGGGTTCGCCGCGGCGGTGCACGAGGCGGTGTCCGCGGCGATCGAGCGGTGGGGGGATCCCGGGGGCTGGATCTGGGTGCTGCACGACGACTGCGCACCGGACGCCGACTGCCTGGCCACGCTGCTGACCGCGGCCGACGTGTCGCCGTCGGTCGGAGTGCTCGGGCCGGTCGCCCTGGACTGGGCGGACCCGCGGCTGGTGGTCGAGGCGGGCCTGTCCACCGACGCCTCCGGACACCGGCAGACCGGGATGGGCCCGTCGGAGCTGGCCCGCAACTTCGAGCAGAGCACCGAGGTGCTGGCCGTCTCCTCGGCGGGGCTGCTGGTGCGCCGTGAGCTGTGGGAGCGGCTCGGCGGCTTCGACCAGGACATCCTGGCGCTGCGCGAGGACATCGACTTCGGCTGGCGGGCGAACCGGGCGGGCAGCGTGGTGCTGTGCGTGCCGGCCGCCCGGATGCGGCACGCCCGCGCGGCCACCGTGGAGCTGCGTGGCCTGGACACCGGGCCGCCGGCGCTCGGCTCCGCACCGCGGGCACTGGACCGGGCTTACGGGCTGCGCACCTTTCTGGTCAACTGCGCGCCGCTGTCGTTCGTGCTCGGCGTGCCCCGGCTGACCCTGCTGTGCCTGCTCCGCGCGCTGGGGTTCGGCCTGCAGCGCCGGCTCGTGGAGGCGCACGCGGAGCTGCGGGCGCTGGGTTACCTGCTCGGTGGCCGGGCGCGGCTGCGCGAGGCTCGGGCACTGCGCCGGACCGCCGGCCAGACCGGCAGCGTGCGCGGCCTGTTCACCAGCCGGTTCACCCGGCTGCGCAACGCTTTCCGGGCCGGCGTGGCGCTCCTCGTCCGGCGCCGGGTGGAGGCGGACGCGGCGCTGGGCCGGCTGTCCGCCGAAACTGGGGCCGAGACCATGTGGCTGGCGGAGACTGAGTCTTACTCCTTGGCTCGATGGCGCAGCGCCAGTGAGCCGCCGCGCCGCCGGGTCGGTCCGGACGCGCTTCCCGCCGGCGTGGCGGGGCGGCCGCGCCGGTCGGCCGGGCTGCGCCGGCCGGCCACCGCCATCGCGGTCCCGCTGGTCATTCCGGAGGCCGACCTGCCGGCCGGGCTGCGGCCCAGCCCGCGGCCCCGGCCCTCGCCGGCCCCGCGGGACGGCACCGCCGTGCCCACCCCGTCCGACCTCCTGCTGGTCCAGGTCAGCCGCGGGCGGCTGGCCCGGGAGCTGCTGCTCGCCCCACCGCTGCTGCTGTTCGTGGGCCTGCTGGCGACCGGGCTGGTGATCAACGCGGGCCGGCTGGGCCTGAACCTGGCCGGTGGGCGGTTGCTGCCGGTGCCCGACCTGGTGGCCACCTGGTCGGACTACCTGGCCACCTGGCATCCGGTGGCCGGCGGCACGGCCGCGCCGGCGCCGACGGCGCTCGCCGCGCTGGGTGGTCTCGGTGCGGTGCTGGTGCCGTTCGGCGGCACCAAGGCCGCGGTCGCCCTGCTGCTGCTCGCCGACCTGCCGCTGGCCGGCCTGCTCAGCTACGCCGCCACCCGGCGGGTTCCGGTGCGGCGCTGGGTGCGGGCCCTGGTGGCGGCCGGGTACGCGCTGCTGCCGCCGGCGACCGCGGCCGTCGCGCAGGGCCGGCTGGACGTGGTCGTCGTGCACGTGCTGCTGCCCGCCGTCGTGGCCGGCATCGCGGCGCTGTTCGTGCGGTTCCGGCCGGCGAGAGCTCCCGGTGATCGAGGGTGGGCCGGAGGTCCGCCCGAGGAACCGGCCTACCACGTGGCCAACCGCCGGCCGTATCGCCAAGGTGACGACGCGAGCCCGAGCGGAGGATTCAACACCGTCACCGCCTCGACGGCGTGGCTGTCCACCGCGGCCGGGACGGCGTTCGGGCTGGCCGTGCTCGGCGCGTTCGCCCCGCTGGTGCACGGGTTGCTGCTGCTCTACGCGCTCGGCGGGTTCGTGCTCGTGCCGGCGCACCGCGGGCACACCGGCCGGCGGATCGCGGCGCTGTTCGTGCTGGTGCTGATGCCGCTGGCGCTGCTGCTGCCGTGGCCGGCGGTGGTGATCCAGCATCCCGGGGTGGTGCTGCACGGCGTCGGCGCCTGGGTGGCCGAGCCGGCGGTGTCCACGTTCGACCTGGTCAGCCTGGATCCGGGCGGGCCGGGCGCCTGGCCGGTGGTCGGCCTGGTGGCCGGCGTCGCGGTGCTGGCCGCGCTAGTGATCCGGCCGAGCCGGGCCATGCTGCCGGGCGTCGCGCTGATGCTGCTGGGGGTGCTCGCGGTGGTGGCGCTGCGGCAGTACCCGGCGACGCCGCTGACCGGCGGGCCGCGCCAGCACGGCTGGGCGGGCGCCGCGCTGCTGGTTGTGGGCTGGGGCCTGCTGTGGGGGTTTCTCGGTGCCTGCCGGCCGGGTGCGCAGCGCCCGGGGGCGTTCGTCCGGGTGGCCGCGGTGCTCGGTGTGCTGGGCGTCGGCGCGCTGGCCGCCGGGGCGCTGCTGGCCGGACGGGCCGGGCCGCTGCGCGCCGACGGTGGGCCTCGGCTGGCCTCGACGCTGGTCAACGAGTTGAAGCTGACCGGCCGCTCGGTGCTGATGGTGCCGGCCGGAGACGAGCCGGTGCGCCAGGTGGCCGGGCGGCCGCCCCGGTTCGCCGACGACGATCTCGCGCCGGTGGCCTCCGCCGCGGCCCGGCTCGCCGAGCAGGCCGCAGGGCTGCGCTCGAGCGTGCCGGAGCAGGCCCGAGCGGCGGTGGCCTCCGCGGCGGCCGCCGGGGTGGCGTTCCTCGTGCTGCCGGACACCGCCGCGGCGGACCGGCTGCGGACCGCGGTCGGCGACCTGGTGTCGGCGGCGCCCGCCACCTCCGACGGCCGGCCGGTGCTGCGGGTGCAGCTCGCCGCCGGTCAGGTCGCGCTGCTCGCCCCGGAGCTGGCCAGGCAGGCCCTCACCGGGGGCGCGCCGCCGGCCACCCTCGGCACCGCCGGCATCGTGCCGGTCGAGGCGAACCCGCCGAACGTCGCGGTCCGCGTCTCCGACGGCCCCGACGGCCGCCTACTGGTGATCGCCGCCGAGGAGGAGCCGGGCTGGCTGGCCACCGTGGACGGCCGCCAGGTCCCGGTGGTCCGCGCCTGGTCTCACCTGGTCGCCGTCCAGGTCCCCACCCGCGCCGCCGAGATCCGCGTCGAGCAACCCACCGGCCTGCGCAGCGTGCTGCTCCTGATCCAGGCCGCCGCGGTGCTGTTCACGCTGCTCACCGCGGTGCCGGCGCCTCAGCAGAGAGTGCCATGAATGACTCATTCAGTGCGTCGGACGCCATGAATGGGCCATTCATGGCACTGCGCCCCCCGGGGTTCAGCCCTCGCCCTCGATGACCCCCGGGTCGAGCCCCAGATAGTTGGCGACCTGCTCGACCAGCACGTCGTGCACGAGGTCGGCGAGGTCGGTGCTGTCCTTGGCCCGGGCCTCGAGGGGACGGCGATAGAGCACGATCCGGGCCCGGGTCGGCTGACCCCGCCGGTCCACACCGGCCGGCACCAGCCGCGCCAGCGGAACCCCGGCGTCGGCGAGCACACCTTCGGGTGGCGTCTGGGTGCGCTCCACCCCGTCCACCTCCGGCACCTCGTCCACCGCCACGTCGAGCCGGGTCAGCTCGGTCCGCCAGCGCGCCTCGATCGGCTCGAGCGCCTCCAGCACCAACGCGTCGAACCGCTGCGCCCGTGTGCTCGCCGCCGGCAGCGAGGCCGGAAACAGCGACCCACGCAGCCCACGCCCATGCCGGTCCCGGCTGCGCCGGCCGCGCCTGTGTACTCGAGAACCACGCGCGCTCACGATTCGCAGACTAGTGCGGCCACCACGTCCGCAATCCAACACGGTGTGGCGGCGCCGTCGTGGCCTGTCGAGGCGCTAGTGTCACCGTTCGTGCGGAGCGTGAGGCGGTGTTCGCGGGCGGGGTGCGCCAACCCGGCGGTCGCCACGCTGACCTACGCCTATGCCGACTCCACCGCGGTGGTCGGGCCGCTCGCCTCCTACTCCGAACCGCACAGCTACGACCTGTGCGAGGAGCACGCGCTGCGGCTGACCGCTCCGCTCGGCTGGGAGGTCGTCCGGCACGACGGCGAGTTCGCCGTCCCCGAGCCCTCGGTGGACGACCTGACGGCGCTGGCCGAGGCGGTGCGGGAGGCGGGCCGGGTGGACCGTCCGGTCGAGCAGCCCGACCCGCACGACGCCGGCACCGGGCGCCGCGGCCACCTCCGGGTGCTGCCCAACCCGGTAGCGGACTGACGATGGCGCGGACGTGACGATGGCGCGGACGTGTGCTCGCGGACAGCGCTCGCCGAGGCCATCGTCCTGTGTTTTCTGGGGGCCAAGCCCCCAGACCCCCGGCCGGCGGGGCTCCGCCCCCCGGACCCCCTGGATGGTGGCCGCACGGTCCGGGGGGTCCGGGGTCCTCGTCGCTCGGTAGGCTTCGGCGGGTAATCCATCACTGGGGCATGTGTTCACGGGAGTTCTGGGTGCGCGACCTGTCCGGTGTGTTCAAGGCGTACGACATCCGCGGCCTCGTCGGCGAGCAGCTCGACAACGACCTGGTGCGGGACACCGGGGCGGCGTTCGCGCGGCGGGTCGGCGGGCCGGCGATCGTGATCGGCCATGACATGCGCCCCTCCTCACCGGGCCTGGCGAGCGCGTTCGCCGCCGGCGCCGGGCAGGAGGGCGTCGACGTGATCATGATTGGGCTGGCCAGCACGGACATGCTCTACTTCGCCTCCGGTCACCTCGACCTGCCCGGTGCGATGTTCACCGCGAGCCACAACCCCGCCGCCTACAACGGAATCAAGCTGTGCCGGGCGGGCGCGGCCCCGGTCGGCCAGGACACCGGGCTGGCCGACATCCGCCGCGAGGTCGAGCAGGGGGTGCCGCCCGGCGGCAAGACCCCGGGCCGGCTGGAGACCCGGGACCTGCTCGCGGAGTACGCGGCGTACCTGCGCCGGCTGGTGGACCTGTCCGGCAGCCGGCCGCTGACGGTCGTGGTGGACGCCGGCAACGGCATGGGCGGTTACACCGTTCCCTCGGTGTTCCAAGGACTTCCGATCGAGATCGTGCCGATGTACTTCGAGCTCGACGGCAGCTTTCCCAACCACGAGGCCAATCCGCTCGATCCGAAGAACATCGTCGACCTGCAGGCCAGGGTCCGCGAGGTCGGCGCGGACGCGGGCCTGGCGTTCGACGGTGACGCGGACCGGTGTTTCGTGGTGGACGAGCGGGGCAACCCGGTCTCGCCGAGCGCGATCACCGCGCTGGTCGCGGTGCGCGAGCTGGTGAAGGAGCCGGGCGGGATCGTCATCCACAACCTGATCACGTCCAGGGCGGTGCCGGAGATCGTCGCCGAGCACGGCGGTAAGCCGGTCCGCACCCGGGTCGGCCACTCGTTCATCAAGGAGGAGATGGCCCGCACCGGCGCGATCTTCGGTGGCGAGCACTCCGCGCACTACTACTTCCGCGACTTCTGGCGTGCGGACACCGGGATGCTCGCGGCGCTGCACGTGCTGGCCGCGCTGGGTGAGCAGACCCGGCCGCTGTCCGAGCTGACCGCGGCGTACCACCGGTACGCCGCCTCCGGGGAGATCAACTCCACGGTGGGCGACCAGCTGGCGAAGCTGGCCGAGGTGAAGGACGCCTTCGCCGCCAACCCCGGCGTCGAGGTGGACGAACTGGACGGGTTGACCGTGAACCTGCCCGACGGCAGCTGGTTCAACCTGCGCCCCTCGAACACCGAGCCGCTGCTCCGGCTGAATGTGGAGGCTCCCGACGAGGCCGCGATGGCCGCGCTCCGCGACGAGGTTCTGGCACTTGCGCGGAGCTGAGAACGGGCACACTTGAGGACGAGGAGGAGACATGGCCGTCACGCTCGACCCGCAGCTGCTGGAGATCCTCGCGTGCCCGTCGGACGACCACGCCCCGCTGCGCCCGGGGACGCCGGCCGACCCCGACGCCGACGCGCTGACCTGCACCGCATGCGGGCGCCAGTTCCCGGTCACCGACGGCATCCCGGTCCTGCTGCTCGACGAGGCGACCGTGCCGTCCGGTGAGACCGCCGACCCTGTCGAGCCGTGAGCGGAGCTTGCGGAGCGAGCCATGGGCACCGCCCCGTCGCCGAGGGACAAGCGAAGCCTTTCGTGGGTTTCGCCCGCTACCGGGCTTGCGAGGTGATGCCGTGAGCACGCATCCCGACGACACCCTGCTGGACGACCCCGCCCGGCTCTCCGAGGTCGACTCGGACGGGCTGCTCCGCGCGGCCGCCATGGCGGGCGCGCAGGTGCGCGCCACCGTGGAGTCGGCCGCCGACTCGTCGCTCGGCCAGCTGGCCGGCGCCCGGCCGCGGGCCCTCGTGCTGATCACCCGGCCCGGTCTCGGGCCGGCCTCCGCCCGGGTGCTGGACGCGCTGATGCGGCCGTCCTGCCCGGTGCCGCTGGTGCTCGGCGCGACCGTGCCGAGCTGGATCGGTCCGCTGGACGTGGTGATCGGGCACACCGACGACCCCGGGGACATCGAACTGGCCGAGTCGGTCGACCGGGCGGCGCGGTACGGCGCGGCCGTCGTGCTCACCGCGCCCGAGGACGGCCCGGTCGCGGCCGCCGCGGCGGGCAAGGCGGTGCTGCTCCCGCCCCGGGTGCCGGTGCCGCCGGGGTTCGGCTTCTCCCGGGTGCTCGCCGCGGGCCTGCTCACGCTGCGCACGCTGGGCCTGCTGAGCACCGACCTGGGCGCGCTCGCCGACGAGCTGGACCGGGAGGCCGAGCGCGATCACCTGCAGCACGAGTCGTTCGTCAATCCGGCCAAGTCGCTGGCGCTGCGGCTGGCCGACCGCAGCCCGCTGCTGTGGGGGCTGGACGACGTGGCCACCGCGGTCGCCCGGCACGCCGTGCAGGTGCTGGCCACGCACACCGACCTGGTCTGCGACGCGACCGCCTACCCGCAGGCGATGAGCGGCACGGCGCTGCACCGGGCCGCCGTGCAGGCCTCGTCCGGTCAGGACATCTTCGCCGACCCGGACGACCTCGACCCGGGACAGGTGTCCCCGTTGCGGGTGTTCCTGCTCGCGGTCCGGTCGGCGGCCGGCGACCCGGTGCGCCGCCTGGCCGCGGAGACCCTGCCCGGCGCGGACCTGCTGGACCCGGCCGAGGAGACCGGTGCGGACGCACCGGCCTGCGCCGCGGTGCTGGGCCTGCGGTTCGAGCTGGCCGCCCTGTACCTGGGCCTGGCCGCCGGTACCACCGGCGGTTCCGGCCGTTACGTCTCAGCACGGTTTTGAGGTGCCGGTGGAGCTGCTACACAACGCCGTCCGCCCCTACGCCTGGGGTTCCCGAACGACCATCGCGGAGCTGCTCGGCCGGGAGGTGCCCGCGCCGCACCCCGAGGCCGAGCTGTGGCTGGGCGCGCATCCCGGCGATCCGTCCACTGTGGACGGAAACGGCTCGTTGCTGGAGGTCATCGCCGCCGACCCGGTGAGCCAGCTCGGTTCCGACGCCGCGGCGCGCTGGGGCGACCGGCTGCCGTTCCTGCTCAAGGTCCTCGCCGCGGAGGAGCCGCTGAGCCTGCAGGCGCACCCCTCGGACGAGCAGGCCGCCGCCGGGTACGCGCGGGAGGACACCGCCGGCATCCCGCGCGACGCGCCGAACCGCAACTACCCCGACCCCACCGCGAAGCCGGAGCTGCTCTGCGCGCTCACCGAGTTCCACGCGCTCGCCGGGTTCCGCGATCCCCGGCGGACCGTGGCGCTGCTCCGCGCGGTCGAGACGCCCGGCCTCGTCCCGTACGTCGACCTGCTTGCCGCGCAACCGGACGGCGAGGGGCTGCGGGCGCTGTTCACCACCTGGATCACGCTGCCGCAGCCGGCGCTGGACAAGCTGGAGCCGGAGCTGCTGGACGCCTGCGTGGCGCACGTCCGCGGGCACGGCGAGTTCGAGCTGGAGTGCCGCACGATCCTGCAACTCGGCGAGGCCTACCCGGGTGACGCCGGGGTGCTGGCCGCGCTGCTGCTCAACCGGTTGGTGCTCGCACCCGGCGAGGCGATCTTCCTGCCGGCCGGGAACCTGCACTCCTACCTGCACGGTGCGGGCGTGGAGATCCTGGCCAACTCCGACAACGTGCTCCGTGGCGGGCTCACCCCGAAGCACGTGGACGTCCCGGAGTTGTTGCGGGTGCTGGACTTCAGCGTCGGTGACATGCCGGTGCTGCGGGGTGAGCGGACCGGGCGGCGCTGGGTGTACCCGGTGCCGGCGCCGGAGTTCGAGCTGTCCCGCCTGGAGTGGGCGGCGGGTGAGGCCGAGGAGGTGCACCTGCCCGGCGGTCTGCCGCAGATCCTGGTCTGCACCCGCGGCGCGGTCGGCGTGCTCCCCGACGGCGGGGCCGAGCGGGAGTTGGCCCGGGGCCGGTCGCTGTGGATTCCGGCCAGTGACCCCAAGATCACGATCCGGCCGCTCGACGGTTCCGGCGCGCAGGCGTTCCTGGCCACGGTCGGGTCGTGATGTACGTCTAAGCTTCCCGGCAAACCGGACTTATTTCGCGCACTGAGGAGCGGTCAGTTGTCTGCTGGAGGCGGGACCAGGGCGATCATCGCCGCGCTCGCGGCGAACGCGGGGATCGCCCTGGCCAAGTTCGTCGGCTTCGCGATCACGGGCTCGTCCTCGATGCTCGCGGAGGCGGCGCACTCCGTGGCCGACACCTCCAACCAGGGCCTGCTGCTGCTCGGCCAGCGCACCTCGCGGCGGTCGCCCGACGTCGAGCACCCCTTCGGCTACGGCCGGGACCGGTACTTCTACTCGTTCATCGTGGCCCTGCTGCTGTTCAGCGTGGGCTCGGTATTCGCGCTGTACGAAGGCATCCACAAGGTCCAGCAACCGGATCCGCTGACCGCGCCGCTGGTCGCGATCCTCATCCTGGTGGTGGCGATCGGGTTGGAGACGTTCAGCTTCATCACCGCCATCGGCGAGTCCAACAAGATCAAGGGCGATGTGAGCTGGTGGGGGTTCATCCGCCAGTCCCGGGTGCCGGAGCTGCCCGTGGTGCTGCTGGAGGATGCCGGCGCGCTGCTCGGGCTGGCGTTCGCGCTGTTCGGCGTCGGCCTGGCGACGGTCACCGGCGACCCGGTGTGGGACGGCGTCGGCACGGTCATGATCGGCGTGCTGCTCGGCGTGATCGCCGTCATCCTCATCATCGAGATGAAGAGTCTGCTGATCGGGGAGGGTGCCACCCCCGGTGAGCTGGTGGCCATCTGCGACGCGCTGACCGCCGGCAAGGTCCAGCGGGTGATCCACATTCGCACCCAGTACCTCGGCCCGGAGGAGCTGCTGGTGGCCGCGAAGATCGCGCTGGAGGCCGATCTCGCCCTGCCGGAGATCGCGCAGGCCATCGACGACGCCGAGCTCCGGGTGCGCAACGCCGTGCCCACCGCCCGGCTGATCTACCTCGAGCCCGATCTCGACCGCTCGCTCTCCGCGGAGTTGTAGTCGTGCGGCGGTAACCGCGTGGCGTTACCGTGAAAGTCATGCCGGGCAACGGATTGTGGCGCACCAAGACCGTTGAACAGTCCATTGCGGACACGGATGTCGCGGATACCAAGCTGCGCAAGGATCTCACCGCCTGGGACCTGACCGTGTTCGGGGTCGCGGTGGTGATCGGGGCGGGGATCTTCACGCTCACCGCGCGCACCGCCGGCGACATGTCCGGACCGTCGGTGTCCGTGGCGTTCGTGCTGGCCGCGGTCGCCTGCGCGCTCGCCGCCCTGTGTTCTCCAACTCGGGAATGTTGGCCATGGTCGTGGGTCGTCTTGGCTGGCCGGTCACCAGACCACTCCTCGGGCAGACCTCGTTCCTCGGCCTACCCTCGTCGCGGTGGGCCACCTCCCTCGCCCGGCATTCCGCAAGCTTCATGCCGTGCTACGCCGAGTTCGCCTCCACCGTGCCGGTCGCCGGCAGCGCCTACACGTACTCCTACGCCACCTTCGGCGAGCTCCTGGCCTGGATCATCGGCTGGGACCTGATCCTGGAGTTCGCGGTGGCCGCCGCCGCGGTCGCCAAGGGCTGGTCGGTCTAACTGCAGACCGTGCTCGGCTACCTGTTCGGCGACGGGTTGGTCAGCAGCTTCCAGCTCGGCGGGCTGACCGTGGACTGGGGCGCGGGCCTGCTCGTGGTGGTGCTGACCACGCTGCTCGTGCTGGGCACCAAGCTGTCCTCCCGGGTCAGCCTGGTCATCACCACGATCAAGGTGGCGATCGTGCTGCTCGTGATCCTGCTCGGCGCGTTCTACATCAGGTCCGCCAACTACCAACCGTTCGTGCCGCCGCCCAGCACCGGGTCGGGCGGTGGCAGCGGTCTGGAGCAGTCGCTGTTCTCCCTGCTGGCCGGCGGTTCCAGCAGCACGTTCGGCCTGTTCGGGCTGCTCGCCGGGGCATCGCTGGTGTTCTTCGCGTTCATCGGGTTCGACGTCGTGGCCACCACCGCGGAGGAGGCGCGCAACCCGCAACGCACGGTGCAGCGCGGCATCCTCGGCTCGCTGGCCATCGTCACCGTGCTCTACGTCGCCGTCGCCGTCGTGTTCACCGGCATGGTCAAGTACACCGAACTGGCCACCACCACCGGCCCCGGCGGCATCCCCGAACGCAAGACCCTGGCCACCGCCTTCGCGGCCAACGGCGTCGACTGGGCGGCCAACATCATCTCCATCGGCGCCCTCGCCGGCCTGACCACCGTGGTCCTGGTGCTCCTGCTCGGCCAGGTCCGCGTCCTGTTCGCCATGTCCCGCGACGGCCTGCTGCCCCGCGCCCTGGCCCACACGGGCCCCCACGGCACCCCCGCCCGCGCCACCGTGCTGGTCGGCGCCGCCGTCACCCTCGCCGCCACGTTCTTCCGCGCCGACAAGCTCGAGGAGATGGTCAACGTCGGCACCCTCTTCGCGTTCATCCTGGTCTCCGCGGCCGTCCTCGTCCTGCGCCGCACCCGCCCCGACCTCCCCCGCGGCTTCCGCGTCCCCTTCGTCCCCCTGGTCCCGATCCTCGCCATCGCCGCCTGCCTCTGGCTGATGCTCAACCTCACCGTCCTCACCTGGCTCCGCTTCATCGTCTGGATGCTCATCGGCGTGGTCATCTACTTCGCCTACAGCCGCAACCACGCCAGGCTAGGCCAATTGGCGTAACAGCTCCCTGATGTGTACGATCGGGTCGTCGCGTACACATCGAGGGAGGGGTCATGCGGACCAACATCGATATCGACGACGAGCTGCTCGAGAAGGCCATGCGGCTGGCCGGCACCAAGACCAAGAAGTCCACCGTCGAGCAGGCGCTGGAGATGATGGTGCGCCGCTACGAGCAGAGCCAGATCCTCGAACTGCGGGGCACTGTCGAATGGGAGGGCGACCTCGATGAGATGAGGCGGTCCCGGGAGTTCCCACGATGATCGTGGTTGACACCAGCGTATGGATCGACTGGTTCGCCGATCGATCCACGCCGCAAGTGGAGTACCTCGCCGGATGTATCGAAATCCGGTCCGAGGACTTCGCGCTGGTCGGCTTGACCCTGACTGAGGTGCTCCAAGGGTTGAGGCATGACAAGGACGTGCGAAGGGTCGAGCGACACCTGGCCTCATTTCCGATTCTTCAACTCGAGCACGTGGCTGACTTCCGTGCCGCCGCGGGCATTTACCGCGCCGCCCGCCGGCGCGGGATCACCATTCGGAGCACAATCGACTGCCTCATCGCCGCTGCCTGTATACGGGCAGATCTCGAACTCCTGCACTCCGACAGGGATTTCGACCAGCTGGCGGAGTTGACCACCCTGAACGTCGTGGATGTTTAGTGGACCTGCTCTGCCTGGATGTCGGGTCGACGTGGACCAAGGGTGCGCTGGTGTCGGCGGCTGGGGAGCTGCTGGGGACCGCGCAGTGTCCGACGACGCCGCCGGAGGTGTTGCGGGGGATCAGGGCGGTGACGGACGAGTTGGGAGCAGGGAGCGCCGAGGTGCTGGCGTGCTCGTCGGCGGGGGGTGGGCTGCGGCTGGCGGTGGTGGGGCAGGAGCGGCTGGTGAGCGCGGAGGCGGGGTACCGGGTGGCGCTGTCCGCCGGTGCGAAGGTGGTGCACGTGGCGGCGGGGGGGTTGGACGGGGCGGGGCTGCGGTCGGTGCGGGCGGCGCGGCCGGACGTGGTGCTGCTGGTGGGCGGCACCGATGGTGGGGACGAGAAGGTGTTGCTGCACAACGCGAGGCGGCTCGGGGCGAACCGGATCGCGGTGCCGGTGGTGCTGGCTGGCAACGTCAAGGTGCGGGATGAGGCGCTGGAGCTGCTGCGCGGGCGGACCGTCGTGGCCACCGACAACGTGCTGCCGGATGTGGGGGAGCTCGCGGCCGGCCCGGCGCGGCGGGCGATCCGCGAGGTGTTCCTGGAGCACGTGATCGGCGGCAAGGGGCTCTCGCGTGGGCCGCGGTTTCGCCGGCTGGTGCGGATGGTGACCCCGGACGCGGTGCTGGCCGGCGTGTCCCGGCTGGCCGCAATTCTTGGTGAGCAACGGGAACAGGCCGGCGCCGTGCTCGTGGTGGATGTCGGTGGGGCCACCACCGACGTCTACTCCGCAGTGTCCATTGTGGATGAAGAAACCCATGCGGTGGCGCTTCCGGCCGACCGGCGCACGGTCGAGGGTGACATCGGCATGCGCTGGTCCGCCCCGGGCATCGTCGCCGAAGCCGCGGCGGAACGGCTGATCGCCACGGATGAGACCGAACTCCTGGCGCCGCAGGCGAACCGGCTCGCGGCTCAGCCGAACCTCACGGCGTCCGAAGTGGACACTCGGCTCGCCGGGCTGGCCGCGGTCCTGGCCGTGCGCCGGCACCTGCGGATGGTCGACGGCCGGCTCGGCCCGCGCGGCGCCGGTCTGATCGTGCTGTCCGGCGGGGTCTTCCGCCACGCCACCCCCGACCAGCTGGCCGGAATCGAGCAGGTCCTCCGCGCCGACCCGATCCTCCGGCCGGTCCTCCGTACGGCATCCATCACCGTCGACCGGCGCTACGTCCTCGCGCCGGCGGGCCTCCTTGCCGACGCCGGCCGCACGGCGGCCGCCGACCGCCTGCTCACCGGAATAGCCGCCTGATTGCCTCGTGCCGACCAACCGCACCTCAGGGGACCGTGACGGCACCCAGCCACAATCCACCCGACAACCGCACCACCAGCTGGAACGCAACAACAGGAGTTAAATGCGGAGGCGGATTAGTGAGGCGGGTCGGCGGTGCGGGCGTGCCGAGGAGGGGGGAGAACGTTTGGCAGGCCGGCGGTCGTCGCGGGGGCCGGGTCGAGGCCGGCGGCCAGCGCGATGGCGCGGTCCCACTCGGGGTCGGCGGTGTAGTCGCGGTGCCGCTGCACGCCGGGTGTCCAGCGGCGGCCGGGGAACGGACCGGGCAGCGGGTCCGGCAGCCAGTGGTCGAGGCCCAGCGCCAGGGCGCCGTTCGGGGAGCGCCGCGCCGGCGGGAGCGGGCCGGTGGTGCCGTCCGGGCGGAAGCCCATGCCCAGCAACCGGTCCCCGACAACCTGGTGCCGCCACGTGGTCACCGCGCCGCCGATCGGATCGGTGCCCCGGCACAGCGCCCGCCACCGCGTGCCGAGCTGACCGGCGAGGGCGGCAAGGGAAGTGTGCGACACGACCCCGGGGAACGCGCGCGGGTAGGCCCACTGCAGCGGCGAGCCCACCGTGACGATGCCGATGCGCCGGCGTTCCGGCTCGTTGAGCGAGTTCAGCAGCCGGACCGCGGCGACCACGACCAGCAGGCTGCCCTGGCTGTTCCCGGTCAGCACCACCCGCGTGCCCGGGTCGCGCAGGTGCTCGACCGCGCGTGCCGCCAGCTCCGGCGCCACCTTGAGCGCGTAGCACGGCGGCACGATCGGATGCGCCTCACGCGGCCAGAAGCACGCCAGGTCGGCGAGCACACCGAGATGCCGCCCGGCGTCGGGCGCCCGCGCGGCGTTGTACACCGCCCGGAGCAGGCTCGCGATCAGCGCACCGAGGGCCAGCACACCGACCCCGGACAGCGGCAGCACCCACGCCGGCGGTGTGCGCCCGGAGAACCGGAGGAACACCGCGATCGCCGTGCCGGTGCACAGCACCCCGGCCACGCCGAGCACCACCCGGTGCAGGTGCCGCCGCTGCCACCCGGCCCGGTACCACGCCCGCGCGGCGTCCGGCACGTCCTCCGCGCGGCCCGCGTGCAGCACGCCGACCAGCGCCAGCCGCGGCCGTGAGCTGCGCCAGCCCCGCACCGCCACCACGGCGGCCACCGGGACGCCGAGGAGCACGGCCAGCACCGCGCTCGCTCCCCACAGCCGGGTGACCGGGTCGTAGCCGAGCGGCAGCGGCATCTCCTCGGCGCCGATCAGCCGGCGCACCGCGATGGCCAGACCCGCGCCCAGGCCGCCGCCGAGCAGCGCCGCGAGCGCCAGCACCGGCGCGGACATCCAGCCGCCGGCCCACGGCCGCAGCTCACGGGGCTGCCCCCGCCAGCTCCGCCGGCCGATCACGGCCGCCGGCACCAGCACCGCACCGACCAGCACCACCACCACGATCAGCGCCGCGGCCAGCGCCTCGACCGTGGAGTCGGTGCCGGTCACCGTGGGCGGCAACGGATCCTGAGCGGCGCCCGCGGTCAGCACCAGGGCCACGCCCAGCCCCAGCAACACCCGGCGCGACCAGGGCCCGAGCGCGGTCCGCAGCCACGTGCCGGCCCGGTGCGGGGCGGCGCCGGTCGGGTCGTCCAGCAGCAGCACCCCGAGCACGGCCAAACCCAGCAGCACCAAGGAGATCACCCAGAGCACCGCGTCCACGGTCCGGACCGGAACGTGGAACGGCCCGCCCACCGGCAGCAGCGCGACCGTGGCCAGCGCGGCGACCAGGTGCAGCACGCGCAGCGTCGGTGTGTCCGGATCGGCGACCAGGTTCGTCCCCGGCAGGTCCACGGCGTCGTTCGGAGCCGACGGCGGCGGGTTCTCCGAATCGTCGACCTCCCAGGCGACACAGGAGATCCGGTGCAGCACGTAGATCGCGGCAAGCACCGGGAGCAGCCCGATCGCCGGCCGCACCAGGTAGACCTCGCGCAACCAGTCCGGCACCGTGGTGGCCAGGCACGGCGCCCCCGGGGCGAGGCACTGCGCGGCCACCAGGTCCAGGCTCACCACCGCGGCCTGGGTGACCAGGAGCATGGTGAGCAGCACCGCGGCCAGCCGCAGCAGGGACCGGGCGGTCAGACCCAGCCGCGCGGCGAGCCGGTGCCCGCGCGGCATCGGCGGCAGCATCCACTGCGCCATGTTGGCCAGCGCGAACGGGAACAGCAGCGCCCAGGCGGACTTGGCCCAGCCGCCCGAGGTCATCCCGCTCCATACGTACCCCTCGACCACGCGTGGGATCGTGCGGCCCTCGGCCTCCAGCACCGGTCCCGGAGCGGGCCGCAGCAACCGGTCGGCCGGGCGCACGATCCGGGCGGTCCCGTCGCCGGCCACGTCCACCGCGGCGATGGCGGACACCAGCGACTCCGGCTTCGTGCCCATGATTCCGTGCACGCGCAGCTCGACCACCCGCGTGTCCGGACCCGGTAGCAGCACGACCCTCCTCTACGACACCCTCACGACGGCCTGGGTGGCTCACCTGACCGCGGCCAGCCAACGGTAGTGTCACCGAGGCAACTGTGCCCTCGGGTGCCGGCCGGCACGAACAGCTTGGAGGAATTACGCGATGACCGCAGCAGACACGCGGAACGAGACCGGGGCCCGGTTTGCCAACGCGATCGGGGACGTCGACTTCGCGGTGGCGGATCTGTCGCTGGCCGAGTTCGGCCGCAAGGAGATCCGGCTCGCCGAGCACGAGATGCCCGGGCTGATGGCGCTGCGCCGCGAGTACGCCGAGGTCTACCCGCTGCGGGGAGCGCGGGTGTCCGGCTCGCTGCACATGACCGTGCAGACCGCGGTGCTGATCGAGACGCTGGTGTCGCTGGGCGCGGAGGTCCGCTGGGCGTCGTGCAACATCTTCTCCACCCAGGATCATGCCGCGGCCGCGGTGGTCATCGGTCCACATGGGACACCCGAGGCGCCGCGCGGGGTGCCGGTGTACGCGTGGAAGGGCGAGACGCTCGAGGAGTACTGGTGGTGCACCGAGAAGATGCTCACCTGGCCGGACGGCGGGCTGCCGAACATGCTGCTGGACGACGGCGGCGACGCGACCATGTTGGTGCACAAGGGAACCGCGTACGAGAAGGCCGGCGTGGTGCCGCAGGCGGAGGAAGACGACCCCGAGGAGTGGAAGGTCGTCCTCGAGGTGCTGCGCAACTCGCTGGCCGCCGACAGTTCCAAGTGGACCCGCACTGGCGAGGCGATCATCGGTGTCACCGAGGAGACCACCACGGGCGTGTTGCGGCTCTACCAGCTTGCGGCCGCCGGTGAGCTGCTCTTCCCGGCCATCAACGTGAACGACTCGGTCACCAAGTCGAAGTTCGACAACCGGTACGGCATCCGGCACTCGCTGGTGGACGGCATCAACCGCGGCACCGACGTGCTGATCGGCGGCAAGGTCGCGGTCGTGTGCGGCTACGGCGATGTCGGCAAGGGCGCGGCGGAGTCGCTGCGCGGCCAGGGCGCCCGGGTGGTCGTCACCGAGGTCGACCCGATCTGCGCGCTGCAGGCCGCCATGGACGGCTACGACGTCAAGCGCCTGGAGAACGTGCTGGACCGCGGGGACATCGTGATCACCACCACCGGCAACAAGAACGTGGTGATGGCCGAGCACATGGCCCGGATGAAGCACCAGGCGATCCTCGGCAACATCGGCCACTTCGACAACGAGCTCGACATGGCCGGCCTGGCCCGCTACCCCGGCATCCGCCGGATCAACATCAAGCCCCAGGTCGACGAGTGGGTCTTCCCCGACGGCCACTCCATCATCGTGCTGTCCGAGGGCCGCCTGCTCAACCTCGGCAATGCCACCGGCCACCCGTCCTTCGTGATGTCCAACAGCTTCTCCAACCAGGTGATCGCCCAGGTAGAGCTGTTCACCAAGCACGAGGAATACGACAAAGAGGTCTACCGCCTCCCCAAGAAGCTCGACGAAAAGGTCGCCCGCATCCACCTCGAGGCCCTCGGCGGCGAACTCACCAAACTCACCAAAGAACAAGCCGAGTACATCGACGTCGACCCCGAAGGCCCCTTCAAGTCCGAGCACTACCGCTACTGACCGCAGCGGCCCGGTGGGCGGCAGGCATGCCACCCACCAGGCCCGCGCAGTCTCGGGTGCGGGTGGGCGTGGTGGCGTGTACACTCGTTCCTGCGGAGGCTGTTGAGCCGAAGAAGTGAGCCCGGTGGGTGGTCGGACGGCCATCATGCCGGGCTTCGCGCTATTGAGGGTGCCTCGAGGTTGATGACGGCCTCGATCAGTGGGTCGATCAGCCGCCGCCAGTGATTCCCGGCGCCGAAGCACCATGCGGTCGTGTCGGCGACCCACAACAACGCCTCGTTGGTGGAATCGACATGCTCGTACGCGAAGTGGTCGCCGTTCGGATGCCGAACCCCGACTGAGCGGATGGTTGCCTCGTCTTTGGCGTCCAGTTCGTCGCGGCTGTCGAGTACGAGCCGATGAGCCCCGCGATCCAGTAGATCGCACGCGACCCGATCCACACAGGCCTGCCGAGCCGCTTCCTCCTGGCGTACGCAACCATGCACGTACAGGCGCACTCTGATCGGCAGGCGAGCGATGGCCGTCGCCAATTGTCGTTGCCTGGGCTCTTTCTCGCGCTTGAAGTGGATCTCTCGTTGTCCTGGTAGCAGGAGGCCGCGGAGGTCTCGCCGGAGCAGCCGAAGGTTCACCGGTTCCGCGATGGCGGCCGCGAGGATGTAGGTCGAGCCGCGGCGGGACTCGTCGACGAAGGCGTGCACGGTCATGGTTCGCGCATCTTCGCAACCGGGGCCGTCACCCGAACGAGAATGGTCGTTGCCGGAAGTGGTCGAGTGTGAGGAGGGGTCGTGTCGGTTGGGGTCGTGGGGGCGGGGATTTCGGGATTGCATCTGGCGTTGCGGCTGCAGCAGGCGGGGGTGCCGGTGACGTTGTATGCCGAGCGGAGCGCGGAGGAGATCGCGGATGGGCGGCCGCAGAACCTGGTGGTGCGGTTCGGTCATACGCGGGAGCGCGAGCGGGCGCTGGACGTGGAGCACTGGACGGCGCCTGAACACAGCATGTTCGGGGCGCACGTGTTCGCACCCGGGGAGCCCCCATTGCGGTTCTTCGGGGCGTTGAGCGAGCCGGGGAGCGCGGTGGACTTCCGGATCTACCTGCCGCGGCTGATGGCGGACTTCGAGGAGCGCGGTGGTGCCGTCGACCCGGTCGTGGCGGACGTGGAGTCGGTGGTGGAGCTTGCCGAACGGCACGATCTCGTCGTGGTGGCCAGCGGGCGGCGGTCGATCACGGACCTGTTCCCGCGGGATGCGAGCCGCTCGCCGTTCGGTGAGCCGCAGCGGATTCTCACGGCGGGGCTGTACCACGGCATCGCGCCGATGGAGACGACGGCGTTGCACTTCAACCTGTGCCCGGGCGTGGGCGAGGTGTTCAGCATCCGGATGCTGACCTTCGGCGGTCCGGTGCACGGCATGAACATCGAGGCGATCCCCGGCGGACCGCTGGAAGCGTTGGTGCACATGGATTACCAGGCCGACCCGGCCGGCTTCGAGCGGGCCGTGCTGACCCTGCTCGCCGAACACGCGCCGGCGCTGCGGGAGCGGATCGACGAGCGCGAGTTCGGGCCGGCCCGCCCGGTGGATCTCCTGCAGGGCGGTATCACCCCGACGGTGCGTGCCGGATGGACGGTGCTTCCCAACGGCAAGTACTGCATGGCGGTGGGCGACGCCTGGATCACCAACGACCCGGTCGCCGGGCAGGGCGCGAACCTGGGGTCGCACAGCGCGTTCACCCTGGCCGACGAGATCATCGCGGGGCCGCCGTACGACGAGGCGTTCTGCCGGCGGGCGGAGCAACGCAGGTGGGAGTACGCGCGGCCGGTTACCGAGTGGAGCAACGCTTTCCTGCTGCCGCCGCCGCCACACGCGCTGGAGGTGCTCGGCCGGGCCGGCGCCGACCAGCGGATCGCGGACGCCTTCATCGACAACTTCAACGACCCGCCGGCGATGTGGCGGGTGCTCGGCTCGCCGGAGGGCGCCGCGGCGTGGCTCGCGACGTTCGGGCAGCCGGCTTCCTCCGTCGGTGCGCCTGGCTAAACTCGCCGGTGATCGCTGACGATTCGCCCGGGAGACGCCTGTGTCGAGCTGCGGCCACGTGGACACGCTGGTGAGCGATCCGCGCGGCCCGTTCTTCGGCGCGCTGGCGCACGGGTTCGCTTGCGGCGCACACATTCCGATCCACAACGCGCAGGCGTGGAACGCACTGGTCGACCCGGCCGCCGCCGGCGGGGAGGCCCGCGAGTCGCTCCGGGAGAACTGGGGGATCACCAGCCCGGAGGAGTGGCGCGAGCAGGCCGACCACCTGCTGGCCGGGGAGAACGTCGGGCCGGAGACCGACCACCTGCTGCACCTGCGCCGCGACCTGATCGGCCGGAACGGCCGCTGCGACCTGCCGATGTGGCGGGACGCGATCTCGCAGTGGGCGCGGTGGCGCGGCCTCGACGCCGACCTGGCCAAGGAGTTCGGCCGCACCGCCGGCATGATCATCCGCTACGAGGCGCGGTTCCGGGCGGACGGGATCCTGCCGCTGAACGGCATCGTCAACTCCGTGCTGGGCTACGACTTCGGCCGCGCGGTCAACATGGCCCGCTGGGGGTTCGGCAGCTCCTACTGCGACTACCGCACCGCCGAGTCGATCGTGCTCCGGGCCGGGCAGCTGACCCGGCAGTACTACGTCACCTGGGCCGACTACGGTGCCGGCTACGCGCTGGGCCGGGTGCTCCGGTTCGACAACGAGGAGTACGGCCACATGTACGGGTCGGTGCTCGGCCCGCACCGGATGCTCATGTTCGAGCAGGCCAGCCCGTGGCGCCACATCCCGTTCTCGTAGGGTGCCGTCCGTGGGACGGATGGTCGTGATCGAGGGCTTGGACGGCGCCGGGAAGCGCACGCTGGCCGACAAGCTGACCGCGGCGTGCGCCGAGCGTGGCGCCACCGTGGCCCGGTTGGCGTTTCCCCGCTATGGCAGGGACGTGCATGCCGATCTGATCGCCGACGCGCTGCACGGCCGGCTGGGTGACCTCGGCGCCTCGGTGCACGGCATGGCCACCCTGTTCGCCCTCGACCGGTACGGCGCCGCGGGCGACATCCGCGCCGCGCTCATCACCCACGACGTCGTGCTGCTCGACCGCTACGTCGCGTCGAACGCGGCGTACGGCGCGGCCCGCCTGCACCAGGATGCCGGCGGCGAGTTCGTCGCCTGGGTGCGGGAGCTGGAGATCGACCGGTTCGGCCTGCCGGTGCCGCATCTGCACCTGCTGCTGCGGGTGTCCCCGGAGGTCGCCGCGGAGCGCTCGGCGCACCGGGAGCGCACCGAGTCCGACCGGGAGCGGGACACCTGGGAGGCCGACGGCGGCCTGCAGGCCCGCTGCGCGGCGGTCTACGACCAGCTCGCCGAGCGGGGCTGGCTCAGCCCATGGCACCTCGTCGACGGAACGTCCACAGTGGCCTTCGCTGAGCTGGCCGCGCTGGTGTGCAAGACTTAGAGCGCGCCAACCAGGTCGGCGCCCCACCGGGTGATCTCGGCGTCGATGTCCAGCCGGCGGACCCCCTCGGTGCTCTCCTCCATCTCCCGGGTGACTCGGTTGCGCGGCACGAACCAGGAGATCTCGAACTCGAGGCCATCGGGATCCTTGGCGTACAACGACTTCGACACGGCGTGATCGGCGCTGCCGACCAGCGCGCCGACTTCAGTGAGCTTCCGGTGGAACTCGCCCAGCTCGGCCAGTGTCTGCACCGACCAGGCCAGGTGGTAGAGCCCGATCGCGGGGTGGGTAGGCGCCGGGACGTCCGCGCCCACCTCGAACAGGCCGAGATCGTGGTCGTTGTCGGAGTCGGCGGCCCGGAGGAAGGCCACGGCCGAGTAGCGGTGGATGACCCGGAACCCGAGCACGTCGCGGTAGAAGTCGACGCTGCGATCCACGTTGCTGACGTAGAGCACGGCGTGGTTGAGCCGCCGGATGCCCATACGCACCTCCTCACACGATCAAGTTCCCCGATTCAACGCTACAACTCGGTCGCGCTCGGTGGGTGCTCACACCGCCCCCGCTCACCTGGTGCGACGATGTACGCATGAAGGCACGTGTGCTGGTCGTGGACGACGACCCCGCCCTGGCTGAGATGCTCACCATCGTGCTGCGCGGCGAGGGCTTCGACACCGCCGTGGTCAACGACGGGCCCAGGGCCATGCCGGCGCTCCGCGAGCTCAAGCCGGACCTGGTGCTGCTCGACCTGATGCTGCCCGGCATGAACGGGATCGACGTCTGCAAGGCCATCCGCGCCGAGTCCGGGGTGCCGATCGTGATGCTCACCGCCAAGAGCGACACCGTGGACATCGTGCTCGGCCTCGAGTCCGGCGCCGACGACTACGTGGTGAAACCGTTCAAGCCCAAGGAGTTGGTGGCCCGGGTGCGGGCCCGGCTGCGGCGCACCGAGTCCGAGCCGGCGGAGACGCTGGCCATCGGCGACCTCACCATCGACGTGCCCGGGCACGAGGTCACCCGGGAGGGCGTGGCCATCCAGCTCACCCCGCTCGAGTTCGACCTGCTGGTCGCGCTCGCCCGCAAGCCGCGCCAGGTGTTCACCCGTGAGGTGCTGCTCGAGCAGGTCTGGGGCTCCCGGCACGCGGCCGACACCCGGCTGGTGAACGTGCACGTGCAGCGGCTGCGTTCCAAGGTCGAGAAGGATCCGGAGCACCCGGTGGTGGTGCTGACCGTGCGGGGCGTCGGCTACAAGGCCGGCCCGCCGTGACCAGGGGTGGAATGCCGTAGTGGGCGGATTACTCGCGCGGACGATCCGGGCCGGAGCGCGCTCCACCGCCCGGGCTGTCGCGTACGGACGGCGGCAGGCCGGCGCGTTCGGCGTGGTGTGGCGGCGTTCCCTGCAGGTGCGCGTGACGATCTCGACGCTGGTCATGTCCTCGGCCGTGGTGTTCGTGCTCGGCATGGTGCTGCAGTTCCAGATCACCGAGCGCTTGTTGCAGACCAAGCAGGACGCCGCTCTCGACGCCACCAGGAACGCCGTGCAGGTGGTGGGCCGGGAGCTGGTCGGAGTGAACCCCGGTTCCGACGCCGTGGTGACCCGGCTGGCCAGCGCCCTGAACAAGCTGACCAGCTCGCCCTCCGGTGACGCGGGCCCGGCCAGCTCATCTGCCGGCGCGTTCTACCCGGTGCTGGCCAGCGACGCGCCCGGCTATGCGCCCGGCGAGTCGCGCTCGGCCGGGCCGTACGACGACGTGTCCGCTGACCTGCGCCAGTTCGTACAGTCCGGGAAGCTGACCCACCAGATCCGCACGGTGGACCGGGACGCCGGCCGGGTCACGTTCCTCATGGTCGGCGCGCCGGTGCCGAACACCAGCCAGCCGCTGCAGCTCTACATGCTGTTCCCGCTGACCGCCGAGCAGAACACGATCAGCCTGGTGCAGAACACGCTGATCGTGGGCGGTGTGGTGCTGCTGTTGCTGCTGGCCGGCATCGCCAACCTGGTGACCCGGCAGGTGGTCCGGCCGGTGCGGGCCGCCGCCCAGGCCGCCGAGCGCTTCGCCGACGGGGAGCTGGACGAGCGGCTGCCCGCGTTCGGCGAGGACGACGTCGCCCGGCTCGCCCAGTCCTACAACGCCATGGCCGAGAGCATCCAGGCGCAGATCCGGCAGCTGGAGGAGTTCGGCACCCTGCAGCGCCGGTTCACCTCGGACGTGTCGCACGAGCTGCGCACCCCGCTGACCACCGTGCGGATGGCCGCCGACGTGCTGCACGCCTCCCGCGTGCAGTTCCCGCCGGGCCTGGCCCGCTCCACCGAGCTGCTGGTGGACGAGCTGGACCGGTTCGAGTCACTGCTCGGCGAGCTGCTGGAGATCAGCCGGCTGGATGCCGGGGTCGAGGAGTTGGTGGCCGAGTACGTCGACCTGCGGCCGATCGTGCGGCGCGCGGTCGAGTCGGTGCGGCGGATCGCCGAGAACGCCGGCTCGGAGCTCGTGGTCGACCTGCCGGACACCGAGGCCACCGCGGAGGTCGAGTCCCGCCGGGTGGAGCGGATCCTGCGCAACCTCCTGGCCAACGGCGTGGACCACGGGGAGGGTCGGCCGGTGCAGGTGCGGCTGGCCTTCGACGACGACGCGGTGGCGGTGACCGTGCGGGACTACGGCGTGGGGCTGCGGCCCGGCGAGGCCGATCTGGTGTTCAACCGGTTCTGGCGGGCGGACCCGTCGCGCAACCGGCACACCGGCGGCACCGGGCTGGGGCTGGCGATCAGCCTGGAGGACGCCCGGCTGCACGGCGGCGGGCTGGACGCGTGGGGCGAGCCGGGCAACGGCGCCTGTTTCCGGCTGACGCTGCCGCGACAGCAGGGTGAGTCGTTCACCGGGAGCCCGCTCGCCCTCCCCGGCGAGCCGGACACCGTGGTCTTCGAGCCGGTCTCCCCGCCCGCCGAGGATCCGTTGCCGCGCAACGGAAAGGGCGACGACTCGTGGCTGGGCCGGCGGATCGCGGAGCGGGAGGAGGTGCGGTGAGGACGTGGTTGGCCGCGGTCGCGGCGGTGCTCACCGTGCTCTTCATGTCCCTGTCGGCTTGCGCGAACATCCCGGAGCAGTCCACGCCGCAGGCGGAGAACAACGACGCCGGCCCGACACCCAACCCCGTCCCGGGGCCGGACGCGAAGGCCGATCCCTTCGCCCTGGTGCGGGGTTTCGTCGAGCTGGGTGGCAACCCCGAGGCGGCCAAGGCGTACCTCAGCGAGGCGGGCCGGTCGGCCTGGCCGGGGGACAACCCGCCGACGATCATCAACGACAACTTCGGCACCGTGCCGCTGCCCGTCTCCGAGCGCAAGATCCAGGGCGACGAGCAGCAGACCCTCGACGTCACGGTCGTGCTGACCGTGACCAAGGTCGGCCAGCTCGGCGCCGACCGCGCGTACACGCCTGCCTTCGGCACCGCCGAGTACCGCGTCGTGGTGCACCGGCCGGCGGTCGGGGAGCCGTGGCGCATCCAGGTCCCGCCGGACACCGTGCTGGTCACCAGCCCGGACTTCAACCGCAGCTACAAGCGGGTCAGCCTGTACTTCTTCGACCCCGACTTCCGCGTGCTCGTGCCCGATCTGCGCTACGTCGCCGCCGAGCCGGCCACCGGGATCCCGCCGCGGGTGATCGGGCTGCTGCTGGACGGTCCCTCGGACACGCTGCGCGGGGCGGTCAAGACCGAGATCGGGCCCGACGCGGAGATGCGCACCAACGCGGTCTACACCGACGGCGCGCTGGTGGTGAACCTGACCAAGATCGGTGACCGGACGCCGGCGGACCGGACGCTGATGGCCGCCCAGATCGTGCTGTCCCTGCGCGAGGTCACCCAGGGCCGGATCCGGCTGCTGGTGGACCAGCACCCGCTGGTGGACGGGCACGGCGACTGGCGGCCGAGCGACCTGCCGTCCTATGACGCGGCCACCCGGCCCGGGCCCGACCTGCCGGGCCTGTACACCGTCAACGGCCGGGTGTTCTCGCTGCGCGACGGTGCCCCGGTCCCGGGCCAGGCCGGCAACGGCGAGCTCAGGATCCAGAGCGCCGCGCAGTCCGTGGACGGCAAGACGCTGGCGGTGGTGCAGGACGTGCCCAGCGGCGCCCGGCTGCGCATCGGCGCGTTCGGCGGCGCGCTGCCCGAGGTCGACCTGGCGGCGCCCACGCTGACCCGGCCGACCTGGATGCCCGGCACGGCGAACTCGGCGAGCAACGAGTTGTGGGTCGTGCAGAACAACTTCGACGTGATCCGCATGGTGCGCACCGGAAACGGCACCTGGGTGCCGAGCGCGGTGAGCGCCCTGGACCTCAAGCCGTTCGGCACCATCACCGACCTGCGGCTGTCCCGCGACGGGGTGCGCCTCGCCGCGGTGGCCAACGGGCAGGTCGTGGTGGCCTCGGTGGTGCGGGACAAGGAGTCGGTGAGCATCCACTCACCCAGGGTGCTGCAGGGCAACGAGATCCGCGGGGTGATCGGTGTCGACTGGGGCTCCCAGGACACCATCGTCGCGGCCACCGGGGCGCGCACCCAGCCGGTGGTCAACATCCCGGTCGACGGTTACAGCATCGAGCCGTTCAGCAGCGCCAACCTCGGCTCCTCCCCGGTCACGGCCATCGCCGCCGCCCCCGACCGCGAGGTGGTCGCCGCCGACCGCACCGGCATGTGGACCGTCTCCGACGTCGGCCAGGTCTGGCGACTCCAAGCCCAACACCAGATCCCCAACGCCCGCCCCTTCTACCCCGGCTAATAGGCACCCGGTGGACCATCGCCGAGGTTGAGTGGGCCTCGCGCAGACCAACGCAACCTCAGGGGACCGTGACGGCACTTAGCCACGGTTCACCCGCCACCCGCACCGTTCGCTGGAACGCAACCACACCAAAAATTTCGGAGAGGCGGAACTGTCGGTGGGCTCGGGCAGGCTGCGTGTCATGCGACATGCCTTGCGATTCCTGCTTGACCTGGTGATACCGCGGCGCTGCGCGGGTTGCGGCGCCCCGGACGTGGGCTGGTGTGATGCCTGCGCGGCCGAGCTGCGGGCGCCGTTCGCCGTGGAGCGGGAGGCCCTCGCGCACGGTCCGCCGGTGTATGCGCTCGGGCGTTACCGGGGTGCGGCACGCCGGGGTGTCCTGGCCTACAAGGAGCGCGGCCGGCGGGACCTGGCCGGGCCGTTCGGCGCGGCGCTGGCGAGTGCGTTGCTCAGTCTGCCCGAGGTCCGGGCCGGACCTTGCTACCTGGTGCCCGCGCCGTCGCGCCCGGCGGCGGCCCGGCGTCGCGGGGGGCCGCACATGCTCAACCTGGCCCGGCACTGCGCGGCCACGCTCGCCCACGCCGGGCAGGCCGCCGCGGTGGCGCCGGCACTGCGGCTCGGCGCCCGCGCCCGGGACTCGGTCGGCCTGGACGCCGCGGCCCGGGCCGCCAACCTGCGTGGCCGCCTGCGCTCGGTCCCGGCCGGCGCCCCGCCGCCCGGCCAGCCGGTGGTGCTCGTCGACGACGTGATCACCACTGGCGCCACCGCGGCGGCGTGCACCGAGGTGCTGGCCCGCGCCGGCAACCCGGTGCTGGCGGTGGTGGCCGTGACGGCGGCGGGCTGACCAGGTCCACATGCCGGGAGGCGGGCTGCACCCACATGGGTGAAGTGCCGGTGCGGCACCGCGCCCGGCGGCCCGGATCGGTGCGGTACCGGAAACCTGGCCGCGGGCCTGGTCGCGCCGCGAAACGTGTATTACGTTGGGCCAGAGGGGTGAATATGCGGCGTCAAGTCTGGACGTGTGGAGGCAAGGCGAGTAAAGGCGGAACGCTTTGACAGCGCAGCGTTACGCAGATGACGCCACAAGTTCGCCCCCTGTTGGGACTGTTGCTCGGGGACGAGCCGAGCTAACGTGCCCGCTATCACGTCCCCGGTTCGCAGGGAGGAGGCGAGGAGCCCATGACCCTGGCGCCGGAGGAGCCCTGAGGTGGGAGTTCTGGCACGGCAGGGAGACGTCCCGGTTGGTGCACTCCGTTCTCGGACACCGTTCTGGTCAACAAGAAACGCACTCTTGAGGCAACCAGACATTTCGGCGCCGCAATGTTTTCGCTGACAAGAGCTCGCTCAGGCGAGGGAGGTCGTGTATGGACATCGTGGTAAAGGGCCGCAACGTCGAGATACCCGATCATTACCGGGTGCATGTGGAGGACAAGCTGGCCCGCCTGGAGCGGTACGACCGCAAGGTCATCCGCTTCGACGTCGAGCTGTTCCACGAACCCAACCGCCGGCAGTCCAAGAACTGCCAGCGGGTGGAGATCACCGGCATGGGCCGCGGGCCGGCCGTCCGGGCCGAGGCGTGCGCGGGCGACTTCTACGCCGCGCTCGACTTCGCGGTAACCAAGCTGGAGAACCGGTTGCGTCGCCTGCACGACCGCAGGCGCGTGCACTACGGGCGTCGAAGCCCCGCTTCCGTGGCCGAGGCCACGTCCACCCCTGTCGGCGCCGCGCAGAACGGCAACGGCGCTCTCACGAGGAGCGGAGCCGGTCACGCCGCCACCCAGACCGCCTTACTTCCGACGCAGGGGTCGGAGTACGGCGGCGCTCCCGAGGTCCCCGAACAGCGCTGGGACCCGGACGACAACCTGCCGGGCCGTATCGTGCGGGAGAAGTCCCATCCCGCCGCCCCGATGAGCGTCGACCAGGCTCTCTACCAGATGGAGCTGGTCGGGCACGACTTCTTCCTGTTCAACGACTCCGAATCGGGCCAGCCGAGCGTCGTCTACCGCCGCAGAGCATTCGACTACGGCGTCATCAGACTGACCTGACGCCAACCACCTCACAGGCCAACGGGTGCCCCGGGCGCGCCGTCGCTCCGGGGCACCTTCGTGCGTTCAACGCCTACGATGGCGAGGGAGTCGTAAACTCTAGCGCCTCGCTAGAGTGGATGTGGACGCCAAACCACCCAGCTAGTGAGGTCGATCTGATGGTGCTTGCCAGGATTCTGCGCGCGGGCGAGGGCAAGATTCTCAAGCGCTTGCGCACCATCGCGACGCACGTCAGCGCCCTCGAGGACGACGTCATCCACCTCTCCGACGCCGCGCTGCGGGCCATGACCGCGGAGTTCCGCAAGCGCCACGACGGCGGCGAGTCGCTGGACGACCTGCTGCCCGAGGCGTTCGCGGTGGCCCGCGAGGCGGCCAAGCGGGTGCTCGGCCAGCGGCCTTTCGACGTGCAGGTGATGGGTGGCGCGGCGCTGCACCTCGGCCAGGTCGCCGAGATGAAGACCGGTGAGGGCAAGACGCTCACCTGCGTGCTGCCCGCCTACCTCAACGCGATCGGCGGCGAGGGCGTGCACGTGGTCACCGTCAACGACTACCTGGCCAAGCGCGACGCCGAGTGGATGGGCCGGGTGCACCGCTTCCTGGGTGTGACCGTCGGCGTGATCCTCGGCGAGATGACCCCGGAGCAGCGCCGGGTGTCCTACCGGGCGGACATCACCTACGGCACCAACAACGAGTTCGGCTTCGACTACCTGCGCGACAACATGGCCTGGAGCCTGGACGACATGGTCCAGCGCGGGCACAACTTCGCCATCGTGGACGAGGTCGACTCGATCCTCATCGACGAGGCGCGCACCCCGCTGATCATCTCCGGCCCGGCCGACCAGTCCTCGCGCTGGTACCAGGAGTTCGCCCGGCTCGCCCCGCTGATGAAGTGCATCGACACCACCTCGCGGCTGACCAGGACCCCCAAGGAGAAGGAGGACCTGGCCGACGACATCGCCCGGCACCACTACGAGGTCGACTACCGCAAGCGCACCGTCGGCGTGACCGACAAGGGCGTGGCGTTCATCGAGGACCAGCTCGGCATCGACAACCTCTACGAGGCGGCGAACACCCCGCTGGTGGGCTTCCTGAACAACGCGCTGAAGGCCAAGGAGCTCTACAAGCGGGACAAGGAGTACCTGGTCCGCAACGGCGAGGTGCTCATCGTCGACGAGTTCACCGGCCGCATCCTCCCCGGCCGCCGCTACAACGAGGGCATGCACCAGGCCATCGAGGCCAAGGAGGGCGTGGAGATCAAGGCGGAGAACCAGACCCTCGCCACGATCACGCTGCAGAACTACTTCCGGCTCTACGACAAGCTTTCCGGCATGACCGGTACCGCCGAGACCGAGGCGGCCGAGTTCCACTCCACCTACAAGCTGGGTGTGGTGCCGATCCCGACCAACCAGCCGATGATCCGCGCCGACCAGTCGGACCTGATCTACAAGACCGAGGAGGCGAAGTTCCAGGCGGTCGCCGACGACATCGCCGAGCGGCACGAGAAGGGCCAGCCGGTGCTGGTCGGCACGACCAGCGTGGAGCGCTCCGAGTACCTGTCGAAGTTGTTGGTGCGCATGGGGGTTCCGCACAACGTGCTGAACGCCAAGCACCACGAGAAGGAGTCGGCGATCGTCGCCGAGGCCGGGCACAAGGGCGCGGTCACCGTGGCCACCAACATGGCCGGCCGCGGCACCGACATCATGCTCGGCGGAAACCCCGACCACATCGCGGAGAACGCGCTGCGGGCGCGCGGGCTGGATCCGGTGGAGACGCCGGACGAGTGGGTGGCGGCGCTGCCGGCGGCGCTGGAGAAGGCGCGCCTGGAGGTCAAGGCCGAGGCTGAGGAGGTCATCGCGGCCGGCGGCCTGTACGTGCTGGGCACCGAGCGGCACGAGTCGCGACGCATCGACAACCAGCTGCGCGGCCGGTCCGGCCGGCAGGGCGACCCCGGCGAGTCCCGGTTCTACCTGTCGCTGGGCGACGAGCTGATGCGGCGGTTCAACGCCGCGCTGGTCGAGCGCGTGATGGTGACCCTGCGGGTGCCGGACGACGTGCCGATCGAGGCCAAGATGGTCACCCGGGCGATCCGGAGCGCGCAGGGTCAGGTCGAGCAGCAGAACTTCGAGATCCGCAAGAACGTGCTCAAGTACGACGAGGTGATGAACAAGCAGCGCAAGGTCATCTACGGCGAGCGGCTGCGGGTGCTGCGCGGTGAGGACCTGCACGAGCAGGTCGAGCACATGATCAACGACGTGGTCACGGCGTACGTCGCGGAGGCGACCTCGGGTGGCTACGCCGAGGACTGGGACCTCGAGAAGTTGTGGACCGCGCTGAAGACGCTGTACCCGGTCGGCATCCGCCCGCAGGGCCTGCTGGAGCAGGAGGAGGACCTCACACCGGAGACCCTGCTCGAGACCGTGCTCGAGGACGCGCACGCGGCGTACGCCCGCCGCGACGCGGAGATCGAGGCGGTCGCCGGCCCGGGCAAGATGCGTGAGCTGGAGCGGTGGGTGCTGCTGCAGGTGCTGGACCGCAAGTGGCGCGAGCACCTGTACGAGATGGACTACCTCAAGGAGGGCATCCACCTGCGGCAGACCGCCCAGCGCGACCCGCTGATCGAGTACCAGCGGGAGGGCTACGACATGTTCATAGCCATGCTCGACGGCCTGAAGGAGGAGTCGGTCGGGTTCCTGTTCAACGCCCAGGTGGAGACCTCCGAGCAGCCCGCACAGCAGGCTCAGCCGGACGCCGCGACCGCGGAGCGGCTGGCCCGGGCGGCCCGCGCGGCCGAGCAGGCCGCGCTCGCGCAGAAGGCCGCCGAGGCCGAGCAGAGCAAGATCCCGCCGGCGCTGCGCGGCCGTACCCTCGGCGCCCCGACCCAGCAGCAGCTCACCTACAGTGGCCCGGCCGAGGGCGGCGGCGTCGCCTCCCACAGCGACGGCAACGGCTCCGCCCAGCGCGGTCAGGGCGGCGGCACCCGCCGCGAACGCCGCGCCGCCGAACGCGCCAACACCAAGCAGAACCAACCCCGCCGGGGAAAGGGCAAGCGCTAGTCCGCCTCTCCGGAATTTACTGCTGTCGTTGCGTTCCAGCTGGTGGTGCGGTTGCCGGGTGAATTGTGGCTGGGTGCCGTCACGGTCCCCTGAGGTGCGGTTGGTAACGCACCCGCGAGTCAGTCATGCCATCCGGCGCGCGTGGAGCGGGCGGAGGACCGTGCAGCGCCAGGCGCCGGCGTGGTGGACCATGCGGGCGGCGATGGCGATGACCGCGTCGCGGCGGAGGCCCGGAGTGGAGACGGTGACCGTGGCGCAGAGCTCGATGACGCCGCTGACCGGGCGGCAGGTGTGCAGCGAGCGCAGCCGGTGCTGGCTACCGGTGGTGTGCCGGGACCGGGTCAGCAACGACTCGTAGAGGTGCGCGCCGACGACGCCGCGGAGCTGGCCGATCGAGCGGCGGCCGTCGAGCACCTCGAGGATCAGGCAGAGCAGCCGCCGCAGCCGGTCCCGGGTCTGCCCGGGCTCGTCCCACACCGGTCCGTCGCCGAGCAGCCACGTGACCGGCGCCGGCGGTGGCGGCGGGAACTCCAGGAGCAGGTAGTCGGGCTCGTCCGGGTCCGGCGGGTACGGCAGCCGGGGCGGCTCGTACTCCGGCAGCGGGTACATCCGGACGGTCGAAAGCGCACTCACACCCTGATGAGGGCCGGCCCGTTCGAATCAGGTCAAACTTCACACATTCAGGTGACGGTGTTGAATCCTCGGCTCGGGCTTGGAGAGCAAGCTGACGACATTGACCGGCGGTTGGCAACGGGTAGGCCGGTTCCTCGAGCGGACCTCCGGCCCGCCCTCGATCACCGGAAGCCCTCGCGCCGGCGCACCAGTTCGAAGCACAGCACGGCCGCCGCGCTGGACACGTTGAGCGACTCGACACCGCCGGTCATCGGGATCGACACCCAGCGTGTGACCCGCGGGCGGACCGCGTCGCTCACCCCCGCCGACTCGCTGCCGAGCACGAACGCCGCGCGCGCCGGCAGGTCGACCGTGAAGATCGACTCGCGGGCGCCGGCGTCCAGTGCGAAGACCGGATACCCGGCCGCCCGCAACAACCCCACGGCCTCCTCGGCGGTGGCGCAGCGCAGCACCGGGGCGTGGAACGCGACCCCGGCCGACGCCTTGATCACCAACGGGTCGATGCCGGCGACTCCCCGGCGCGGCACCACGATCCCGTCCACCCCGGCCGCGGTCGCCGTGCGCAGGATCATCCCCACGTTGGCCGGCGTGGTGATCCCGTCCAGCACCAGCACCCGCCCCGGCGCGGACCTCGAGGACAGCGCGTCCGGCAGCCGGCGCATCCGCGGCGCCACCACGTCGGCCAGCACGCCCTGGTCCTGCTTTCCGTTACCCGCCAACACCTTCACCCGGTGCGCGGACGCCTGCGTCACCGGCACCCCGCGCCGCGAGGCCGCGTCCCGGATCTCCCGCACCGCCTCGCCCCGCGCGTTGTCGGCGATGATCACCTTGTTCACGGTGAGCCCCGGATCGTCCAGCGCCTCGAGCACGGGTTTCCGCCCGAACACCGTCACGAACCGGTCCTTGGGTGAGGGCGCGTCCACACCCCGCAGCTTTTCATGTGTGAAAGCATTCGGCGCATGGCCGACACGCGCATGCGGGTCTACATCCCGGCGACCCTCGCCATGCTGCGCACGCTGGCCGCGGACGGTGTGCTGACCGCGGTCAACAACACCGCGTTCGCGCTGACGCCGGCCCTGCGGGAGTACTACCGGGACGGCGAGGCCGAGGAGCTGGAGTACGCCGCGATGATGGAGGCCGCCCGCGCGTCGCTGCGGCTCATCGCCGCGGAGCAGCTCACCGACCCCAAGCCGATGTCCCGCCGGGCGGTGGTCGCGGCCGACGTGGAGGGCGTGAAGTTGCGCCCCGACCTGGACTATGCGGCGGTCCGGTTGCCCGGTCCGGTGAAGATCGCCGTGGTGGGTGCCGTGCACGTCGACACCGCGGAGGCCGAGGACGCGGTCCGGGCCGCCGCCGAGGTGATCGACGCGGCCGACCTCGGCGACCCCGACGCCGAGTTCGCCCTGGGCGAGGCCGAGGACCACGAGCTGTCCTGGTACGCCCCGCAGGAACTTCCGTTCCTTCTCGACCTGCTCTGAACCCTGGCGGCGGTAGCCCGGTGACCGCGCGGCACCCAGGGTGACAACAGAGCGCGCTCCGGCCGGAGGCACGTATTCGCGGTGGCAGGGCCTCAGTTGGCAGCGGGCCACCACGTTCCCGGACAGTGGCCCTGCCGGAGCGAATGCGTCAGCGCGCAAACCGGGCGGAAAATGAGGTGGAAGGATGAAGGCTGCCACGAGCAGCCTCACCACCAAGGAGCCACACACAATGGACGCGGTGACGTCGGTCCCCGAACCGGTCAACGAGCGGGTGCGCCTGTACGCGCCGGGCAGCGCCGAGCGGGAGTCGCTGCGGCGCCGGGTCGCCGAGCTGGAGGGGGAACGGGCCGAGCTCACCATGACCGTCGGCGGCGAGCGGCGGATGGCCGGCGGCGGGCGGGTCGACGTGGTGCAGCCTCATGATCACGCACATGTGCTCGGCGTGACCGCGCAGGCCACCGAGCACGACGTGGCGGACGCGGTGAGCGCGGCCAAGCAGGCCGCCCCGGCGTGGCGCGAGCTGCCGTTCGACGAGCGCGCGGCGATCCTGCTGCGCGCGGCGGACCTGCTGTCCGGCCCGTGGCGGGACACGCTGAACGCGGCGACCATGCTCGGCCAGTCCAAGACCGTGCAGCAGGCGGAGATCGACAGCGCCTGCGAGCTGATCGACTTCTGGCGGTTCAACGTGCATTTCGCCGCCCGGCTCCTGGCCGACCAGCCGGGCTCCTCACCGGGCATCTGGAACCGGTTCGACCACCGCCCGCTGGAGGGCTTCGTCACGGCGATCACCCCGTTCAACTTCACCGCGATCGGCGGAAACCTGCCCACCGCGCCCGCGCTCATGGGCAACACCGTGGTGTGGAAGCCGTCCCCGACGCAGCAACTCTCCGCGCACTACACGATGCGCCTGCTCGAGGCCGCCGGCCTGCCGCCCGGTGTGATCAACATGGTGACCGGCGACGGCGCCGCGGTGAGCACGGTGGCCATGACCGACCCCGACTTCGCCGGCCTGCACTTCACCGGCTCCACGAAGACGTTCAAGTTCCTCTGGCGCACCGTCGGCGAGCACCTGGACACCTACCGCGCCTACCCGCGGATCGTCGGCGAGACCGGCGGCAAGGACTTCGTCGTCGCGCACCCCTCGGCCGATCCCGCGTCGCTGGTCACCGGCCTCGTCCGGGGCGCCTTCGAGTACCAGGGCCAGAAGTGCTCGGCCGCCTCGCGCGCCTACATCGCCCGCTCCCTCTGGGACGGCGGCGTGCGCGAGCAACTCGTGGACACCACGAACGCGTTGTCGTTCGGTGACGTCACCGACTTCGCCAACTTCGGCGGCGCGGTGATCGACCGCCGGGCGTTCGAGAAGCACCAGGGCGTGCTGGAGATGGCCAGCGCCACGTCCTCCATCGAGGTGCTGGCCGGCGGCACGGCTGACGACTCCACGGGCTACTTCGTCCAGCCCACCGTCCTGCTCGGCACCGACCCGATGCACGAGCTGTTCACCACGGAGTGGTTCGGCCCGATCCTGGCCGTCTACGTCTACGACGACGCCGACTACGCCAAGGTGCTCGAGCTGGTGGACGGCTCCACCCCGTACGCGCTGACCGGCTCGGTGTTCGCCACCGACCGGGCCGCCGTCGAGCAGGCGCACCGGGCGCTGCGGTTCGCGGCCGGCAACTTCTACGTCAACGACAAGCCGACCGGCGCCGTGGTCGGCCAGCAGCCCTTCGGCGGCGGGCGCGGCTCGGGCACCAACGACAAGGCCGGCTGGGGCTACAACCTGCAGCGCTGGACCAGCCCGCGGACGGTCAAGGAGACCTTCGTACCGCCGACCGACCACACCTACCCGCACATGGGCTGAGTGGAGGGCGATGAAGGGGGCCTTTCTCACGCCCAGCGAGAGAAAGGCCCCCTTCATCGCATCCCGAGCTAGGTGCGGTCGGTCACCTGGTTGCCGGGTGGGGCGGCGACCTGGACCGGCTCGCCCCAGCGGGTGTAGTCGGTGGTGCTGGAGCGGCCGGGGAGGTCGACGGCGATCCGCACCGGCAGGTTCTCGCCGTCCAGCCAGAGCCGGTACGGGATCCGGGTGACGCCGCGTTTGGCCAGCTCCCGAAGGCTGCCCTGGACCACGGTGTCGCGCTCGGCGTCGATCAGCCGGGCGAGGTCGACGTCGATCGTGTACCGGGTGGTGGGCCGGCCGTCCGGGTGCTCGGTGGCGGTGCCGGTGACCGTGCCGGCGGTGCGGATCTTCTCCAGCTGCCGCCCGATGTCGGCCTGCTCGATCATGGCGTCGGCCAGGTCGGCGCTGCCGGCGGCGAACCGGGTCCAGGGCCGGGCCGACCGCTCGGTCTGCGGCAGCCGCAGGTAGATCACCTTGTCCAGCAGGATGAACCGGGCCGGTCCGAGGGCGCTGGACATGCTGAAGTCCGCGGCGACGTCGGGGGAGACCCGGTAGTCGCCCTGCCCGGTGGTGCCCCCGGCCGTCTGGAACGTGACGTGGGCGCTCCTCCGGCTCGCCGTCTGCGCCGTTACGCTGGCCGCCAGTGCGCCGACGTCGGGAGTCTCAGGGGCGCCGGTCCCGGCGCACCCGCTCAACACCAGCAGTGCCGTCCGCATTGGCGGAGGGTAGCCGGACGGTCACTTACCCGATGGGGCGAACCACGCCGCCCCGAACGTGGGCCGTTCCGGGCGCCAGCCGGTGGCTTCGGTCAGCCGGTGCGAGACCACCCGGTGCGAGCGGGCCAGCGACCTGAACTGCCCGACCAGCATCGCGCCCGACATGACGCGGCCCTTTGGCACACCCGCGGCCTCGGCCACCACCTGAGCGATCTCGGACTTGCGGGCGGGGGTGGCACCGACGTTGTAGACCCCGCTCGGTGCGCTCAGCGCGGCTACCGCTCCGGCGGCCGCGTCGGACGGGTGGATCGCGGTGAACCAGCCGTCCGGGTCGCCGTACATCACCGGCGCCCTGAACTTCGCCATGCGCATCAGCATCCGCGCCATCGGCTCGTCACCGACCAGCGCCGCGATCCGCAGCCGCACCCCGACCCGGTCGCCCGACTCGGCGAACCGGGCGACGTTGGCGTGCGCCTCCAGCGAGGTCCGGAGCGGCCCGACCGCGTCGAGCGGCGCGTCCTCGTCCAGCTCGGCGTCGCCGCCGTCGGCGTAGACGAACGAGATGCCCTCCTGCACGATCACCCGGACATCGGCGTTCAGCGCCGCCTCGACCAGGTTCCGGCTGCCCTCCGACCGCACCCGGTCGTTCTCCGCCATGCCGCGCACCATCCGCAGACCGGTCGGGATCCGGGTGGCCAGGTTGACCACACCCACGCACCCGTCGAGCGCCTTGGCCAGCGAGTCCGCGTCGAACAGGTCCCCGATCACCGGCTCGATGCCGAGCCCCCGCACGGCCGCAGCCCGCTCCTCGTTGCGCGCCAAGCCGGTCACCCGGTGCCCGGCGGCCAGCAGTCGCGGCACCGCCTCCCGACCGAGCACCCCGGTCGCTCCGATCAGCAACACCCGCATCGCGCTTCACCCTCCCGTCGGTCTCCCTGGATCGGACGAGGCGACGGTCGAAGATGTGACAGGGGGTTCAGCGTGGCAGCTCGGCGACCTCGGCGGCGGGCGGGGCGGTCACGTCGACCGGCTTGCCCCAGTCGGTGTAGTCGATGGTCATCTTGACCTGCTCGGTCTTCTGGCTGGTCGGGTCGGTGAACGGGATGTTCAGGGCGATCCGCGCCGGCAGGTTCTCCGCGTCCAGCCAGACGTCCACCGGGAAGTTCTGCACGCCGGCCTTGGTCGCCTCCTCCAGCGCCTTCTTCTGGTCGGCGTCGCTCTGCTTGGCCACCAGCTTCTTGACGTCGATGGTCAGCGTGTAGTGCGTGGTGTCCCTGCCGTTCAGCGACTCGGTTTTGGTGCCGGTGATCTCGCCGGCGCCCTCGAGCAGCTTGAGCGTCTGGGACGGGTCGCCGTTCTCCTTCATCTGCTTCACCGCGGAGCCCAGCGCCTTCGACAGCGGGTCCGCGCCCTTGGTGTCGATCTTGAGCCAGGACTTGCCGGGCTCCAGCTCCTCGGGCAGCTTGACGTAGAAGGCGTCGTCGACGAATCGCATGGTCACCTCGGCCATCTCCGGGATCGCCATCTTGAGGTCCATCGCCGGCTTGGCGCCGAACCGCACGTCGCCTTCGCCGCCCAACGCCTGCCCGCTGCCCTCCACCGAGATATTGAGGTGGGCACCCTGCTTCGCCGCGCTCGTCTCGCTGACCCGCTGGGCCAGCAGGGTGAGCGTGTTGATCTCCGGGTTGGCGGCGGCGGCGGGACCGGGGCTACCGGCCTGCTTCGACGTGCAGCCGGACAGCACCAGCGCCGCGATCGCCGTCATGCCGGCAAGTGCGGCCGTTCCTCGCTTCATCTGCTTATCCCTCCGGATAATCGTCGAGGCCCGCGCGCGACGCTAGCAGGCGGCGCAGCGAGGCCAACCGGCCGACGCTCGCCGCGCCATCCGCGGTGACCACGTCCAGCATGCAGTCCGGGTCCTCGGGCGGGCCGCGGTGACCGCAGTTGGACGGGCACTCCTCGGCGGCTTCCATGAACTCCGGGAACGCGTCGACGATATCGTTCGGCTGGATGTGGGCGAGGCCGAATGACCGAATGCCCGGGGTGTCCACCACCCAGCCTCCTCTCCCGGGGAGCGGCAGTGCGACGGCGGTGACCGAGGTGTGCCGGCCCTTGCCGACCGCGCTCACCGCGCCGATCGCCCGCTCGGCGTCCGGCACCAGCTTGTTCACCAGCGTCGACTTCCCCACGCCAGAGTGCCCGACCAGGGCGGAAACCTTGTGCGCCAACGTATTCCGCAGCTCGACCGGGTCCTCGTCGTGCCGGGTGACCAGCACCGGCACCTCGAGGTCGGCGTACGCGGCGAGCAGCACGGCGGGGCTGGCCAGGTCGGCCTTGGTCAGGCACAGCACGGGTTTGAGCCCGCCGGCGTACGCGGCGACCAGGCACCGGTCGATGAAACCAGTGCGCGGCGGCGGATCCGCCAGCGAGCAGACGATCAGCAGCCGCTCGGCGTTGGCCACGACGACCCGCTCGTACGGGTCGTTGTCGTCGGCGGTGCGGCGCAGCACGCTGCTCCGGTCGGCCACCCGGACCACCCGGGCGAGCGTGTCCGGCCGGCCCGACGTGTCCCCGACCAGGTCCACCAGGTCGCCGACCACGATGGGGGTCCGGCCCAGCTCGCGGGCGCGCATGGCGACCACCGCACGCTCCGGGTCGAGGTCGAGCGCGCAGGTCCAGCGCCCGCGGTCCACCTCGACCACCATGGCCGCCTGGGCGTCCGCGTGCTCCGGCCGCAGCTTGCTCCGCGGCCGGGTGCCCCGCCCTGGACGGACCCGAACGTCCGCCTCGTCCAGCCGCCGCCAGTCGTTCCGCCGGCCTCTCCCTGTCACGCCAGCACCTCGCAAGCTCGGAGCTGGCCAGCCCCGTCTCCTCGCAGGCCCGGCGACGGGGCAGTGCCTGACGGTTCGCTCGCAAGCTCGCTCACGGGCTGAGCATTCCGTTCCACAGACCGGGAAAGTCGGGGATTGTCTTCGCGGTGGTGCCGATGTCGTCCACCCGGACGCCGGGCACGACAAGCCCGATGATCGCGCCCGCGGTGGCCATCCGGTGGTCGGCGTAGGCGTGCCAGTCGCCGCCGTGCAGCGGTGCGGGGCGGATGGCGAGGCCGCCCTCGGTCTCGGTGACGTCGCCGCCGAGGCCGTTCAGTTCGGTGCGCAGCGCGGCCAGCCGGTCGGTCTCGTGGCCGCGCAGGTGCGCGATCCCGCGCAGCACGGACGGACTTCCGGCGAGCGCGGCAAGGGCGGCCACGGTCGGGGTCAGCTCGCCCGCGTCGTGCAGGTCGATGTCCACTCCGGACAGCCGGGCGGGTCCGGTCACGGTCAGGCCGTCGGCGGAAAGCGTTACCTCACAACCCATCCGGGCGAGAACCTCGCGGATCAGATCGCCCGCCTGGGTGGTTTCGGAAGGCCAGCCCGGCACGGTCACCGCACCGCCGGTGACCGCGGCCGCGGCCAGGAACGGTGTGGCGTTGGACAGATCCGGCTCCACCGCCCAGTCCCGGGGCGCGACCGGGCCCGGCGCCACCCGCCAGGTGTTCGGCTCGGCGTCGTCCACCTCGACGCCCGCCTCGCGCAGCATCGACACGGTCATCTCGATGTGCGGCAGGGACGGCACGGGTTTGCCGTCGTGGTGCACGGTCACACCCTTGTCGTAGCGGGCGCCGGAGAGCAGCAGGCCGGACACGAACTGCGAGGACGCGGACGCGTCGATGGTGACCGTGCCGCCCGGCGTCGCGCCGGTGCCGTGCAGGGTGAACGGCAGCGCATCGCCGTCGAGCTGGACTCCCAGTGCCCGCAACGCGTTCAGCACCGTCTCGATGGGACGCTCGCGGGCCCGCGGGTCGCCGTCGAACCGGATCTCCCCGTCGGCCAGCGCCGCCGCGGGCGGAACGAAGCGCATGACCGTGCCGGCCAGGCCGCAGTCGATCTCCGCCGGGCCGCGGAACCCCTCGTGCTTTCCGGTACGCACCAACCCGTTCGCGTCCGCCTCGACCGGGACCCCCAGCGCGCGCAACGCGTTCAGCATGAGCTCGGTGTCCCGGCTGGCCGGCACGCCGTGCACGGCCGCGGGTCGCTCGGACAGCGCCGCCAGCAGCAGCGCCCGGTTTGTGATCGACTTGGAGCCCGGGACCGATACGGTGGCCCGAACCGGGCCCGTGGCCACGGGCGCCGACCATGGGTGCGTCATGGGTATAGATGATCCCCGATTACCGGGTCGCCTGTGTCGGTGGGACGTGTCACGATCGATGCTGGAGGTGTTTCGTTTGTGTGGGAGGTATAGCGCGTCGAAGGATCCGGCGACCCTGGCCGCGGAGTTCGACGCGGTGGACGCCACGGACGAGGCCGACACCCGGCCGGACTACAACGTCGCGCCCACCCGGGAGAAGATCACCGTCGTCGAGCGGCACCCGCGGGACGAGGAGGGCACGCCCGACCCGGACACCACCGTGCGCAGCCTGCGGGTGATGCGCTGGGGGCTCGTTCCGTTCTGGGCCAAGGACAAGTCGGTCGGCGCCAAGATGATCAACGCGCGGTCCGAGAGCGTGGGCAGCAAGCCGGCGTTCAAGAGCTCGCTGGCCAAGCGGCGCTGCCTGGTGCCGGCCGACGGCTGGTACGAGTGGCGCCGCGACGGCAAGGTCAAGCAGCCGTTCTTCATGACCCCGGCGGACGGCTCCAGCATCGCCATGGCCGGGCTGTGGTCCACCTGGAAGGACAAGGAAGCCGACGCCGAGGCTGACCCGCTGGTCAGCTACACCATCCTGACCACGGACGCGATCGGCCAGCTCACCGAGATCCACGAGCGGATGCCGCTGCTGCTGCCCCGGGAGTCCTGGGCGGCCTGGCTGAACCCCGACCTCGAGGACGTCTCGGAGCTGCTCACACCGACGCCGGAGCTGGTCGCCGCGCTGGAGCTGCGGCCGGTGTCGGACGCGGTGAACAGCGTGCGCAACAACGGCCCGGAGCTGATGGCCCGGCACGAGCCCGCGCCGTCCCTGGACGAGCCGGCGCTGTTCGACCCGGCGTCGGGGCAATGACCACCAGCGAGATCGAGACCGCGCACGGCCTGGCCCGGGCCGAGCTGCACTGCGTGCCCGAGGGCCGGGCGGTGCTGCTGCTGGGGCACGGTGCCGGCGGTGGCATCGGCGCGCCCGACCTGGTGGCCGCCGCCCGCGGGGCCCGCGCCGCCGGCGTGCACGTGGCGCTGGTCGAGCAGCCCTACCGGGTGGCCGGGCGCCGCTTCCCCGCGCCGGCCCCGCAGCTCGACTCCGCCTGGCTCACCGTCGCCGAGCAACTGGAGAAGGAGTTCTTCGCCGACCTGCCACAGGTGTTCGGCGGCCGCTCGTCAGGCGCCCGGGTCGCCTGCCGCACGGCCGCCGACGGTGGCGCCGTGGCCGTGGTCTGCCTGGCGTTTCCGGTGCACCCGCCGGGCAAGCCGGACAAGACCCGCCAGCCCGAGCTGGACGGCGTCGAGGTCCCCACCCTCGTCGTCCAGGGCGACAACGACCCGTTCGGCCGCCCCACCGCCGCCCACCACCGCGAGGTCGTCCTGTTCCCCGGCGACCACTCCCTCAAACGCGACGCCACCGGCATCTCCCGCACCGTCGAGGAATGGCTCGACCGCATCCTCCGCCCACTGGGCTAACGCGCGACGTCCACCCATCCACACCCCGCCCACCTGTCCACAGCCAGCCCAAAAGTCGATCACCCGTACCGTTTCCGCCGGTAGAATGGCCACCGGGCCCCCACCCAAACGGGTGGGGGGTGGGTTCGTGGGCCGTCGAGGGCCGAGCTTCAGGGCCCGGCGATGGGGGCGAGCTTGGCGCCGAGGATGCGGGTCAGGTCGGCGGGCGACAGCTCGATCTCCAGGCCGCGCCGGCCGGCGGAGCAGAACAGGGTGGGCAGCGCCGAGGCGGACGAGTCGAGCACGGTGGGCAGGCGCTTGCGCTGGCCGAGCGGTGAGATCCCGCCGGCCACGTAGCCCGTGGCGCGCTCGGCCGCAGTGACGTCCGCCATCTTCGCCCGCTTGCCGCCGACCGCCGCCGCCAGCGCCTTCAGGTCGAGCTGCGCGGACACCGGCACGATGCCGACGACGAGGTTGCCGTCGACCTCCGCGAGCAGGGTCTTGAACACCTGCTCGGGTGGCACGCCGAGCGCCTCCGCGGCTTCCAGCCCGAAGGAGGTGTGCCGCGGATCATGCTCGTAGGAGTGCACCGTGTGCGCGACCTTCTGCCTGGTCAGCAGCACCGTCGCCGGGGTCCCGCGTCCTGCCATGCGGGTAAGGGTAGGGAATGCCGCGCGGGGCCTTACGCGTTGTCTCACGACGTGCTGACCGTGTTGCGATCGGCGGGCGCCAGGACGCCCCGCGTATCCTCGAAGAGATCCCGTGCATGCAGAATCACGGAAAGATCCCTGGAAGGGAGTGCGGTGCCGAGCACCGATACCCAGACCAACGCCAGGCCGGAGAGCGCGGAGGAGCGGGCGGAGCGGTTCGAGCGGGACGCGATGCCCATGCTGGACCAGCTCTACTCGGCGGCCCTGCGGATGACCCGCAACCCCGCCGACGCCGAGGACCTGGTGCAGGAGACCTACCTCAAGGCGTACGCGGCGTTCGAGTCGTTCCGCGCCGGTACGAACCTGAAGGCCTGGCTCTACCGCATCCTCACCAACACCTACATCAACGGGTATCGCAAGCGGCAACGCCAACCGGTCCAGCAGCCCACCGAGGAGATCACCGACTGGCAGCTGGCCCAGGCCGAGAGCCACACCTCCTCCGGGCTGCGGTCCGCCGAGATCGAGGCGATGGACCGGCTGCCGGACACGGACGTCAAGGAAGCGCTTCAGCAGCTTCCCGAGGAGTTCCGGCTCGCGGTATATCTAGCCGACGTCGAAGGCTTCGCCTACAAGGAGATCGCGGAGATCATGGGTACGCCGATCGGCACCGTGATGTCCCGGTTGCACCGCGGCCGCCGGATGCTGCGTGATCTCCTGGCGGATGTTGCGCGTGAGCGCGGGTTCCTGCGCTCGGCCGAGCGAGAGGTGGCCGGGTCATGAGCTGCGGCAAACCCCACGAAACGGACTGCTCCGAGGTGCTCGCCGAGGTGTGGCTGTTCCTCGACCACGAGTGCGACCAGGGCCGGCGCGCCAAGCTGGAGCAGCACCTCGACGAGTGCAGCCCCTGCCTGGAGCACTACGGCCTCGACGAGCACCTGAAGACGTTGCTGGCCAGCAAGTGCGGTGGCGAGCACGCCCCGGACGCGCTGAAGGAGCGGCTCCGCGCCAAGATCAGGAAGACCGTGCTGGAGCGCGGCGGCGTCCCTAGTCCGCCTCCCCGGAATTAACTGCTGTTGTCGCGTTCCAGCGAACGGTGGGGGTGGCGGGTTGATTGTGGCTGGGTTGCGTCACGGTCCCCTGAGGTGCGGTTGGTCGGGGCGAACCTTCCAACCTAAGCCTGGCTGTGGGGGCGCTTGCCGTGGTTGGCCGAGCTCTTCTTGCGGTCGCGACGCTTGCGGGCGCGCTTCGACATTCCCGGTCTCCTGCCTGTTAACGGTATGTGCCGGACAATTTTGGCACGTCTGAGTTGTCGGCCGGCGGCCGCCCGGCCGTGGTTGGATTGCCCCGACGCCCCGTTGCGGCTTCGAGGGAGGACTGTCCATGGCCGAGGAGATCCACGCCGAGATGGTGGCCAACGTGCTGAAGGTCGTGGGCTACGAGGGCCAGCCCGTCGGTGAGGGCGACACGGTGGTGATCCTCGAGTCGATGAAGATGGAGATCCCGGTGCTCACCGAGACCTCGGGCACACTCACCAAGATCGCAGTGCGGGAGGGCGACGTGGTCCAGGAGCACGATCTCATCGCGGTGGTCGAGTAGTTCTTGTCCACACTTTCCGACCTCCTCGCCGAGCACACCAGCCTGTCCACGGCGCATGTCGACCACCTGCAGCTGGTGGTCGCGGAGTGGCAGCTGCTGGCCGACCTGTCGTTCGCCGACTTCCTGCTCTGGGTGCAGGTCGACGACGAGGAGAGTGCCGACGGCACCGAGTTCCTCTGCGTGGCGCAGGCCCGCCCGACGACCGCGCTGACCGCGCACGGCGAGGACGTCGTGGGCAGCCGGGTGGACGCGCGCGAGCATCCCCAACTGCGCAAGGCGATCGCCGAGCGGCGGATCTGCCGCGAGGAGGATCCGCGGTGGTACCAGGGGGGTGTGCCGGCGGCCGGGGAAGCCGGCGCCGTGCCTCCGCGCAACGCCGTTCCGGTGCGCCGCGAGACGATCCCGGTGACGCACGCCGGCGAGGTGATCGCGGTGCTGTCCCGGGAGACGAACCTGGCCGTGCCGCGGGTGCCGAGCTCGCTGGAGATCGCCTACCTCGGGGTGGCCGGCGACCTGTGCCAGATGGTGGCCGACGGCAGCTTCCCGACCGCCGAGCCGTCCCCGGGCGCGCACACCAGCCCGCGGGTCGGCGACGGCCTGATCCGCCTGGACTCCACCGGCACCGTGGTGTTCGCCAGCCCCAACGCCAAGTCGGCGTACCACCGGATGGGCCACGCCGCGGACCTGGTCGGCGCCCGCCTGGTGCCGTTGACCCGCACGCTGATCGCGGACCCGTTCGACGCCACCGAGGTGGCCCAGCGCATCCTGGCCGCGCTGGACGGCCAGCCGAGCATCCGGGTGGAGGCCGAATCGCGGCGCGGCGCCACGGTGCTGTTCCGGGCGCTGCCGCTGCGCCCGGCACGCCAGCCGGCCGGCGCCCTGGTGCTGGTCCGCGACGTGACCGAGGTGCGCCGCCGGGACCGCGCGCTGCTCTCGAAGGACGCCACCATCCGGGAGATCCACCATCGGGTGAAGAACAACCTGCAGACCGTGGCCGCGTTGCTGCGCCTGCAGTCCCGGCGGGCCACCAGCCCGGAGGCCAAGGAGGCGCTGGCCGAGTCCATGCGCCGGGTGGCCGCCATCGCCATGGTGCACGAGACGCTGTCCACCTCCGTCGACGAGCGGGTGGACCTGGATGCCTTGGTGGACAAGGTGATCCCGGTCGTCGGCGACGTCGCGGCGGCGGAGAGCCAGGTCAAGGTGCGCAAGCTCGGCCAGTTCGGCGTCGTCTCGGCCGAGGTCGCCACCCCGCTGGTGATGGTGCTGACCGAGCTCGTCCAGAACGCCGTCGGGCACGCCTACCCACCGGGCCGGTCCGGTGAGGTCCAGGTCTGCGCCGAACGCTCCACCCGCTGGCTCGACGTCGTGGTCAGCGACGACGGCCGCGGGCTGCCGCGTGGCTTTTCCCTGGAACGCGACGACGGCCTGGGCCTGCAGATCGTGCGCACCCTGGTGGAAACCGAGCTCCGCGGCTCACTGTCACTGCGCCGCCGCGACCCCCGCGGCACCGAGGCGGTGCTAAGAATCCCGCTCTCCCACCGCCGCTAGGACGATCGGGGGGTCCGGGGGGCGAAGCCCCTCCGGCCGGGGGTCTGGGGGCTTGGCCCCCAGAAGACACAAACGAGCGACGTGGTCCACGCTTTCCGTGGACACACGCCGCCCGGTGCTCGTTGCGTCTAGGCGTTGCTGCGTTGCCGGGTCCGAGAGGAACGCCGCTTGACGGCGCGTCGCTCGTCCTCGCTCATCCCGCCCCATACGCCCGCATCCTGACCGCTTTCGAGCGCCCAGGCCAGGCAGTTGGAAGCGACGGTGCAGCGGTGGCAAACGGCCTTCGCCTCGGCGATCTGCAGCAACGCTGGCCCGCTGGTCCCCACGGGGAAGAACAGCTCGGGGTCCTCGTCACGGCAGGCCGCGCGGTGGCGCCAGTCCATCTCTACTTGCTCCTCGCTAGGCGCGGTTGGTCGCGCCACTTGTCGTCATCCGGTCGTCGGGGTGCTTGTGAATGCTTTCACGAACCAGCTAGATGTCAAGGGTTCTCATCCACCCGGTGCGTGAACTCACCCGAAAGTGGCTGGTAGGCGGCCTGTAGATGCAGAGGGTAACGATTGGGTCTCGATCACACCACGACCGTCAGCGCCCCGGGCGCCGAGCTGAACTCGACACTGGTCCGCTCCCCGATCAGGTCCCCGTCGCACTGCACCTGAACGGGTTGCTCGGTGGATACCCGGATGAGTGGCACATCATCCCGCCGGAGCAGTTTTCCTCCGCGAGTTTCGCCCTGGCGACTGGTCGCCTGCCGAAGATGGCGCAGCACGGTGGGCAGCCGCAGGCTGCGGAGCGCGAAAACGCCGAGCCCGCCGTCGAACGAGCATCCCCGGTTCAGGTGAATGGCGCGGTCACCCAGATAGGTCCACGGATCGGTGTTGGACACGAACACCAGCCGCAGGTCGGACACCGGTTCCTCGCCCGGGAGATGCACCGTCAACCGCGGCCGGCCGTGCGTGGGCCGCAGGTACCGGGCCAGTGCGACCCGGGCGTACAGCGCCGGGCTGGCCCGCTTTCCACGGCGCCGGTCGACGTCGGCGACCACTTCGGCGTCCCAGCCGACCCCCGCGCTGAACGTGAACCAGCGCCCCGGCGAGCCGTTCGACGTGACCCGGCCAAGGCCGACCGCGCGGTCACGCCCCTCGGCGATCGCGAGCAGTAGCTGATGCGCTGCCTCGATCGGGTGACGAGGCAGTCCCAAAGCCCGGGCGAAGACGTTGGCCGAGCCACCGGGCACGATGCCGAGCTTGGGCACCGCGCCGCCGGCACCGCCGGTCAGCAGGCCGTTCACCACCTCGTTGACCGTGCCGTCCCCGCCGTGCGCGACGACCAGGTCGACCCCCTCGACGGCGGCCCGGGCCGCGGCCGCCTGGGCGTGCCCGCGGTAGTCGGTCTCGACCACCTCGAGCTTCACCTGGCTGGCCAGTGCGTGCGCGAGCACGTCCCGGCCGGCGGCCGTCGTCGCGGTCGCCTTGGGATTC
>NZ_DASYTH010000344.1:0-12227 GCF_036002505.1 Actinophytocola sp. | reverse complement strand
TAAGGATCATTACTGGTAGCTCTGTCACGCAGGGTAGCGCCCTCGCGGCGGATCCGGATGGCCAGCGGTGACCGTCCTCGCCAGGGATCTCCTCTCCAGAGGCGCGCTCGCCCTACTGGCAGACTGGCTCTGTACGGCACCGTCGACTAGTTATTTGAACGACAGCGTAGGCGAACGCAACGATATGGCGAGAGACATCACGACGACGCCCGGGCGACACCGGACGTCGGTATGGCTGCCGATGAGCCGACTGTTGACGGCCCTGCTGGCCTGCGGTGTCGCCGCGGCCTGCTCCGGCACGTCGCCCAGTCCGGCGCCGGACGCGCTGGCGGGCAGGTCCAGCGCACCGGCCACGAACCCGGCGACGGACCCGAGCCCGCCGGTCGAGCGCATCGGCGACGCCACCGCTGCCCCGGCCTGGCTCGGCACGCGGGTGCTACCGGTCGGGTCCAACGGCTTCGCCGCAGCGCAGGCCACCCCGCCGGAGTTGCGCCATCGATCGATCATCACGACGGACGACCTACCGCCCCCGGCCGACGGCGGCTTCCACTCCACGATCCAGGCCGTACCGGCGAGCGTGCTCGCCCGCTCCACCTGGACCAGCGCCTGCCCGGTGAAAGCCACGGACTTGCGTTACGTGACGGTCAGCTTCCGCGGGTTCGACGGGCTGGCGCACACCGGTGAGTTGCTCGTCAACGCGCGCGCGGCCGACGGCCTGGTCAAGGTGTTCGGCAGGCTGTTCGCCGGGGGGTACCCGATCGAGCGGATGCGGGTGACCAGTGCCACCGAGCTCAACGCAGCGCCGACCGGGGACGACAACACCACCGCCGTGTTCGCATGCCGGCCAGTACGGGGTCACACGGGCTGGTCGCAGCACGCCTACGGACTCGCAGTGGACGTCGACCCATTCCAGAATCCGTACCACAAGGGGAACGTCGTACTTCCCGAACTGGCCACTTCCTACCTCGACCGCGGCAACGTTCGGCCCGGCATGATCCTTCCGCACGGACCCGTCCTGAAGGCGTTCGCCACCATCGGATGGAAATGGGGCGGCGACTACCACTCACTGAAGGACTTCATGCACTTCTCCGCCAACGGCGGCTGAGCCACAGACGCAACACGCTGCAACGCGGCGGTCCATGTTGCGGCGACTCGCACTCCGCGGCCGCGGCTGCCCGAGGTCAAGAACCTGCCCGTCACCGATCCGGATGAACTGGGCGACGCCGGATCGCGGCTGATAAGTGCGCCAGCAGCTTCATCCTGATGGCACGTCGCGCGTCCTCGACAAGAATCAGCCACCACGTCGTCGACTTGTCGTAACGGGTGCCCTGTTCGCCGGACATGGCGGTCAGAATCTGCTGTTCGACAACCAATGCGCGAAGAGTTCTTGGTCGCCGATGATCTCAACGTCCGCCGTTCCCACCGTCAGGCGCCGATTGAGCAGGAGCACCAGTTGGAGGGCAGGCCCACGTACCGTGACGTGCGCCCGGTGGGGGCCGTGCCGCCAGGTAACACCGGCCGGGCTGCGAGTGACCGACCACTCGCGGCCCGACCCGAGGTCTGCGTCTATGGCGACAAACTGCAGCGACTCGCCGGCACCCGCCAAGCTAGCGAAAGCGCTCGATACACCGATGTCCGGCCTGGAAAGAGTCGCGGCAGTGTCCAGCATGTCGGACACGCCGTCAGCCGCAAGATCCGCAGCCAGGTCACCCTCGATGCCCAGGGCCAGTTCGGCGTCGAAGCGATGCACCACCTCGTCGTGGAGCATTCGCCGTAGCCAGAAGCCCGCCGACCGATCCTTCTGCCAGGTCCACACCGGCTGCTCCGGTCCCGCGACCCGCACCGCGTCACCGAGCATCCACGCGCCCGCCATCAACCACTCGCTTCGCTCATCCGGGTCGACAGGCACGACTACCTCCTGGATGGGAACCGGCTCCAGCAGGCGCCGCCGGATGATCTCGGCCGCCCACCGGTGCCCGCGGCCGACATGCCCAACCAACTGCTCCAATGTCCAGCCGGGGCAGGTTGGGATCGGCCGCTGGACGTCCGTGTCGTGCGCCAACCTGGCCAATCTGGCCGTTTCGGCCTCGAACTCCACGAAGTACCGGTCGAAATCAAGCACGGATATCGCACCTCTTCGGGCCGACGGAGCAGCTATTCACCCTCAATGATTTCCGCTGCTGTCCGTCGGATACATCTGGTCTCCGTCATCGCTACGGCGACAAAAACTCGACGCCCTCAATTCGGCTGCTTATTTACTTGGTGGTACGACCGCAGCCCGGCCAGGCTTGGTCGAGGTGATCAGCGGGGTAGCTCTCACATTCGGCTGCCCACCGGGGTTGGTGTGGCTCAGATTTGGCATGCGCCCCGCTGGTCACCGCGGCGTGGAGTGGCTCCAGAGGGGTCTGCCCAGCTCGAAGTAGCACTGCCCTCCTCGCTGAATCAACCCAGCTCAAGCGAGGAGAGGCAGTGGATCAGGTCATCATCGGGATGGATCCGCACAAGCGGTCCGCGACGATCGAGATCATCGACGATCGGGAGACCGTGCTGGCCGGCGGCCGGTTCGGCACGGATCGGGAGGGCTACAAGGCGATGCTCGCCCTCGGGCGGCGCTATCCGGAGCGGATCTGGGCGGTCGAGGGCTGCAACGGCATCGGCCGGCACGTCGCCCAGCGTCTGGTCCCCGACGGCGAGACGGTCGTGGATGTACCGGCGAAGCTGTCCGCTCGGGCGCGGGTGTTCGCCACTGGCCAGGGCCGCAAGACCGACCCGGTCGACGCGCACAGCGTCGCCGTGGCGGCGTTGCGCGCCAAGGGATTGCGCCAGGTTGCGGTCGATGATGTGACGGTCGCGTTGCGGCTGCTGGTCGGACCGCCGCGACGGCCTCGGACACGCCCGCACCGACCTGCTCAACCGCATCCACAAACTGCTGCTCGAGCTGCTGCCCGGCGGGGCGAAGAAGTTCCTGTCCGCCGACCAGGCCCGCACCATGCTCAACACCATCCGGCCCCGCGACCTGTCGGGCGCACCCGGCGCCGGCTCGCGTCCGAGCTGATCAGCGACCTGGTCGCCGTGGACAAGAAGATCAAAGCGGCGAACAAGGAACTCACCGAACTGGTCGAAGCGACCGGTAGCAGCCTGCAGGACCTCAACGGCATCGGCCCGTCCGGCGCCGCCCGCCTGATCGGCGACATCGGTGACATCGGCCGCTTCGCTAGCCGCGCGCACTTCGCCTCGTGGAACGGCACCGCACCGCTGGACGCCTCCTCCGGCGACCAGAAACGGCATCGCCTGTCGAGGGCCGGCAACCGGCGCATCAACCGTGTCCTGCACATCATGGCCGTCGTCCAGTTGCGCCATGACACACCCGGCCGCGCCTACTACCGGCGCCGGCTCGCCGAGGGCAAGACGCCGATGGAAGCCATGCGCAGCCTCAAACGACGACTGTCCGATGTGGTCTATCGACAGATGCTCCGCGACGCAAAAACGGCCACGGGGACGAGCCCGGGAGGACAAATGGGGGCGACCCTGCAATCCAGCGCGGCTGACCCAAACCCCCCAGGTCAACACTTCGGAACAGTCACTTCCCGGACTCGCCGAACCCCAGCCTAGAACACAACATTCCGACGCCGCTTGACAAAGAGGGGAGCCAGATCAGAGCACAGCCGGGGTAATGGCCGGTGCTCTGGCCCGCACCACCACCGGGGCGCCTGCCGCCTACCGACCTCACCTTCAGCCACTGTGCCGGCGGTGAGCATCACGCCGGTGGTCACGGTTAGCCGGCCGGCCGCAGCGCTCGGGTAGCCGTGGCGACTGCTGGGTTGGTAAGTCAGCGACGGGGGGCCTTGATGGTCGCTCGGCAGCCGAACCGCGATCGACCTGTCAACGTCGGGCGGCGCGTGGTACGGGTGGAGGCGGCCTCTGAGCACGCAGGTCCAGAGTGGTCATACCGTTCGGGACCTGCTGTGCAGGCTCGGCGTTCGATGACTCGAGGATCCTGATGAGCTGCGTCGTAGGGGGAGCAGGTTGGTGCCCCATGTGCAGGTCCCGAAACGCGGTCTCAAGGGCAGCCGGACTTTACCGTTGAGCTGCATAAACATGATCGAGGTGCAGGGTGATCTCGATGGCAGAGCATTGCTCAAGACTGCTCTTGCGCTGGGCGGCTCCTAATCGCCGCTGACCTGTCCGTTCCCGACGGTTGGGGCTGACGTGCCGATGGCAGGCGGGGGTGGAGCAGATTCAGCCGGCAGATCGCGGCAGCCATGCGCGCGTAAGGGATGGAGCGACCAGCGATGAGCCCGGGGATCCGGTGCCGCCGCTGGGTGCCGGTGCTGTGACTTCACGAACGGAACGTGGTATCGGCTTGTCGCTCCTCGCGGATCAGTACGGCACGCGAGTAGAGCAGTTGGAACCCGGCGCGCTGGACGTTGTGTTGCGATCGGGAGCCCGGCCGGGTCGTGACCACGGCGAGTTCGCATCCGGCCGCGCGGGCGTCGGCGAGCCGGGCCGTCAGCAGTGCGGTCTGTACCCCGCTTCGCCGGTGGGCCGGCTGTGTCGCCGCGCCGATGAATTGTGCGATGCCGTCGTCCGCGGCGCGGAAGGCGGCGCCGCCGACCGGCGTCCCCTCGCGCCAGGCGAGGTAGCGGACGGTCCCGGCCGTGGTGACCTGGTCGCGCTCGGCCGTCTCGAGTGTCGTGCGGGAGAATTGTTCGTGTGCCGTAACGCCCTCGACGTCGGCGTGCAGGAAGGCCTCCACGACCACGTCGAGCCACGTGGGGAGCTCGTCGTCCGGGCTGGGCCGCACGTCGGACGGATAGGTCGGAACGTCGCTCAGCAGTCGCCCGAGCACGTTCTCGAAGGACACCAGCCGGTAGCCGCGCTCGGTGAGGCGCACGCCGAGCGCGGCATCACCCAAACTGGACACCTCGACCTCCACCGGGCAGCCGACCGCCGCAAACGCCTGCTCGATCTCGTCGAGCACGGCGTCCGGCACCCCGGCGAAGCCGAGACCGGCCACCTTGTTGAACGGCGAACCGGCCTCGACGAAGTTCGCCACGCCCCCGCCGACCCGCATGGTGAACCCGCGCGGATCGGCGCCGCGCGCCTTCGCGGCGACGGCGCACGCCGCCATGAACTCGGCCTCCGCCCGCTCGATGCGCAAGGCCAGCGCGGTGTCGCAGAACAGGGGCTCCATAGTCGCCGACCGTAGGTAGCACCGCCCTGACCGGTCAAACGTCTTGCCAGATAGGCCGTTCTGCCGGGCCTGCCAGGCGCGCCCTTCGGCCCGGTAGCCGCACCGGCCATCGCGCACCGACATGGCTGCGACGTGGTAGGCGTGGCGGCACTGCACCGCGATGACACAGACACGCGAGCATGCCGACTCACGGCGTGCTCAACTACGGCGGTTCGGGTGCAAGGTCACGTGCGTACGTCTGCCGCGATGCGCGCTACCCAGCGTCACGAACGATGGTCGCGGTTCAGCGACCCGTTGTGGCGATGCCCGCACTTCCATTGGGCCTTCATGCCCCAAACCGGTTTGCCGAAGTGGCCGTTGCGCATACCACGCAGCGGTCTGTGTCGATGCATCACGACGAGCTCGCCATGCCGAATCTCCGGCGAGTGCCCGGGGAGCAGGTTTGTATGCCCTGTACGAGCCCCGAAGCGTGCTCTCGACTGCACCTGGATCAAGCGCTGAGCTGCGCAAATGGAGCCAAAGAGAGAGGCTATCTCCAAGGCAGGAGACGGCCCAAAACTGCTCCCACGCTGGGCGGCTGCTGATCGCCGCCGACCTGCCCGTTCCCGGCGGGTGGGACTGACGTGCCGTCGGCGGGAAGGTTGGATGGCAAGCGCTGCAGAGGAATCGCTGCAGGGACCCGGATTGCGGTTGGGGAAACTCGCCGCGGGCTCGCTCCAGCCGTGATCGAGGACCAGGGAGCGGTACGGACCAGGCCCGCCGGAGGTCATCAGGATGTCAGGCACGGCTGCGGGCAGCAGGCTGCCATCTCAATCTCGAACGCATCTGATTAGTGCAGCAGGTAGCGCTGGGCCATGGTCACGAGTTCCTGCATGAGGGTTTCCGGATCGCCGCTCAGGCCGAAGCCAGAACCGTACGCGGTCCTCAGCGTCATCGCTGAGAAGATCAAGGAGAAGCAGAACTCACGTTCCCGAACCGGGTCGACGTGCCCGCTCTTTGGCTTGATCGGGGCGGGCACGGAGACGAAGAGGTCAGCGATGGCGTTGCGGTATCCCTCGCCGCGCCGGGCGACACCACCACCACCACCCTCCTCCCCAACGAACGCCCCTACCTCCTGCCCGCCTCCCTCGGGGCCCGCATCGGCGCCACCGCCGACCACCCTGAGCAGTCAGGGGGCCGGCAGGATGGGCGGTCAGGGTTCGAGGTTGGTGACTCCCTTGCCGGTGGCGATGTCGAACGGGACGGAGGCCTGGTCGTGGACGATCAGCCAGGTGCCGTCGATCTTCTTGAAGCAGAAGGTGCCACGGACCCACATGCCGGGCGTGGCCGTGCCGTTGCCGAGCGTGCCGCTGAGCCGGCCGAAGCAGTGGCCGAACGCCACCTCGTCCCCCACGGTGACGGTCAGGTCGCGCACCTCGTAGCCCACCTCCTGGAAGAACGTGAACGCTCGGATCCAGTTCTCCATCTTCGCCTCGACCCCCACGTGCTGGAGCGGTGGCTCGACGTCGAAGGAGACGACGTCCGTCGCGTAGATCCGCCGCAGGGCGTCGAGATCCTTGGCGCCGATCCCGTCGACGATCCCGTCGATCTGCCGCCGGATCTCGGCCTCGTCGACCTCGCGTTGCGTAGGCATCGAATCTGTCCCTTTCTTTCTCTGTGGCTCTTGGCTTCTGTCCATACGACGATGCGGCGCCGGGGGATGTCAGGTGATTTCGAGGTTGGCCATCATGCCCATGTCCTCGTGTTCGGCGTTGTGGCAGTGGAAGAGGTAGCGGCCGCGGTAGCCGTCGAAGCGAGTGATGATCTCCGCCGACTCGCCCGGTCGTAGCGAGATGGTGTCCTTGAGGCCGGCGTCGTGGGGGAGCGGCGCGCGGCCGCTGCGGGACAGGGTCAGGGTCTTCCAGTGCAGGCCGTGCTGGGATCGTCATCGTCGTCGGGCCATTGCACGACCGCCAGCTCCGGAAGTCCGAGCCGTGGTGCGATGACCTCGTTGGCATCCGTCCCCCAGGTGGTCGCCCACACCAGCCGGCACCCCAACGCCAGCAGGCGGCGCCCGTCGTCGGGGTCGAGCCTATCCAGGAGCGGGTTGCCGCCGTCTTTCACCGGCTCGGCGTACGCGGTGGTCGAGCGGCGGTGCGCGCTGACCAGCCGGGCCTTGAAGGGGATGAGCGGCCCGTCAACGTCGAGGAAGACCAGCGGCTGATCATCGGGGAGGTCCGGCCTCACGCTCGAACCGTATCCAGCCCTCGGTGCGCTCCACACGCGCGCGTCTTATGCCGCTTTCCAGCCGGGCGTCGTGAGGCATACGGATTGGGGTGGGGATGTTTCAGGGCGAGGTTGGCCTGCAGGCGCTGTACGGATAGACGTCCCGGGCTGGCTTGGCTCGGCACCCGGACCTGGCGATCCAGCCCGGTCGGGAGCAGGTTCGTGCCCCCTGTGGAGGCGGCGAAGCGTGTACCCAAACGCAACACGACTCCATGGCTGAGCTGCGCAAACGTGCTTGTCGAGGTGCAGGTTGATCTCGAGGGCGGGATGCAACCCAAAACTGCTCCCCGGCGGGGCGGCTGTCGATCACGGCCGACCTGCCTATCGGCTGAATCATCGCCGTCGCGGCCGAGAGCCCTCATTTGGCCGCCGACAGGGCCGTCACCAGCTGTGTCGAAGGCTGGTTCGTTCGTGGGCCGGCGTCCGGACATGGCACCCCTCTCTGTCAAGTGGTGATCATGACGGCTGTTTTAGGCTGGGTTTGGCGGGTCCGGGAAGTGACTTGTCCGAAGTGTCGATCATGGGGTTCAGGTCGGCCGCGCTGGATGTCAGAGTCGCCCCCGTGTGTCCTCCCGGGCCCGTCCGAATGCGCTTGGCGTCGGCGACCATCTGCCGGTAGACGACGTGGGAGAGGCGGCGTTTCAGCGCCCGCAGGGCCTCCATCGGGGTCTTGCCGGCGGCGAGCTTGCGCCGGTAGTAGCGGCGGCCCTCGGTGTCGTGTCGCAACTGGACGATGGCCATGATGTGCAGGGCGCGGTTGATGCGCCAGTTCCCGGCTCGGGACAGCCGGTGCCGGTTCTGGTCGCCGGAGGAGGCGTCGATCGGGGCGGTGCCGTTCCACGAGGCGAAGTGCGCGCGGCTGGTGAACCGGCCGATGTCGCCGATATCGCCGAGCAGGCGGGCGGCGCCGGAGGGGCCGATGCCGTGCAGGTGCTGCAGCCGGCTGCCGGTGCTGGTCACCAGCTCGGTCAGCTCCTGGTTCGCGATCTTGATCTTCTTGTCGATGGTCACAAGTTCGTGGATCAGCTCGGAGGCCAACCAGCGGCGGGTCTTGCCGACCACATCGCGGGGTCGGACGGTGTTGAGCAGGGCGCGGGCCTGTTGCGCGGACAGGAACTGCTTGGCGCCGCCGGGCACGAGTTCCAGCAGCAGGTGGTGCAGCCGGCTGACGACCTCGGTGCGGGTCCGGCCGAGCTGGTCCCGGCGGTCGACCAGCAACCGCAACGCGACGGTCGTATCGTCCACTGCGACCTGCCGCAGACCTGGGGTGCGCAACGCGACCACGGCGACGCTGCGAGCATCGACCGGGTCGGTCTTACGACCCTGGCCGGTGGCGAACACCCGGGCCCGGGCGGACAGCTTCGCCGGCACGTCCACCACGGTCTCCCCGCCGGCGACCAGGCGCTGGGCGACGTGGCGGCCGATGCCGCTGCATCCTTCGACGGCCCAGAGACGGTCAGCGTGCTTGCGGCCGGCGGCCAACATGGCCTTGTAGCCGTCGCGGTCCGTGGCGAACCGGCCTCCACCGACGGCCTGTTCTCGGTCGTTGATGATCTCGATCGTGGCGGAACGCTTGTGCGGGTCCACACCGATGATGACCTGGCTCATCCGGGTCTTCCTTCCTCGAGCCGACAGGTGTTGTCAGCGAGGAGGGCACCGCTACTTCGAGCTGGGCATACCCCTCTTGAGCCTCTCCGCGCCGCGGTGACCGGCAGGACGCACGCCAAATGAGAGCCACACCAAGCTGCGGTGGGCAGCCGAAAAGAGAGCGACTCCGCCGGTCACCTCGACCAAGCCTGGCCGGGCTGCGGTCGTAGATCAATTAAAGAAGTAGCCGAATAGAGGATGTCCGGATGGTGTCACGGAATTGCTGCTGTCCGGAACAGCGTGCTGGACGACAATCGGGTCGCTCAGCGAGCAAGGACGTGCGATTGTGGCACCGTTTCCTATTTCTTGGAGCTCTCAACCGTGGACGATTTATACCCCCCGATCGAGCCGCATGAGACGGGAATGCTCGACGTCGGCGAGGGCAACCTTGTGTACTGGGAGGTGTGCGGCAACCCGGAAGGCAAGCCGGCGCTCGTCGTCCACGGCGGACCCGGGTCAGGATGTTGGACCGGTTGGCGCCGATACTTCGATCCGGACCGGTACCGGATCGTCTTGTTCGACCAGCGTGGCTGTGGCCGGAGCACACCGCACGCCAGCGACCCGGCAGTCGACATGCGGCACAACACCACCTGGCACCTGATCGCTGACATGGAGCAGTTGCGAGAACACCTGGGCATTGACCGCTGGCTGCTGTACGGCGGCTCCTGGGGCTCCACGCTCATCCTGGCCTACGCGCAACAGCACCCGCAGCGGGTGTCCGAGATCGTCATCGCCGCGGTCACCATGACCCGGCGATCGGAGATCGACTGGCTCTACCGGGGCGTCGGCCGGTTCTTCCCCGAGCAGTGGGAACGCTTCCTCGAAGGAGCCCCTGGCACGCCAAGCGACGGCGACGTCGTCGCCGCCTATGCCCGCCTCATGGAGCACTCCGACGCCGCCGTACGGGAAAAGGCCACGGCCGACTGGTGCGCCTGGGAGGACGCGGTCCTGTCCGGAGAGACCGGTGGCGCCTCCAACCCGTACGGCGATCGTCCTCCGGCCGCCCGACTGGCCTTCGTGCGGATCTGTACCCACTACTTTTCTCACGGCGCGTGGCTCGAGGAAGGCGTACTTCTGCGTGAGGCCGGTCGGCTGTCCGGCATCCCCGGTGTTTTGATCCATGGTCGGCTCGATCTGGGTGGGCCGCTGCGAACTGCCTGGGAACTGCATCGTGCGTGGCCCGGCACAGAGCTAATCACTGTGGAGAACGCGGGTCATCTGGGTACCTCAACGACGCGCGGGTACGTTCTTCGATCACTTGACCGGTTCGCGGCCGGCGATTAACTCCAACCGGATCGGACTGTTCTACGTTCCAGGCGCCAGCTCACACTGGATCCGGCGTGCAAGCTCTTCTAATAGGTTCTTGTCAGCCTGCTGGTGCAGGATGGCTCCGGTAGCGGCTGGCGGGTCAGCACTCCACTCTTCGGACCCTTCGAGGTCTTGCGGCAGACCGTGCGCCCGTTGGTCGTGAGGAGATGAGACAGCCGATGGGATGACGTGCCCCGCTCGAGCGCGGTGAGCACTTGACTATTAGATCGCTGGCGTCTCCTCCACGCTGCTTGCGCAGATGATGTCCATGAGGGAGGGACAGTTGATCTGGGTCGGAGACGACTGGGCCGAGGACCACCACGACATAGAACTTCTCGACGACCACGGACGCAGACTCGCCCGCGCACGGCTGCCGGAAGGCCTTGACGGCATCGGCCGGCTGCACGCGCTGATCGCGGAGCACATGCCCGCCTCCTGGGCCGACCTCGAGCCGGCCGAAGCTGCCCGGCGGGTGCAGATCGGGATCGAGACCGACCGGGGAAACCTGGGTGCAGGCGCACTGACCACGTTCGCCTCCCTGACCTACGCCACCCTCATCGACGCCACCCCGACACCTGAACAGGTCGCCGAAGCCGTAGCGTCCCAGGCCGGGTGAACAGGCCATCAGCCCAGAGCCGAGCGCCAGGAGCGCGTTGCGGGTACCGCACGCCCCTGACCACGAAGGGGCATCCCGATCAGCGTGTATTACGCACCGTAACCGTCTCCCGCTGGGCTCGGCATCCTGAACTGCCGAGAACAGTGATGTTCGGCACCCCGTAAGATGTGGCCGGTGGGGTGGGAGGCACTCGGGCAGTGGGGTGAAGACGTCGCTCGCATCGAACCGCTCGCTGGCGGAGTCGCCAACGACGTGTGGAGCGTGCGCGTCAACGGGCACCTCGCGGTCGGTCGTCTCGGCGCCAGGAGCGACGCTGACCTCGCGTGGGAGACCGAGCTCCTCCAACACCTCGACCGTGAAGATCTGACCGTGCCGGTGCCGATCCCGGCTACGGACGGCCGGCTGTTCGCCGACGGTCTGGTGGTGATGACCTACCTGGATGGTGGACCGCCCGAGACGCAGGCCGACTGGCGTCGCGTGGCCGGCACGCTCCGCGAGCTGCATCGGTTGACGCAGGGCTGGACGCAGCGCCCAGGCTGGCGATCGTCGACCGACCTCCTGCACGCCCAGACCGGGACGAAGATCGACCTCGGCGCGATGCCCCCTGAGAGCGTTGCTCGATGCCGAGCAGCGTGGGCGCGGCTCACCGGACGTCAGACATGCGTCGTCCACGGCAACCCCAACAACCCTGGCAACGTCCGCATGACCGCGAATCAGGTCGCGCTGATCGACTGGGACGAGTCGCACGTCGACGTCCCCGACCTCGACCTCGTGCTGCCCGGCAACGCCGCCGGCCTCGACGACGGCGCGCACGACATCGCCGCGCAAGCGTCGGCCGCGTGGGAAGCCGCCGCCTGCTGGGACGACGAGTACGCAGTCAAGCGGCTCGCCGACGTTCGGGCGGTCTGAGAACGCGTTCGAGGAGTGGAGTTATTGGCGGTCGAGTGCACACATCTGCCGCGATCCGCGCGCTACCGAGCGTCACGGCGAGCCCGCGCGACCGGCGCTCGGACGTGCCGAGCTGAATGCGGCGGAGTGCGGCCACTACGGTCCATTTGTCGCGCGTCAGAATTCTTGGCACAGGGGTTTGTTGGCCCTGACCCAAGGAGTTGACCGAATGAGTCGTCCCCCGGTGTTCCCCGCCGAGGACAAGATGCGCATCGTGCTGTCGGTGCTGGCGGGCGAGCTGACGATGGC
>NZ_DASYTH010000343.1:0-1925 GCF_036002505.1 Actinophytocola sp. | reverse complement strand
GGCCTGTGGGTGTCGGCGACGATGGCGGGCATGGTGGCGGTGGACGGGCTGCTGGAGGCCGAGGCGGGCGAGACGCTGCTCGCGGCGTTGGAGCCGCTGGCCCGCCCCGGCGCCGCCGACGACCAGCGCAGCGGGTCGCAGCGGCGCGCGGACGCGCTGACCGAGCTGGCCCGGCGCGCGTTGGAGAGTGGCCGGCTGCCGCTGACGGGCGGGGTCCGCCCGCAGGTCATGGTGACGGTCGAGCTCGCGAGCCTGCTGGGTCGGGCGGGCACGCCGGGCGCCGATGGCGGCTGGGCGGGACCGCTACCCGCCGAGACGGCCCGGCGGCTGGTCTGCGACGCCGCGCTCACCCGCGCGGTGGTCGCCCGCCGCCACGGCGACGACGACACCGGCGACGACGCCGGCGGGCTGGCGGCGAGGCTGCGGGCCGCCATCGCGCTGCTGCCACCCGCCCTGGGCGGCACCCCATCGGAGCTGCTGGACCTGGGCCGGACCACCCGGGTGGTCTCGGCCGCGCAGCGCCGGTCGCTGGCGGTGCGCGACGGCGGCTGCGTGTTCCCCGGCTGCGACCGGCCGGTGGCCTGGTGCGACGCGCACCACCTGCGCCACTGGCTGCACGGCGGCCCGACCGACCTGGCCAACCTGGTGCTGCTGTGCCGCGCCCATCATCGCGCCGTGCACGAGGGCGGCTGGCGGCTCCACCGTCACCCCCACGGGGACCTCACCGTCACACCGCCACATCGAAGACAGCCCGTCGCGGCGTGACGGCGGTTCGAGGCTCAGTGGCAGCCGATCGAGTGCAGGTCGCGGGTGACCCCGTCGGTGCCCTTGTGGCCCCCGACCCAGCGGTCGGGATACAGCACCATCTTGTAGATGCCGTAGCGCATCGCCCGGTACACCGAGTTGCGGTGCACCGAGGTATAGGGGATCAGCGACCGCCCGCCGGTGCCGGCGACGATCGTCCACGGCGCGCCGCGATGGTCGACGTCGCCCATGGTCCGCATCGGCTTCAGGCGCTCGTAGGCGTGGTTGTGGCCGTTCAGGACCACGTCCACCCCGCCGGCCACCAGCAGCGCCCACAGGTGCTTGAGCTCCGGCTTGCCCGTGAACGGGGCCGCCGAGGACCGGAACGGGTGATGGAAGAACGCCACCGTGCAGCGCTGGCGGTGGCTGGCCAGGTCGCGCCGGAGCCACGACCATTGCGGCGAGCCATGGCCGCACGACGGCGCGCCAGCCTGGCCGCAGGCGGAGTTGAGCGCCACCGCGTGCCACGGCCCGACGTCGAACGAGTAATAGCCTCGTCGTGGGTCACCGGCCTGTCGACCGAAATACCTGAAATAGCCGGCGGCCGGTCCGGCCGGGTCCATGTATTCGTGGTTCCCGACCGCCGGCCGGGTCCGGGCCTTGAACCGGCCCCAGCTACGATCGTAAGCGGCCAGGAAGTTGCGGTACTCGCCGTGCTCGTACTGGGTGTCGCCGAGGGCGAGGACCAGCGTCGGCCGGTTCGCCTGGACCACCCGGGCGGTGGCGACGTCGCCGCGCCCGCCGCCGGGCGGGTTGGCGATGTCACCGGCCGCGACCAGCGTTTCGCCGGCCGCGCGCCCCGCGCCGATGGTCGCCAGCAGCGACGCGGCGGCCAGCAGGATGGTCAGCGCGCGGCGGAGCGTCGTCGTCATGGTGCGTCCTCCGAATCCGATCGGAATTGCGGACGCACCACCTGTAGACGATCAGTCGGGAAAGCACGCGGCGATACCACGAACCTCTGTGAAACAGTCGGTCACGAATACGGCGACGAGCGGCTAAATCCCGCTGAATTGGTGGCCGAATGATGAACCGAAGCGATGCCTGGCCGACCCGGCTTACGGGTCGACGATGGTGACCTTCGGCCAGCGTTCGGCGACGCGCTTGTCGCGCAGCCGGCGCCG
>NZ_DASYTH010000342.1:0-14337 GCF_036002505.1 Actinophytocola sp. | reverse complement strand
CGGCGGCGTTCCACCACATGAAGGTGTGGCTGCCGTAGCCGTTCATGTTGCGCCAGGTTCGCGGCGTGCCGCGGTCGCTCATCAGGAATAGGACCTGGTGCGTCGACTCCGGTGACAGCGACCAGAAGTCCCACTGCGCGTTGTTGGAGCGCAGGTTGGTGTCGGGCATGCGCTTCTGGGAGTGAATGAAGTCCTGGAACTTCTGGGGGTCGCGGATGAAGAAGATCGGGGTGTTGTTGCCGACCAGGTCGTAATTGCCCGCTTCGGTGTAGAGCTTGATGGCGAACCCGCGCGGGTCGCGCACGGTGTCCGCCGAGCCCAGCTCGCCCGCGACGGTGGAGAAGCGCACGAACACGGGGGTGCGCTTGCCGACCTGGCTGAGGAACGCGGCCCTGGTCCACTGGGTGACGTCCTCGGTGACCTCGAAATAGCCATACGCCCCGCCACCCTTGGCGTGCACCACGCGCTCCGGCACCCGCTCCCGGTTGAACTGGGCGTTCTTCTCGATCAGGTAGTGGTCCTGCAGGAGGATCGGGCCGTTGGTGCCCAGGGTCAACGAGTCGTTGTCACTGGCAACGGGGATGCCCACGTTGTTGGTCGTGGGCCGTGGCTCGGTCACACACTCTCCTCGATGTGGTGGCTGTCGGACTGTCTCACGGCACAGGCTGGGCACAGTCCCCAGAACACGACCTCGGCCTCGTCCACCGTGAAGCCCAGCGCGCTGGAGGGCTCCAGGCACGGCGCGAACCCGACGACGCAGTCGACGTCCTCGGTTCGGTCACATTGCCGGCAGACGAGGTGGTGGTGGTTGTCTGAGGTCCGGGTCTCGAACCGCGCGGGGTGTCCGGCTGGTTCGATCCTCCGCAGCAGCTTGGCCTGGGTGCACGCGTTGAGCACATCGTAAATCGCCTGGGTTGACACCGAGTCAAGCCGCTCTCTCACGCCAACCGCTACTTGGTCCGCGGTGGCGTGGGGATGTGTCGAGAGCCAGTCGAGCACCGCCAGCCGTGGTGCGGTCACCCGCAACCCGACGGCCCGCAGTTGCTCGCGCGGCTCCAGCCGGCCCAGTCCCTGGATGTTCATCGCACTGCCACCCCACCAGGTTTTCTGGAATGAGTCAAGAAAACGATCGGGTGATCTTGTCGGTCCCCGACCGTAACTTGGTTGCGGTCGTAGCCCGCGGGAGGTGACATCCGTCCATGCAGCACTACCGAGCCTTGTTAACGCTGCCTGGCGTCCGCACGTTGTTGATCTTGATCTTCATCGCGCGAGTCCCGATGTCGGCCGCGGGCATGATATTGACGCTACACGTCGCGGTCGGGCTTAGCCGAGGCTACGGACCCGCCGGGACTGTCGGAGCAGCGGCGACTCTGGGCATCGCGCTCGGCGCTCCGGTCATGGGACGGGTGGTCGACCGGTGCGGGCTGCGGCTGATGCTGGTGATCACCACGGTGGGCGACATGGCCTTCTGGGTGATCGCCCGGTGGATACCGTATCCATTACTGCTGGTAGCCGGGCTTGTTGCGGGCGTAGTCGCGCTGCCTGCGATGTCGATCGGCCGGCAGGCCATCGCCGCGATGGTGCCGCCGGAGCTCCGGCGCTCCGGCTACTCGCTGGACTCGATCTCCACCGAGCTCAGCTACATGGTCGGTCCCGCGGCGGCTGTGTTTTTCGCCACACAGTTCTCCACCACCGCGGCGATGACCGCCATGGCCATCGGAGTCGGCACCGTGGGCCTGGCGCTGCTCGTGGTGAACCCGGCGGTGCGCAGCACGCGGGAGCTGGCCGAGGACACCGGGGAACACCCGCCGCGCCGCACCTGGCTGACTGCGCGCCTGGTGGGAGTGCTTCTGGTCGGTGCGGGCGCGGTGTTCGTTCTGTCCGGTTCGGAGGTCTCGATCGTGGCCCAGCTCCGCGAGCACGGGGAGCTCGGCTGGACCGGCCTGGTGGTCGTGCTGTGGTCGGCCTTCTCCGCCATCGGCGGCCTGGTCTACGGCGCGCTGCACCGCTCGGTCCGCCAGGTCACGCTGATGGCCCTGCTCGGCGCGCTCACCATTCCGGTCGGCCTCGGCGGCGGTGACTGGTGGCTGCTGTGTGTGGCGTTGCTGCCCGCCGGCCTGCTCTGCGCCCCCACTGTCGCCGCCACCGGCGAGGAGGTCGCCCGGCTCGCCCCGGTCGCGGTGCGCGGCGAGGCCACCGGCCTGCAGAGCTCCGCGTTCACCCTGGGTGCCGCGGCCGGCGCGCCGGTGGTGGGGTTCGTGGTCGACCACTCCGCCCCGGGTTGGGGCTTCGTCACGGCCGGCCTCGGCGGGGTCGCGGTCGCGGTGCTCGCGGTCGTGCTGGGACGTACGACTCGGTTGCCCGAGGGTACGACTCGCGATCAGGAGGCGAGCGCCCCGGCCAGTTCCTCGGCGATCTCGTAGGTGTTGAGCGCCGCGCCCTTGCGGAGGTTGTCGCCGCAGACGAAGAAGTCCAGCGTGTCCGGGAAGTCCAGGGCCTGGCGGACGCGGCCGACGTAGGTGGGGTCGGCGCCGACCACCTCCGCCGGCGTGGGGAACACACCGGCGGCCGGGTCGTCGACCAGCACGATGGAAGGCTGCCCGGCGAACACGTCGTGGGCGGCCTCGACGGTGACCGGGCCGGCGAACCGGGCGTGCACGGCCAGCGCGTGCGTGGTGATCACCGGAACCCGGACGCAGGTCGCGGACACCCTGAGGTCGGGGATGCCGAGGATCTTGCGGGACTCGTTGCGGACCTTGAGCTCCTCGGAGAACCAGCCGTCGCCCTTGTAGGAACCGGCCGACGGGATCACGTTGAGCGCCAGCGGATGCCCGAACGGCGAGTCCGAAGTGGACAGTCCGGCGGCCTCGAGCGCCTCGCGCACGTCGCCGCCGCGCACCCCGACCTGCTTGCCGGCCACCGCCGCCAGCTCCGCGTACAGCCGGTCCACCCCGGACTGGCCGGCGCCGGACGCGGCCTGATACGAGGCGACCACGAGCTCCCGCAGCGTGAACGCCCGGTGCAGCGCGCCGAGCGCGGCCATCATGGACAGCGTCGTGCAGTTGGGGTTGGCGATGATCCCGCGCGGGCGGTTGCCGATCTGCTCGGCGTTCACCTCGGGGACCACCAGCGGCACGTCGGGATCCATCCGGAACGCGCCCGAGTTGTCCACCGCCACCGCGCCGCGCTCCGCGGCGACCGGGGCCCACTGGGCGGAAATCTCGTCGGGCACGTCGAACATGGCCACGTCCACGCCGTCGAACACCTCCGGCGCCAGGGCCAGCACGGTCAACTCCTCGCCGCGCACCCGGATCTTCCTGCCGGCCGAGCGCGGCGAGGCGATCAGCCGCACCTCGCCCCACGGCCAGGACTCCCGCTCGTTCAGGATGTCGATCATCACCGAGCCGACCGCCCCGGTGGCGCCGACCAGCGCAAGCGTGGGTGCCACCCCTACCTCCCCGTTCCCGCGTAGACGACGGCCTCTTCCTCGCCGCCGAGGCCGAACGCCTCGTGGATGGCCCGCACCGCCTCGTCCAGCTCGGTGTCCCTGATCAGCACCGAGATCCGGATCTCCGAGGTGTTGATGATGTCGATGTTCACGCCGACCTTGGCCAGCGCCTCGCAGAACGTCGCGGTGACACCCGGGTGCGACCGCATCCCGGCACCGACCAGCGACACCTTGCCGACGTGGTCGTCGTAGAGCACGGCCTGGAAACCGACCTCGGACTTCAGCTTCTCCAGCGCCGCGACGGCTCGCGGGCCGTTGTCCTTGGACAGGGTGAACGTGATGTCCGTGCGGCCGGACGCGGTGCTGGACACGTTCTGCAGCACCATGTCGATGTCGATCTCGGCGTCGGCCACCGTCCGGAAGATCCGCGCGGCCACCCCGGCGTGGTCCGGCACCCCGGTCACGGTGATCTTGGCCTCGGACCGGTCGTGCGCCACGCCGGTGATCATTGCCTGTTCCACGGTGAAGTCCTCCACTGAACCGGACACCAGCGTCCCGGGCTTGTTCGTGTACGACGACCGGACGTGGATCGGCACGCCGTACCGCCGGGCGTACTCCACGCAGCGGAGCATCAGCACCTTCGCCCCGCTGGCCGCCATCTCCAGCATCTCCTCGTACGTCACGCGGTCAAGCCGTTTCGCGTTCGGCACGATCCGCGGGTCCGCGGTGTAGACGCCGTCCACGTCGGTGTAGATCTCGCAGACGTCCGCGTTCAGCGCCGCGGCCAGGGCGACCGCGGTGGCGTCCGACCCGCCGCGGCCGAGCGTGGTGATGTCCTTGGTGTCCTGGGCGACGCCCTGGAACCCGGCGACCAGCACGATGTAGCCCTTGTCCAGCGCGTCCCGCACCCGGCCCGGGGTGACGTCGATGATCCGCGCCTTGCCGTGCGCCGACGTGGTGATCACGCCCGCCTGCGAGCCGGAGAACGACCGCGCCTCCGCGCCGAGCGCGCTGATCGCCATGGCCACCAGCGAGTTGGAGATCCGCTCCCCAGCGGTGAGCAGCATGTCCAGCTCGCGCTCCGGCGGGATCGGGTTCACCTGCAGCGCGAGGTCGGTCAGCTCGTCGGTGGTGTCGCCCATGGCCGAGCAGACCACCACGACCTCGTCGCCCGCCTTGCGGGTGGCGACGATCCGCTCGGCCACCCGCTTGATCCGGTCGGCGTTCTCGAGCGAGGAGCCACCGTACTTCTGGACCACCAGCGCCACCGCGGACAACCTCCCTCATCGCACCGCACGCAGCGTACCTGCGGCTGGTCACCGACTTTTCCCGCCGACCGCCTACCCTGTACAGCGCAGCGGTCGGGGTTGGGAGGGATCGGGTGTCGACGACGGACCTGGACAGCGATCCGATCCTGGACGTCGACGACGAGGAACCCGACGAGGAGCCGGAGGTTCGGGCGTCGCGCGTCCGCCGGGAGTGGACCGCGCGCCGGCTCGCCACCCTGCTCGCCCCGGGACTGATCTACCTGGCCATCCGCGAGGTCGGGCTGCTCGTGCTCACCTGGATGGCATCGGCAAACGGATACCCGATGGCCGACCGGCTCACCGCCTGGGACGGCCAGTGGTTCCTCGGCATCGCCCAGGGCGGCTACGACGGCACCCCGCCCGAACTGAAGGACGCGTACTACCAGCACCGCGGCGACACGGCGATGGCGTTCTTCCCGGGTTACCCGACCGGGATCCGGTGGCTGGCCGGGATCGACGGCCCGGGCGGGATCGGCCTGGTCACCGCCGGCCTCACCATCACGATCGTGTCCGGCGTGATCTGCGCCTACGGGCTGGTCCGGCTGGGGCAACTGGTCGAAGGCGGCTCCCGGCGGGTCGGGCTGATCCTGGTGGCGCTGTTCGCCGCGGCACCGATGTCCATCGTGCTGTCGATGGTCTACTCGGAGGCGCTGTTCTGCGCGCTCGCCGTCTGGTCGCTGGTCGGCGTGCTCGAGCGGCGCTGGGTGCTGGCCGGGATCTGCTGCGGGCTGGCCGGCCTGGTGCGCCCGACCGCGGCCGCTCTGATCCTGGTGATCGGGCTGGCCGTGGCGATCACCCTGATCAAGCGGTGGGACGACGGCAGGGCCTGGCTCGGCGGGCTGCTCGCGCCGGTCGGGCTGGTCGCCTACCTCGGGTTCGTGGCCGCCAAGCTGCACAACCCGAGCGGCTGGTTCGGGGTGCAGCAACGCGGCTGGAACTCGCGGTTCGACGCTGGACTGTCCACCTGGCAGAACGCGGTGGACACCCTGACCAGGCAACAGGACGTCTTCGCGATCCTGAACGTCGGGCTGATCATCGCCGCGCTCGTACTCGCGGTGATCTGCGTCGTGCGGCGGCAGGAGTGGCCGCTGCTGGTCTACGGCCTCGGTGTGCTGGCCATGGATCTGGCCTCCAACGGCCTGTTCTATTCCAAGGTCCGGCTCATGCTCACGGCGTTCACCCTGCTCGTCCCGGTCGCCATGGGGCTTGCCAAGCGGCGCACCTCGACCGCGGTGATCACGATCTGCGCGCTGACCCTGGCCAGCTCCTGGCTCGGCGCCTACGGGCTCACCAACTGGGGTTACGCGATCTGATGGACAAACCCGCCTCCTCCAGCGCGCCACTCCATCCGATCATCGCCGCCCGCTGGAGCCCGCGTTCCCTGGACCCGGCCGGAGAGGTCAGCGACGCGTCCCTGCGCGCCCTGCTCGAAGCCGCCCGCTGGGCCCCCTCCGACGGCAACACCCAGCCCGCCCGGTTCCTCCTCGGCCGGCGCGGCACCGACACCTTCGCCCGCATCTTCGACACCCTCAACCGCGGCAACAAGTCCTGGGCCGGCGGCGCCGCCGTGCTGCTCCTGGCCTGCGCGAAACTGGAGAACGAGAAGGGCCCCATCCCGCACGCCGAGTACAGCGTCGGCCTCGCCAGCCAGAACCTGGTGCTCCAAGCCGTCGCCGAAGGCCTCGCCGCCCACCAGATGGGCGGCTTCAACGTGGAGGCCGCCCGCGCCGTGTTCTCCCTCCCCACCGACGTCCTCCCCCTCACCGTGATCGCCGTCGGCCGCCCCGCCTCCCCCGACCTCCTCCCCGAAGCCATGCGCGCCAAGGAACTGGCCCCCCGCCGCCGCCTCCCCCTCGACCAGATCGCCTTCACCCACGAATGGGGAACGCCGGCGTTCAGCGATGCGGAACCTGCACCCAGCCCCGACGCCGGTTCCCCCCGACCCGGACACCGAGCGGGGTGAACGCGCTCTGGTCGATGCCGGGGTAGCCCTGTTCGACGATCGTTTGGTAGATGTAGTTCGAGACAACGATGATCATGTGCGCTTCGGGCTCCTCGCGGAGCACCTTCTTCAGGCGCCGAGCGTCGAGCAGCCGGAACGCAAGGTCGAGGTCCATTCCGAAGGAGCCCCGCGCATCCCGGTGCACCTGGCCGGCATGCAGCACGGCCCGGAGCCTGAGGTGCTGATCGGGACACCGGCCGCCGTGCTCGATGAGCAACCGGTTCAGCGTGGGGATGACCGCGCTCAGCAGCAGCACGTTGGCGCCCCGAACGGTCGCATGAACCAGGGCCAGCACCCCGTCTCCCCGGTCGACCAGCGGATCCCGGCACCGTTCGTCAATCCCACCCGCACGCAGGGCATCCTCGAACAGGGTGTACATCACCTGCCGGCGCTCCGCCTTCGCCACGTTTGTGAGAGCAGTCGAGTTCTCGATGTCCACCGCCACGATCGCGCGGAGGTCCGGCAGTTTGTCGTCACGGGTATCCGGGGGATCTGCGGCTGGAGCACTCATCACGACCTCCTCGAGTGAGGCTGATCACACTCAGCATGACCGCTGTCCCTTGCGCAACGCTGGCAACAGACACCCCGGTTGCGTTCAGTGCGCTGCTGACTCCACCGCGCTCTACCCCGGAACGCGGGCCGGAGCCACGGGCAGTACTAGCCGGAAATGCGCACCGCCGAGCTCTGATTGCGTGTCCAACAGGCTCACCGAACCACCCAGGATGCTGACCAGACCCCGGGTGTGCGCCAACCCGTATCCATGGCCCGCGCCCCGGGTGGTGAATCCGAACTCCCAGATCGCGGCCCGATGCTGCGGCGACACGCCGGGCCCGGAGTCCTCGATGTCGATCTGCACGCGAGTGCCGTTGTCGTGCTCGGTCGGACCCGCCGAGATCCGGAGATCACCGCCACCGTCCGCCTCGATCATTGCTTGCACGGCGTTGCTGACCAGGTTTCCCAGCGCTTCCCGGAACAGGTACTCACTGGCCCGCACATACAGACCCGGGTCGATGCACTGCTCGATCTGGATCGTCCGGTATTGGTCCCGCTCGACCGGACGGGTCACCACGCGAACCGCCTCAGCAAGCCCCAACCGGACGGGTCGGTGCGCCTGCTCGCCCAGTCGCCCGAGTTCGCCCATGATCTGCCCGAGCCGGCTGGCCGCCGACTTGATCCGATCAAGGCTCTCGGTGATGCGGCTATCCGGCTCCCGAACGGACAACACCTCGGACAGCGCGTCCAGGGCGAGCTGCACCCGCCCGGACTCGTTCCCCACGGTGTGCAGGATCGACTCCGTGATCGCGAGCCGGGTGCGCTCCGTCTCCTCCCGGCGCTGCCGCTGAATCTGCCCGGCCAGCTTCGCCATCGTGACGGCTACCCCGACGTGCGTGCCGAAGTACTGCAGGAGCAACCGGTCGTCCCGGGTCAGGAGCTTGCGAGTCGGGAAGAAGATCAGGAGCACCCCGACGGTCTCGGCACCGAACAGCAGCGGCACCGCGGCGTACGACGACCCCTGGTCCTCCTCGCCGACCCCGAACGGGGACCGCGACATCGACCCGTCGAAGAGCACAAGCTGTTTTCGGATCACCTCGTCCACCAGAGTCCGCTCACTGACCACCGGAGGTGCCGGCAGGTCGTCCGACCCGTCGGCGAGCCGGGCGGACTCGGCGTCATCGACCAGCCAGACCCGGCATTTCGGGGAGCCGGTGAACATGCCGGCCACCGCCGCACCGGTGGTCCGAACAACACGGGCCAGACCTCGGCCGTCCGGGTCGGCAAGCGCGCCGACCGCGGTGTTGACCGCGTTGAGCGCCTTGAGAGTGCGCATTCGGGTGCGGGCATCGTCCTGCAGTAGGGACAACTCACGAACCCGGCCGAACTGGTTGGCCGACGACTGGAAGTCCGACAGATCGATCCCGAGCTCGGCCACCAGGTACTTGCCGCGCGACTCGTCCCAGACCCGGAAGCAGTTCCCCAGGATGGTTCGCACCGTGCCGTCCTTGGTCATGTCGTCGGCGGCGAAGTTCCAGTTGAACTCCTGGCCGTGCCGGACAACCCGCTCGTGATCCTCAACCGCCCTCGCCCGTTCGCGCGGGTTGACGAACAGGTCGAGGTAGCTGTGACCCAGCGCCTCCTCCTCGGAGTACCCGTAGATACGTTCCGCGCCTCGGTTCCACAACCGGATGGCGAAGTTCTGGTCGCGATCCTCGGCGGCCCACAGGGTCAACCGGGCCTGCTTGATGATCTCGAGTAGCAGGCCGTCATCCGCGTCCGACGACGGCGTCCGCACCGGGTCCTCGGCTGATTCGAGCGAATCCGTCGGACGACCGGTTCCGGTCATGGTCTCGTCCTCAGTCTCGTCGGGGTCACTCGCCGTACAGGTAGCCGTCCAGATCCGCCGGCCGGCTGACCATCCCGTCGTCGGCGAGGTAGTAGTTCATCGGCACGGTGATCCTCAACTTGTCGCCGCCGACCCGGGTAACCCAGTGTGCGGCCCGCCGGGCGTCGAACATCAGCAGCTCGCCAGGCACCGGATGGACCACGTGCTCCCAGGACTCGTCCGGCGCGACCCGTGGGTCGGCGCGGAACACCAGCTCACCGCCCAAGCCGGGCGCGTGCTCGGTGACGAAAAGCAGCGCGGTGAGCGGGTTGCTGTCCACATGCCACTCGTACCGGCCACCCGGCGAGATCGAGTTGATGTTGATCGCACTCCGGACGTCGGTCGCGGTGGTGTACCGGCCGAGGCCCAGGTTGTTGACGGCCTCCAGGAACGTGGTCCGGTACAGGTCGAACAGCCACGGCAGGTTCTCGGCGACCCGGCCACCGGCCACCGTTCCCACGGTGATCGTGTCGGACATGCCGAAGTCCTGCTCTCGGGACGTGACCGACGAGCCGTCCAGGTCACGCCAGGTGTTGAAGTAGTGCGCGCATGTGATGATGTCGTCCTGCCAGCTGTCCGGCAGTTGCGGCTGGCGGATCCGAAACGACGGAAAATGTGAGCTGAGCACGCTGGGCCGACCGGACGTGGTCGGAGCTGAAGGTTGCACGGTCAAAGGACTATCCAAACTTCCGAAGGTGGAACTCGAGGGTGTGCGCGGTGGCCGGGACAAGTCGGGCCACGAACCGTCCGACGTACCACAGCTGGGGAATCTCCAGGGCGCCGGACATGGAGTTCATCCCGGCTACGGAGACGGTCGTGAGGCCGGCGGCGGCAGCGTGCCGGCGCATGTCGTGGACGCCGATGAGCCGGACCGGCACACCGGCGCCGGGGCGCAGGTCACCCCTGGTTCGGTACACGCCTTCGCGAACGGTGCGCCGGGTGACCCAGCTCCGTGAGGTCGCGCTGAGCGCGGACAAGTAGGCGTGCCCGCCCGCGCGGAGCACCCGACCCACCTCGGTCAGGACGGCACTCGTGTCGTAGGCGAAGGAAAGCGAGGTGAACAGGGCGATGACCACGTCCGCGCTGTCGTCGGCCAGTGCCGACAGGTCGTCCATGGCGCCCACGATGACCTTGGCGTCGTCCTCGGGATCGGCGGTGAGCCGCGCCATGGCGGCTGAGATGTCCACGCCGACGTACCGAATCGCCGGGTTGACGTCCCGGAGTAGCCGGCGCCCCAGGCCTGTGCCGCACCCCAGATCGATCACGGTCGGCCAGGCCAACTCCCGGACGAAACTTAGCCGGCGGCTGACCCAGGCATTCTCAAACCGGCTCCACTTACTTTGGTAAAGATCGTCGTAACTGGTCGAGATCTCACCCCAGTATTGTTCCTGCCGCTGCTGCCAGTGCAACCGGTCAAGCACCTTCGCCGGCGCAGGTTCGGCGAAGGTCCGCATTATCGTTGTGTCGTCGAGATCGCCCCCGATAGCGGTCTGCTCAGACGCCAGAGATCCGCTGTTGCTCACTGTCCTCCTTGTCTTTCTCGTCCTCGTACTTGTGGAGATACCTCCTCGGTTACCTCACGCCAACGCCCGACGAACTCCCCGACTGTCGTATCCAACGCGCTGGGTTGAAGCCTGGTGAGCTGATCACGTAGTGCTTCGCTCTCGTCGTCGAAATTCTCGAGCAAAGCCGACCAGCGGTCTATTTCGGCGTAGGCCTCGTCGCGCCCAGCGCGCATGGCGCGGCGGGCGGAGACCAGGTGGCGGGTGAGCGCCCGCTGCAGCTGGGCCGCGTGTGACTCGAACAGGGCGGTCGCCCGGCGCCGCACATCCTCGTCGTCCGCGCCGAGCATGTGCGTCACCGCGTCCCGGACCCCGTTGGCGCTGTACCCGTCCGCGCCCTTCACCACGATGTCGAACAGGCCGTAGGTCCGGCGCATCTGCTCCTGGGAGCCGGGTGGCGGGCTGGCCGTGATCAGCAGCCGGGGCAGGCTCGGCCGCTGGTCCCGGATGAATGACAGGATCTCCAGGCCGGCCGAGTCGAGTCGGTCGGTCAGGTGCAGGTCGATGACCGCCCCGTCGAGATCCTCCAGGGAATTGGTGAGCACACCCATCGCCTCCTCGAGCGTGGTGGCGATCAGGCACTGATGCTCGTAGAGAATGGCACTCATCGTTCTGGCGATCTCCACCTCGTTCTCGACGATGAGAACGCGGTGGCCTTTGCGCGCGCCGTACACGTCAACGGGTCGCAATGCGCTGGTCTCTTCGGGGAAGAGCTGGGCGAACGCTCGGAAGTTCGCCAGGTCGTTCAGCTCCCGCGGGGGCAGCTTCGCCAGCTGCTTGATCAGTTGGCCCACCGCACGCACCAGCGGGTCCCATTCCGCGTCGGGTAGGTCCGAGTACAGCACTTGGGGGTTGCCGCGCCACAGGCCGAGCAGCCCGTCCAGCTCGCCGGGCAAGATATCGTCGTTCTCTGTCCGGTCGATGAAATCAAGGGCATCAATTTCCCGGCGTAACAGGTCCAGCTTGTAGAAACCCTCGCCGCGCCGAGGCGGGATGGGCAGGCCCAGTTTGCTGCGCAACCGGCTGGCCGGCGTTTCCAGATTCTTGGCGTCCCGGCCGAAGGATTTCGGACCCGGCCACACCACGGCGACCAGGTCGGTCGTCCGACGCGGCTGACCGGCCCGCAGGGCCATGGCGATCAGCAGGCGTTTCATGACTCGGTCGGTGGGAACGGACAGTTGTTCACCCTCTTGAGTGAATACCTCAAGCTCGCCGAGCATCCGGACCCGGTACCCGTCGTGTCTGGATTCCATGCCGTCGTTCCTCTGCACGAGCGGTACAGGGTGGTCGCCATCGCTGTACCTTTGTATGGTTGAGGACTTGCAAAGCGCTGTCCGCTCGCTGATGGACTCGAGATCAAGCGGCTCACGTTGGTCGCGTTGGCTGGGTAGCGTACGCCGCAATCGCTCCGTCACGGCGTGTGGGCGCCGGAGTGGCTTGCATCAGGCTTGAAATCCGTGTTCGGCCAGGAACGACGCGCCAAACCGGTGTGAGGCGCGCGCTACCACCGCTCCGGCCGCACCCGAGATTTTCGCAGGCCCGACCGCTCAGGCGAGGCGGCGGATGAGGCGGGCGGCGACGGAGGAGACGACGAGCCAGAAGAGGGCGGCCAGGCCGTAGTTGATGAGGGTGCGGAGCTTGGGGTCGTCGGCGGGTTTGTTGAAGAGGTCTTTGAAGCCGAGGGAGAGGGCGTCGGCGAGGTTGTGGATGGTGCGGGCGATGCCGTTGGCGGGGTTGGCTTCGCCGGCCACCAGGATGACGTGGATGACCAGGATGACGGCGGCGATGATGCCGGCCCAGCGTACGACGTCGGCGATCAGGGCGACGGCCCGAGCGCGCGACGCCGTACGGGTTTCCTCAGCCATGCACCGAGTTTGGCACTAGTCGACGATGCGGGCGAGTACTCCGGTCACGACCAGCCAGAAGATCGCGGCGAGGCCGTAGTTGATGACGATCTCCAGCTTGTCGTTGGCCAGGTTGAACAGGCCGGGGAAGAACAGCGCGAGGGGCTCGGCCAGTGACTGGACGAAGCGGAAGAACGCGTTGGCCGTATTGGCGCCGAACAGGATCAGCAGGATGTAGACGACCTCGATCACGGCGAACAAGGCGCCGACACCGCTGATGACGCGCGCCGCGGTGTGCGTGTGGTTCGTGACTCGGTAAGCCATGCGCACTGGATTCCCGCCGAACACGCGGTTGAAACCGGGTCGAACGGGCGCCGGCGTTGTCCACCATGTGGACCAGCGGTTTCACATCCGTCCGGATCTCTGGCTAGGCTGCCCTCGTGGCGCGTGCCCTCCTGCTTCGCCGCCGCGACGGGGCCTGACCAGACCGGCTCCCCGCCGCGGAGCGACGTGTTGCCGCCGGTCGCGGACAACTCTTCAGCAGGAGAACCCCAGATCATGGCAACGAACCCAGACGTGTACACCGCCGCGTCCAGCCGCATCCGCACCCCGTCCCACCCCGCACCCGCCGGCCAGCCGGGGTGGAACACCCAGCTCGGCAGCACCATGCCGGTCCACCGGTACCGGCCGTACCCCGACGTGGTGGAGCCGGTCACACTGCCGGACCGCACCTGGCCGGACAAGCGGATCACGACGGCGCCGCAGTGGTGTGCGGTCGACCTCCGGGACGGCAACCAGGCGCTGATCGACCCGATGTCCCCGGCCCGCAAGCGGCGGATGTTCGAGCTGCTGGTACGCATGGGCTACAAGGAGATCGAGGTCGGCTTCCCGGCCGCCAGCCAGACCGACTTCGACTTCATCCGCGAGATCATCACCGACGGCGCGGTACCCGACGACGTACGCATCCAGGTGCTGTCCCAGTGCCGGCCCGAACTGATCGAGCGCACCTTCGAATGCCTCGAGGGCGCGAGCAAGGCGATCGTGCACATCTACAACTCGACATCGATCCTGCAGCGCCGGGTGGTGTTCCGGGAGGAGCGCGAAGGGATCAAGAAGATCGCCACGAGTGCCGCGGAGATGGTGCTCGAGCTCGCCGGCAAGTACTCCGACACCGACTTCCGGTTCGAGTACTCACCGGAGTCCTACACCGGCACCGAGCTGTCCTATGCGCTCGAGGTGTGCAACGCGGTCACCGACATCTGGCAGCCCACCGCGGAGTCACCGGTGATCATCAACCTGCCGGCGACGGTGGAGATGGCCACCCCCAACGTATACGCCGACTCCATCGAGTGGATGCACGGCAACCTCGAGCGCCGGGACGCCGTGGTGCTCTCGCTGCACCCGCACAACGACCGGGGCACCGCCGTGGCCGCCGCCGAGCTCGGCTACCAGGCCGGCGCGGACCGGATCGAAGGGTGCCTGTTCGGCAACGGCGAGCGGACCGGCAACGTCTGCCTGGTCACGCTCGGCATGAACCTGTTCAGCCAGGGCATCGACCCGCAGATCGACTTCTCGGACATCGACGAGGTCCGGCGCACCGTCGAGTACTGCAACCAGCTGCCGGTCGGCGAGCGCCACCCGTGGGGCGGTGACCTGGTGTTCACCGCGTTCTCCGGCAGCCACCAGGACGCCATCCACAAGGGGTTCGACGCGCTGCGCGCCGACGCCGAGCGGGCCAGCACGCCGGTGGAGGACTTCGCGTGGGAGGTGCCCTACCTGCCGATCGACCCGAAG
>NZ_DASYTH010000341.1:0-3498 GCF_036002505.1 Actinophytocola sp. | reverse complement strand
GGTCGGGGGCGCGGCCGTCGCGCTCGGGCTCCTCGCCCTCTACCTGGCCATCCTCGGCCGGGGCGTAATCACCGTTCTGCTCGCGGCCGGTCTCGTCACGCTCCTGCTCCTCGTCACCTTCGATCTCGACCGGCCAACTCGCGGATTGATCACCATCCCCGATACGCCTCTCACGTCCCTGCGCGCCTCGATGGCCCTCCCCCCTGCGGCCACCGGCCCCTCCCAGTGAACGGCGGTCGGCCTACGCGCCCTCGCAAGAGGTGATGAGGCCGATCGCTGCAATCGCTTGACAGCTTCATGGAACCGTTCTTGATTCTGGGCATGGAGAACAATCAGGTATCGGGCCCAAAAGGCCTTAGTCGCCGTGCGTTCCTCTCCGCCTCGGCCGTCACGGCCATCGCCGCGCCCATCGTCTCGCAGGCCGCCCCTGCCTTCGCCGCACCGGCCGGCCTCGGTCTGGCCGGCAGCCCCGCGAACTTCGACCCGGCTCTGCGGATGCTGTTGCAGCGGGTCGACCCCAACCGGATCGGGGCCACCATCCTGCGGCTGACCCAGTTCGGCACCAGGCACACCGCATCCAGCCAGACCGACCCGGTGCGCGGCATCGGCGCGGCCACGGCTTGGGTGACCCAGCAGATGCAGGCCTTCGCCGCCACCTCCGGCGGCAACATGACGGTGCAGCAGCAGACGTTCGTGCAGCCCGTCTCCAACCGGATCCCCGTCCCCACCACGATCACCAACGTCATCGCAACGCTGCAGGGGACCGCGTCCCCCGAGCGGTTCTACGTGGTCACGGGGCACCTGGACTCCCGGGTGACCGACGTGCTGGACTTCACCAGCGACGCGCCGGGTGCCGACGACGACGGCTCCGGCGTGGCGTGCGTGCTCGAACTCGCCCGGCTATTCGCCACCCACCAGTTCCCCGGCACGATCATCTTCGCCACCGTCGCCGGGGAGGAACAGGGCCTCTACGGTTCCACCTTCATGGCAAACCAGATGGCGTCGGCCAGCAACGACGTCCAGGGCATGTTCAGCAACGACATCATGGGGGCCAGCCAGGCCTTCGATGGCACCAAGCCTGACCCCTTTACCGTGCGGATGTTCCTGGAGGGCGTCCCCACCAACGTGACCTCGAACCAGATCGCGCTCTTGCAGGCGGTCGGCGGTGAGAACGACGGGCTGTCCCGCCAGCTGGGCCGGTTCGTCAACTCGGTGACGCCGTTCGGCCTGACCGGCATGAACCTCCGGCTGATCTGGCGGCGCGACCGGTACCTCCGCGCCAGCGACCACGTCTCTTTCCAGGGCAAGGGCTACCCAGCCGCCAGGTTCAGCGAGCCGCGGGAGAACTTCAACCACGAGCACCAGAACACCCAGGTGGTCAACGGCGTGCAGCTCGGCGACCTGATCGACTTCGTAGACTTCGACTACATCGCCGGGGTGACCAGGGTGAACGCGGCCGCCTTGTGGGGGCTGGCCTCCTCGCCCAGCACGCCCAAGAATGCGCAGATCCACACGAACCCGCCCGTCAACTTCGCCGGCACCAACCTCACCACGCTCACCTGGAACGCCAACCCCGAAACCAACCTGACCGGGTACGAGGTAGTGCTGCGGGAGACCACGGATTCGGACTGGACCAAGGCGCTCCCCGTCGGCAACGTCACCACGGTCACGCTCAACATGTCCAAGGACAACGTCCAGATGGGCATTCGTGCCGTGGACCAGAACGGGAACCGCAGTCCGGTTGCCTTCCCACAGGCAGTGGGCTAGCGGTCCGCCAAGCCCGGGGTGATCCCGGAGCGTCATGGCTGCCCGCGGCTCAGCCGCGGGCAGTCGCTTTGGCTCGCGGAGATTCTGCCCGGCGTCCGCGGACGTAGGCGGTCACCGTGTGGCCGCCGGCCCGCAGCTGGTCGACGACGCGTGACACGACCCCGCTGGTGGCTCCGAAGACGGTCACGTTCATGGCTGGATCTCCTTGAGTCGGCGGGTGGGTGGAGGACGTGCGAAGGGGCCTCACGGGCGGCTGTCACCGGGTGACGAGGATCTTGCCGAGGGTGCCGTCGGCGAAGAGTGCGAAGGCGTCCTGGGTGCGGTCCATCGGTATGCGGGCTTCGATGTTGACCCGAAGGTTGCCGGCGGCGACGTGCCCGAGGAGTGCCGCGAGCTTGTCGCCGGTGGCGGCGGCCATGATGCCGGCGACGGTCACGTCGTCGCGGCCGACTTGGTCACTGGTCGCGCCGAGCGTGGAGGCCACGGCGCCGCCAGGTCGCAGGACCTGGCCGATGGTGGCGGCGTCGCCGGCGGAGTGAAGCGCCTTGTCGACGCCCTCGGGGGCGATGGCCCGGACCGATGCGGCCACGTCGCCGGTGTAGTCGACGGTGTGCGCCGCGCCGAGGCCGCGGACGTACTCCTCTTCCTCGCCGGGGCGGGCGGTGGCGATGACGGTGGCGCCGGCGGCGACGGCGAGCTGCAAGGCGATGGAGCCGACGCCGCCGGTGGCGCCGGAGATGAGCACGGTCTGGCCGGGCTGGACGTCGAGTGCCGTGAGCGAGTCGTGGCGGCGGCGATGCCGGCGAGCCCGATCACGGCCGCCTGCTCGGCATCGACGCCTGCCGGGACCGGGGTGACTGCCGTGGAGGCCAGGGCGACCTGGTCGGCAAAGGTGCCGGCGCGGGGCCCGAGGTCGACGCCGGGGATGACCCCGGCGACGCGGTCTCCCACCCGGACGTTGTCGACACCATTGCCAACCGCGGTGACCGTGCCGACGAGGTCGCGACCGAGGACGACCGGAAACTCGTGCGGCAGCATGTCCCACACGTAGCCGGCGGCCACGGACAGGTCGAAGCCGTTGATCGAGGCGGCCTCGACCTCGACCAGCACCTCGCCAGGTGCCGGGTCGGGCTGGAGGATGTCGTGCAGCGCGGGCTGCGTGTCGCGTGCGGTGATGCCGTACGCCTTCATGATGTTCCTCCTGATGGTTTGTGAGCTGAGGCGTCGTGCTTGGCCAAGGCGTCAGACGGTGATGAGCTGAAGCACCAGGACGGCGACGGAGAACGCCAGGGGTGGCAGCGGCATCGTGAGGTTCTTGCTGGTCCCGCTCTTGGTCCCGCGCCGGGTCGAGCCGAGGCGCCGCTGCCCGTTGCGGCGCTTGGCACGTGCGGCCTCCCGGGCGCTGGGCGCCGGCGGACCGTCGGAGGCGGCAGCGGCGCGGAACCCGTCGAGCAGCAGGTGAACGAGGCGGGCCGACGCGGCCTCGGAGATGTCGTGGGTGCGCTCGAGCAGGCCGGCGTTGGCCATCATCATTGAGACGAGAACTGAGACTAGGCGTCGGCACGTCGGGTGAGCTGGTCCCCAACCTCCGGCGTTTTGCCTGGTCAGAGGGCGGTGGCGGTGGGATTTGAACCCACGGAGGAGTTGCCCCCTCACACGCTTTCGAGGCGTGCTCCTTAGGCCGCTCGGACACGCCACCGCCGGACAGGTTACCCGACCACCCGATGATCG
>NZ_DASYTH010000340.1:0-17419 GCF_036002505.1 Actinophytocola sp. | reverse complement strand
GCAACCCAGAAGATGGCCGCGGCGGCCCCCGGTAGCAAGCTGGGGGACACGGCCTGATCAGGCGCGACGTCGCCGAACGGGAGGCAAAGCAGTGACGGAATCCCCGGTCGATCGTGCCGTGCGGGCGCTGGCCCGGGGCGAGCTCGTGGTCGTTGTCGACGACGAGGACCGCGAGAACGAGGGCGACCTCATCATGGCCGCCGAGCACGCCACGCCGGAGGCGGTGGCGTTCTTTCTCCGCTATACCTCAGGCTTCCTGTGCACGGCCATTACCGCGCGCCGCGCCGCCGCCCTGGGGCTCGATCTGATGGTCCAGGAGAACACCGAAAGCCAGCGCACCGCGTTCCTGGTGAGCGTGGACTACCGGCACGGCACCACCACCGGGATCAGCGCCGCTGACCGGGCCGCCACCGTGGTCGCGCTCGCCGACCCGGCGACCCGCCCCAGCGACCTCGCCCGCCCCGGCCACATGATGCCGCTGCTGGCCCGGGACGGCGGGGTGCTGAAACGCGCCGGCCACACCGAAGCCGGCGTGGACCTCTGCCTGCTGGCCGGCCTGACACCCGCGGCGCTGCTCTGCGAGCTGGTCGACCACGACCAGCGGGAGATGATGCGCCGCCCCGAGATCGACCGGTTCGCCGCCACCCACGGCCTGCCCGTCGTCACCATCGCCGAGCTGATCGCCCACCGCCGCTCGATCTCGAGCCTGGTCGAGCGCGCCGGCGAGGCCGACGTGGCCACCTCGTTCGGCACCTTCCGCGCCGTCGCCTATCGATCCACCGTGGACAGCCAGGAGCACCTCGCGATGGTCCTCGGCAACGTCGCCGACGGCGCCGACGTCCTGGTACGGGTGCACAGCGAATGCATCACCGGCGACCTCTTCGGCTCCCTGCGCTGCGACTGCGGGCCCCAGCTCGAGCTCGCCATGCGCCGCATCGCGGCGGCCGGCCGCGGCGTCGTCGTCTACCTCCGCGGCCACGAGGGCCGCGGCATCGGCCTAGCGCACAAGCTGCGCGCCTACCGGTTGCAGCAGGAGCAGAACCTGGACACCGTCGATGCCAACCTGCGCCTCGGCCTGCCGGTGGACAGCCGGGAGTACGGAATCGGCGCGCACATCCTGCGCGATCTCGGCGTCCAGCGGGTGCTCCTGATGACCAACAACCCCGCCAAATACCAAGGCCTCAACGGCTACGGCCTGCACATCACCGGTCGCGTCCCCCTGGAAACCCAGGCCACCGCGCACAACGTGGCCTACCTGTCGGCCAAGCGCGAACGCCTCGGCCACCTGCTCACCCCACCGGCCGCCGCAACCGGCACCTGAGTTATGGCTGAAGGTGGCCTTCGCACACCAAGACCGTGCAAAGGCCACCTTCAGCTCGCCCGGATCAGGCGCCGGGCTCCGGGATGTCGATCAGGTGGAAGATCTTGACGAACCGGTGCAGGAGGGTGGGGTCACCGCTGATGGTGATGCTGCCCTGGATGAGCGCCTCGTCCGGGGTGAGGTCACCGGAGAGCAGGTCACGCAGCACGTAGCCGGGGTCGAGGACCAGGTCGGCGCTGGGATCCGGCCCGGCGACCGCCTTCAGGTGCCCGTCGTCGACGGTCAGATGTATCACGGCGCCGCCGACGCGCACCTCGAAGGTGAGGTTGACGCCGCGGGCCGCCTCGGGCTGGAACACCGCGCGCAGGCCGATGATCAGCGCGTCCTCGGTGACGATCTCCTCGGGGTGCTGCTGCCCCATGGACATGGCGCCCCAGCGGCCCAAGGCCATCACGATGTCCTCGAGCGCCTCGCCGTAGGCGGTGAGCTCCCAGACATCCTCGCCGGCAAGGCCCGGCTGGCGGCGGATGACACCGGTGCGCTGCAGCTCCTTGAGGCGGCTGACCAGCAGCTCCGGCGGGATCATGGGCAGACCCTTGTGCAGGGTGGCGGTGTTCCGCGGGGTCACCAGCAGGTCGCGGACGATGAGCATGCCCCAGCGCTCGCCGATCACCTCCAGCGCCCGGGACAGGCCGCAGTACTGGCCGTAGGTGCGCCGGGTCAGCGTCTGCAACTCGGAAACGATGGAGTCCATCTGCATCGGGTCGTCGCCGCTGGTGGTGAGCTTGAACCGATCGTTCGATATCGTGAGACCCTCGGGCTCTAAAGCAAACGTCAATCGAGATTCAGTCATTGCCCGGCATCCAATCGTACTGGGGCGCCACGGTCACTACGTGACCATTGTCCGGCGCGGTTGTTCACCTCGGCATCTTGCGAATTGCTAGACGCAGCTTCTAGGTCTTGGGCAGGTCCTTGAGCAGGGCGTCGCGAATACGGTGGCGCCAGATCTCGAACGCGGGAATCTGCCCGTCCGGGGGTAGGTCGACGAGTGCTTCATCGGTTACCGCGGCGGCCTCCTCGACGGACAGCTCGCAGAACACCCGGACCGCGTCGTGGGTGTGCGGAATGGTCAGTCCCGCGCGCAGCCGTGCCTTGGCGGCGAACGCGGAACCCTGGGCGACGTCCCGCTCGTGCTCGCCGGCCAGGCGGCGCAGTTCCGTCAGCTCGTCCGGCGGGGTGCCGCCGGCATACGTGGCGGCCAGGCCCACGCCGGCCCAGACGTCGCCGCGGCGCTCCGGGGCGAACGAATTGACCGTCTCGGCGACGTGGTCGACGACGGCGCCGCGGATGAACCACAGCGCGCGCCCGATGCCCTGGTCGATGCCGTGCTGCGCGTAGTTGCCCGGGTCGGGCCACGGGGTGCGCAGCGGGATCAGCTCCTGCTCCTCCACGAAGCGCTTGGTCTTGAAGTAGGCCTCGTGGAAGCCGTACCCGTCCAGGACCAGCCACTGCAGCAGCGGATCCGGGTAGATGATCCCCTTCCAGAGTCGCCGTGGCAGCCGGGCCATCGCCCAGCCGATGCCCACGTGCACCATGTAGATGTGCGGCTCGCCCGGGCCTTCGGCGAAGGCCCGCACCTTGTAGCGGTTCCACGGGGTCATCGCGTCCGCGACGGCCACCGCCATGCCGGCGCCCTCGTAGGCGAACCCGCGGTACTGGTACTCGACGGTCTCCAGCCGCTGCTCCATCTCGGCGACGCTGCCGCTGATGATGGCGTGCTCGTAGCCGGTCAGGAACTGCGCTCCGGTGTGCTCGAGGCGCGCCTGGGCGTGCGTGCTGCGCACCACGAACCCGCGCACCTCGAACTTGGTCTGCGAGTAATCCGGCATGGTGAGCCGCCGGCGGAGCTTTCCCATGAGAGTTGGCATGCGTCCCCACTTTAGATATGCGCGAAAACGGCGTCGCGGCGGTTCCTGGCCAGCGTGCCCCGGCCAGAAGTGGCCGTGCATCTTCGTTGTTGCTGGGCACGGCCCAGCCACCGATCCGAACGCCGCACGGCACGCTGGCCCTCCGCGAGCAACCGGGCCGAAGACCGTAGCGCCAACTCAACCACGGACTTTGCGCAGAACCCTCCTTTGTATGCGGCGCTGCCCAGCGCAAGCACGAAGATGTGGGGCGCGGCGCGGTCGTGGATGCTGCTGGATGAAGGACAGTGCGGCGCGAAAGACGTCAGTATGCCCGCAGGTATTTCCCGGACCCGGTATTCACGTCTGTCGAGGATAGACACATGACTTCTCAGTACGATGACATCATTGTTGGCTCCGGATCGGCGGGCGCTGCGCTGGCGACTCGGCTGAGCGAGGATCCTTCCCGGCGCGTCCTGCTGATCGAGGCGGGCCCGGACTACAAGACGATCGAGGAGACGCCGCGCGACATCGCCAACGGCAGCGTCATGTCGTTGATCCAGCACGACTGGGGGTTCAACGCCGACGTCATCGAGGGTAAGCGGATCCGGTTCCCGCGCGGGAAGCTCACCGGCGGATCCTCCGGGGTCGGCGCCTGCATCGCGCTGCGCGGCGTGCCGGAGAACTTCGAGGAGTGGGCCGGCTACGGCAACCCCGGCTGGGACTACGAGGGTGTGCTGCCGTACTACAAGAAGCTCGAGGACGACCAGGACTACGGCGACAGCGAGTACCACGGCGCCGGCGGCCCGGTCACCATCCGCCGCTGGCCGGTCGAGGAGCTCACCCCGCCGTCGGTGGCCTACATCAACTCCTGCCTGGAGCAGGGATTCCAGGAGACCAAGGACCACAACCACCCCGAGGCGACGGGGGTGGCGTCCTTCCCGGCCAACAAGCGCGGCACGTTCCGGCTGAACACCTCGATCGCGTACCTGGCGCTGTCCCGCGACCGGGCGAACCTGACCATCCGGTCCGCCACGCTGGTCAACAAGGTGCTGTTCGACGGCGACCGGGCCACCGGCGTCGAGCTGGCCGACGGCACGCAGCTGTTCGCCAAGCGGGTGATCCTCTCCGCGGGCGCGTGCGCCTCGCCGACCATCCTGATGCGGTCCGGCATCGGCCCGGCCGACGACCTCGCCCGGTTCGGCATCGAGTCCCGGCTGGACCTCCGGGTCGGCGACAACCTGGTCGACCACCCGCGCACCGGCGCGTTCATGGTCCCCAAGGACGGCACGTACAACCTCGACGACCCGTTCATGCAGCAGCTCCTGCGCACCAGCTCCAAAACCGACGGGACGCGCTTCAACGACCTGCAGTTCTACCTGATCAACCACTTCGACCTGGAGCCGTTCCCGGAGCTGCAGATGCTCGCCGGCGGGATGACGATCTTCGGTGTGATGGTCGTCGACCAGCAGCCGGAGTCCCGCGGCCGGCTCACGCTCGCTTCTCCCGACCCCGACGTGGGGCCGAAGGTCGAGCTGAACTTCCTGTCCACGCAGCGCGACGTCGACGTGCTCATCGAGGGCGTGCGCACCGCCTGGAACCTGCTCAACTACCCGGGCATCGTGGACCTCGGCGACGAGTACGTCGTGCTGAACAAGAAGATCATCGCCAACGACGCCATGGTGCGGCAGTACGTCAAGACCAGCCTGGACAGCGCCTACCACCCGGTCGGCACCGTCCGGATGGGACCGGCGGACGACGAGCGCTCGGTGGTCGGCCCCGACCTGGTCGTGCACGGCACGGAGAACCTCTACGTCGCCGACGCCTCGATCATGCCGAACATCGTCAACTGCAACACCAACATGACCTCGATCATGATCGGCGAGAAGCTCGCCGGCATGCTCCAGGCCGACTGACGATAACCCGGCCGCCAGCGGAGGGCGGCCCACCACCCCGCGAGTCGAGGGTGGCGACACGGCCGCCGGCCCGAGGCACCTGCCCGGCCGGCGGCCGTCCGCTGTGCAGCGCCGGCCGGCGATGAGGAGGCCCCAGCCATGAACCAGGTTCGAGGGCACGCCGTCGTGCTCGGGGCGAGCATGGGCGGCCTGCTGGCCGCGCGCACGCTGTCGGACTTCTACGAGCGGGTGACCGTGGTCGAACGGGACGAGCTGCCGCCCGACGCCCGCAACCGCAAGGGTGTGCCGCAGGGCCGGCACCTGCATGTGCTGCTGCAGCGCGGCGCGGAGGCGTTCGAGCGGCTGTTCCCGGGGCTGACCCGCGAGCTCGCCGAGGCCGGGGCGCCGAGATCCCAGGTGCTGCGCGAGGCCCGGCTGGTGCTCTCCGGCCACGAGCTGGCCGCGGCGGACACCGGCGCGTTCCTGATCCAGCTGACCCGGCCGCTGCTGGAGTCCACGGTGCGGGAGCGGGTCGCCGCGCTGCCCGGCGTCAAGATCATGGACGGGTTCGACGCGGTGGGGCTGCGGGTGGCCGGCGCGCGGGTCACCGGGGCGCGCATCCGCAACCGCCGGCCGGGCAGCGCCGAGGAGGTGGTCGAGGCGGACCTGGTGGTGGACGCCATGGGCCGGGGCGGGCGGACCGCGGCCTGGTTGCCGCTGCTGGGTTACCAGCCACCCGACGAGGACCGCATCAAGATCGACGTCACGTACCTGACCCGGTTCCTGCACCTGGCGGAAGGCACTCCGGCGGCGGGCCTGCAGCTGCTCGTCGGGCCGGTTCCGGGAAAGCCGCGGGGATTCGGCCTGTTCCAGCAGGAGGGCGGCCGCTGGGTGCTGACGTTCGCCGGCATGGCCGGGGAGGTGCCGGCGCACGGGGACGAGGCGAGTCACCTGGCCTACGCCGAAACCGTGGCGCCGCCGGAGGTCCTCGCGGCGCTGCGGGCCGCGGTGCCGGTCACCGAGTTCGTCACGCACCGGTTCCCGACCAGCGTCCGGCGCCGCTACGAGAGGCTCGGCGCGTTCCCCCGCGGGCTGATCGTGTTCGGCGACGCCCTGTGCAGCTTCAACCCGGTCTACGGCCAGGGCATGACGGTGGCGGCGCTCGAGGCGGAGGCCCTGCGGGACTGCCTGCGGGCCGGCGAGCGCGACCTGGCCCGGCTGTTCTTCCGGGCCGCCGCCAAGGTGATCGATCCGGCGTGGCAGCTGAGCGCGGCCGGCGACCTCGCCCTCCCGGAGATCCCGGGCCCGCGGCCACCGGCCACCCGGATCATCAACCGGTACGTGGCCCGAATGCACCGGGTGGCCGCCCACGACCCCGTGGTGGCGCGCTCGTTCGCCCGGGTCTCCGCCCTGCTCGACCCGCCGCGGGCCATTTTCGCGCCCCGAATACTCGCCCGGGTGCTGGGTTCTCGGAAATGACCGGATTCGCCAGGCAAGTCCGAAGATGACGAATATACGGTGCGGCGCGCAACATGTCACGTACCGCTACAACCAAATATCAGAAAGCTGCGACCTATGAAGATCACCCCTCGAGGGAATGGTGTGCTGGGGGCCACGGTTACCGGGTTCGTCCTCGACGAGGCGAGCACCACGGACTTAGCCGAGCTCAAGTCCGCCATCTACCGCGAGAAGATCCTTCTGTTGTCGGAGCAGCGACTCACCTCCGAGCGGTTCGTCGCGTTCGGCCGGGCCCTGGGTCTGGTCGAGACCTACTACGAGCCGATGTACCACCACCCGGACCACCGGGAGATCTTCGTCTCGGCCAGCACACTCGACGACGGTCCGCAGGTCGGTGTGCCGGAGACCGGGAAATTCTGGCACGCGGACTATTCGTACATGCCGGTGCCGTTCGGTATCACGATGATTCATCCGCGGGTGGTGCCGGCCAACGACGGCGGCACGTATTTCATCGACGTGGGCAAAGCTTTCCGCATGCTGCCGGAGAAGCTCAAGGAGGCCGCCCGGCAGACCTCGGCGCTGCACAGCCCGCGGCGGTATTTCAAGATCCGGCCGAGCGACGTGTACCGGCCGATGATCGAGGTGCAGCAGGAGATCGAGAAGACCACGCCGCCGGCGATCCACCCCACGGTGATCTCGCACCCGGTGACCGCCGAGGACGTGCTGTACATCAGCGAGGGCTTCACCTGCGAGCTGCACGACGAGCACGGCCGGCTGCCGGACAACGCGCTGCTCGAGCAGCTGCTGGAGGCCACCGGTCAGCTCGACCCGACGTTCACCCATCCCGGCATCCACCGCCAGCGGTTCACCGCGGGCGACCTGCTGATCTGGGACAACCGCAGCCTCGTGCACCACGTGCTGCACACCACCGAGCCGGAACCGGAGGTCTGGCACCGGGTCACCGTGCATGACGAGCACCCCTTCCATCTGGACTAGCGTGGTGCCGCGCAAGGATTTCCTGGACGCCCACCCCCGACATCGGGGTGGACGGGTGGTGCCACGCCAGCAACGTCATGTGCGCACACCAGCCCGCCCGAAAGGCCGGCGCAGTGGACCGACGGTCGGGCTGGTTGAGGTTGCAGGTAAGGCACGCCGGCGAGTCCGCCGAACCCCGCCAGCCCCGGCGGCTCGCCCTCCTGTTCCGTGGCGGGGAAACCCCGTACACCGGCTCCCATCTCTGGCGGTGATCGCATGAAAACGTTGCAGTCCGCGGTATCGGCGCACGCGAAGGCGCGACCGGACCATCCGGCGTTGATCTGTGGCGACCGCGCGGTCAGCTACGCGGAGCTGCACCGCCGCGGCTGGATGACCGCGCACGCCCTGGCCGCCGCCGGGGTCGGCGAGGGCTCGCGGGTCGCGCACTTCGCCCGCGACTCGCTGATGTACTACGACCTGCTGCTCGGCTGCGCCATCCTGGGCGCGGTGCTGGTGCCGGCGGACTGGCGGCTCAGCGCGTCCGAAGTGGACCACGTGCTGCGGGACTCCGGCGCCGCGCTGCTGTTCCACGACACGTCCACAATGGACCGGATGGCCGAGGTCGAGTCCACCGTGCCCGAGCTGCGCGAGATCATCCTGCTCGACCCGGACGGGTTCGCCCACTGGCAGGCGGCGCACACCGACAAGATCACCGTACCGCAGACCGGCCGGGAGACGCCGGTGCTGCAGCTCTACACCAGCGGCACCTCCGGCGCACCGAAGGGCGTCGTCCTCGCCCAGCGGACGTTCTTCGCCCTGGGCGAGCTGCTGACCGGGCACGGGGTGGACTGGATCGACTGGCACCCGGGGGATCGCAGCCTGGTGGCGCTGCCGGGTTCCCGGATCGGCGGGATCTGGTGGGCCACCCAGGGTCTCGTCGCCGGCGTCACCAACGTGATCCTTCCCGTGTGGAGCGGCGAGCGGGCCGTGCGGGAGATCCACGAGCACCGGATCACCACCGCCTGCGTCGTGCCGGCGATGCTCGAGCGGCTGCTGGACGAGCCGCGCGCCGACATCGCCTCGCTGCGCAAGGTCGTCTACGGCGGCGGGTCGCTCGACGAAACCCTGTTCGCGCGGATCTCGTCCATAGTGGACGTTGAGCTGGTCCAGGTCTACGGTCCCACGGAGAGCGGCATCCCCGCGGTGTGCCTGCCACCGGCCGGGCACCGGCGCTCCCGGCTGGCCGCCGCGGGCCGGCCGTTCCCCGGCGTGGGCCTGCGTATCGTGGACGGTGCGGGCGTCGAGGTGCCGGCCGGCGTGGTCGGCGAGGTCCGCGTGAGCTCGCCCGCGGGCATGGTCGAGTACTGGAACGCGCCGGAGAAGACGGCGGACACCCTGGTGGACGGTTGGATCAGCACCGGGGACGCGGGCTTCCTCGACGAGGACGGGTACCTGTCCGTTCTGGGTCCGATCAGCGACATGATCACGGTCGGGGGCGAGCACGTGTACCCGGCCGAGGTGGAGGACGCGATCCGCCGGCATCCCGACGTGGCCGACGCGGCCGTGGTCGGCGCACCGGATCCGGCCCGGGGCGAGCGGGTCTACGCGTTCATCGTGGCGCGCAACGGAAATCCGCCGAGCGGGCCGGAGCTGACCGCGTTCCTGCGCGGATCGCTCGCCGGTTTCAAGATTCCCACCGCGTTCGAGGTCGTCGACGCCGTGCCGCGCACACCCGTCGGCCGGATCCTGCGCCGGATCGCCCGGGACCGGCTGTGGTCCGAGGTCGTCCGCAAGGCCGGCTGAGGGCGCGGTTCTGGCCCGCATGTTGGCCTCTGACGCTGTCATGTTGGCCCGCGACGTCGCTGTGTTGGCCTATGGCGTGGCCGTGTTGGCCGGGTGCGCGTCGGAGTCGCCGTCAGAGGTGTCCGGCGTCGTCGTCATCGACCAACACATGGACGCCGGAGGCCAACATGGCAACGTGGTGCGCCAACACAGCGACGTGAGAGGCGAACACGGTTACGAAGTGCGGACCGGGCGACGCATCCAGCCCGGCGCGCTGCGGCGCCGGGCCGCTTTGGGGGAAAGCAACGTCACGTTCCGGCCCTCTGGTACTACGACCGCACCACAGTGACGGTGGTGACGGATGTGACTATAGGGGCGGATGAGATGGCCGCGGTGTGCGTAGAAGGGAAGCAACGTGACGTTGCTTTCGCTCCAGGGCAAACAACGTCACGTCGCTTTCCCTGGCCTCCACAGTAGACAGTCAGCGCCAGCACTCAGCCGGTGCTGCTGTAGTGCTAGGGACGGCAACGTCACGTTCACTCCTGGCAAGGAAAGCAACGTTACGTCAGCTTTCGAAGGGCTGACCTTTTTCCGGGATCGGGAAGAAGAAGCGCACGAACCGGTCCCAGGCCCGCTCACCGAAGATCGCGCGCTGGCGGGGCAGCAGGCGGACCGGAACCCCGATCCGGTAACGTATTCTCGGGTTCTTGGCGTTGACCGCCCGCTCGATCACCTCGGCCACCTTCTCCGCGCGCACGGCGGTCTTGCCCCGGCCGCGCGGGTTCTCGATCTCCCGGTACGCGCCGTGCCATTGCACGAAGAACTCCCAGAAACCGGAGTACAGACCGTCCGCCTGGCCATCGGTCATACCCAGGTCGTCAACGGTCGTCGGCACGAACCCGCCGCGGATCGGCGACGGCTGGATGACCACGACCTTGATGCCGAACGGCCGGACCTCGTTGCGCAACGAGTCGCTGATCGCCTCGAGGGCGAACTTCGTCGCCTGGTAGTAGCCACGGCCCGGGGTGGCGAACATGCCGAAGATCGACGACATCATGATGATGCGGCCGGCGCCCTGCTCGCGCATGGCCGGCAGCACGAGCTGGGTCAGCCGGGCGGTGCCGAACACATTGGTCTCGAACTGCCGGCGCACGTCGTCCATCGGCGTTTCGCCGAACGTGCCGTTCAGGCTGTACGCGGCGTTGTTGATGAGCACGCCGACGGAGCCGTGCTCCTCGTTGATCCGCTTGACCACCGTCTCCATGGACTGCTCGTCGGTCAGGTCGAGGTGCATGGTCTGGATGCCCTCGGCGGCGAGGTCGCCGAGCCGCTCGGGGTCGCGCGCGGTCGCGTAGACCGGCCAGCCGGCCCGGTGCAGACGCAGGGCCGTTTCCTTGCCCGTGCCGGACGAGAGACCGGTGCCGGAGGAGGTGCCGGTGATCAGTATCGCGCGGGATGGAGCCATGGGAAATCTCCTTGCAGCGAACGGGCGTCGGCCGTGGCCATCCACTTTCGGACAAAAGCATAGGTCCGGGCGATGTGGCGTTGTTCTTCGGTAATGCCGTCTTCAGTTTCTCGTTGATTGCTGTGTTTGTCACAGCGGGCAATCTGCAAGGTGAGGCATTTTCCGGCGCCAGTCATGCTGAACTGCGTCGGGATCGTGTCCGGCGGAGCGTCTGTGCGGTCGGACGAGACTTGGAGGAATTCCCATGGCTGAGGTACCGGGCGTGCGCGTTCCGCTGATCGAAGAGGGAGACGCGACCGGGCGGACGGCGGAATTGTTCGCGCATATCAAGTCCGTGACCAAGCTTCCGTTCGTGCCGGACATGTTCCGGTTGACGTCGACCCGGCCGGACCTGCTGAAGGTCGTGTCCACCGGGTACGAGGGCGTGTTCCTCAGCGAGGACGCGGTGTTGCCGCGAGGGACCCGCGAGCTGATCGCCGCCTGGTCGTCCAATGTGAACGGTTGCCCGTACTGCGTCGGCACCCACAACTGGTTCCTCAGCCAGTTCGGCGGCAATGACGAGCTGACGGCCGCGGTGTGGAACGCCCGGGAGCTTTCCGACGTGCCGCTGGACGACAAGACCCGCGTGCTGCTGGAGCTGGTGACCAAGGTGTGCCAGCACGCCTACAAGGTCGTCGACCGGGACTGGGAGGCCGCGGCGGACGCCGGCTGGACCAACGCCGAGATCCTCGAGGCGATCTTCGTCGCTTCGCTGTTCGCCTTCATCAACCGTCTCGTGGACGCCACCGGGCTGGGCACCTCGGTGCGGGAGAGCCGCATCTCCCAGCAGGGCAACAGCAATGCGGCCTGACGGGGCACCGCGCGTACCGCCCGGCCCGTCCCGCTGGTCGACGCTGAGCCTGCTCTCCCGGATGGCCCGCGACCGGCTCGAGGTGATGACCTGGGCGTCGGCCAGGTACGGCGACGCGGTGCGGCTGCGGCTCGGCCCGAAGACGCTGAACTTCTTCAACAACCCCGAGCACGCCAAGTACGTGCTGGCCGACAACGCCGGCAACTACCTCAAGGGCATCGGCCTGGTCCATGCCCGGCGCGCACTCGGCGACGGGCTGCTCACCAGCGAGGGCGAGCTCTGGAAGACGCAGCGCAAGACCATCCAGCCGACGTTCCAACCGCGGCGCATCTCCAAGCAGGCGGGCACCATCGCCGAGGAGGCCGCGGCGATGGTCGACCGGTTGCGGGCGCGGGCCGACAGCGGCCCCGTCGACGTGCGGCACGAGATGACCGAGCTGACCCTCGGCATCCTCGGCCGCACCCTGCTCGACGCGGATCTGACGGAGTTCCAGTCCATCGGCGAGTCCTTCGAGCACGTCCAGGACCAGGCGATCTTCGAGATGATGTCGCTGTCCACCGTGCCACACTGGATTCCGCTGCCCGGGCAGCTGCGTTTCCGCCGGGCCCAACGGGATCTGCAGCACGTGGTGGACACTCTGGTGGCGGACAAGGCCCCGGTCAGCGCCGAACGCGACGACGTCGTGTCCCGGCTGATCGAGGCCACCAAGTCCGAAAGCGACCCCCAGGTCCGCCGCACCCGCATCCGCGACGAGATGAACACCCTGCTGCTGGCCGGCCACGAAACCACGGCCAGCACCCTCAGCTGGACGTTCTACCTGCTGGACAAGCACCCCGAGGTCGCCGAACGCGTGCACGCCGAAGCCGTCGAGGTCCTCGGTGACCGCCTCCCGACCCACGACGACCTGAAGAAGCTCAGCTACACCACCATGGTCGTCCAAGAAGTGATGCGCCTTTACTCACCCGTCTGGATCATCCCGCGCATCGCCCGCGAAGCCGACACCATCGGCGGCTTCCATGTCAAAGCCGGCGCGGACGTGTTGATCTGCCCCTACACGCTCCACCGCCACCCGGACTACTGGGACCACCCCACCAAGTTCGACCCCGAGCGCTTCCTGCCGGAGAACGTGGCGGGCCGCCCCCGCTACGCCTACATCCCGTTCGGCGCCGGACCCCGCTTCTGCATCGGCAACACCCTCGGCACCATGGAGGCGATCTTCGTCATCGCCCTCATCGCCCGAGAGCTCCGCCTCTCCCTCGACCCGGACCACAAGGTCGTCGGCGAACCCATGCTCACCCTCCGCATCAGCGGTGAACTTCCCATGCACATCACCAAACGCGACTAGTGCGATGAATGCGTCGTTCATCGCGCCGGGCGCGCGGAACGACGCATTCACCGCACCATCTCTACCCCCGGTTGAGACTGCTGAGATAGCCGGCCACCTCATGGTGGCGCAGGTACCGGGCCAGGCCGAGGGGTGTGCGTTCGTGCGGGATGAGCTCGGCGGACGGATCCGTGTCGTCGAGGATCTCGGCGGTGGGGTCGGCGCCGAGCTCGACGAGCAGTTTCACGACGGCGACATGGCCGCCGAGGACGGCGGCGACGAGCGGTGCGCCCCAACCGTGCCAGTCCTCGTCGAGCGGGAAGCCGAGCGAGGCCAGCAGCGCGACGGCTTCGGGCCGGTTGAGCGCGACGGCCAGGTGGAGTGGTTCGGGCACGCCGGAGACGGTGCGGGCCCGCTCGGCGAGGCCGGGGTCGGCGGCCAGGAGCCGTTGTACGGCCGGGCGGTCCGCGCGCAGGCACGCGGCGACGAACTCGTGGGTCGGGTCCAGCGGCGCGGCCACCGCCCCAGCTTGGGCGAGCAGGTCGACGATCTCGGTGTTTCCGCACGCCGCCGCAAGTGTGTAGGCGGGTGGGCCGGGGTCACGGCCTCCTGGGGCGGCGCTGGCGGCGTTGATGTCGATGCCGGTCTCGGCGCAGCGGCGCAGCAGCAGCCGGACCCGGTTGGGCAGGTTCCACTGCGCGGAGTAGCGGAGTTCGGCCTGCACCAGCTGCGCCGGGGTGAGGGTGAGGCGCACCGGGGCCGGCGCCCCCTTGGGCAGCTGCCGGCGGGGATCGTGGGCGAGCCGGGCCGCCCACACCCCGCCGGAACCGCGGCCGAGCCCGTATTCGAGCAGCAGCGCGAGGCCGGTGTCGTCGTCGTGCGGGTGCTCGCAGGCGTTGCTCAGGGCCCGCTGGTCGTTGGGGTCGGCGCCGGCATCGAGCAGCAGCCGCGCCAGCGCCAGGCTGTGCTGGTGCGCCGGCTGGTGGATCGGATCGCGGCCGCCGCGGAACGCGCCGCTGAGTGCGGTCACCGGGGGTGGTTCGCCGTCGGGCAGGTAGCCGGCGCCGGGATCCGCGCCGTGCGCCAGCAGCAGCCGGGCCACCTCCAGCGTGGAATGGCCCGCCGCGGTGCTGTTCAGCCGGGCGAAGGCCAGGTAGAGCAACGGCGGCCAGCCGTGCGGCCCGCCCACCTGGCTGGCCCGCGACGCGTCCGCGGCCAGGAGCGCGGTGGCCGCGGCGATGTCGCCGACCGCCGCCGCCGTGTGGATGGTGGCCGAAGCCAGCTCCGGGTGCCCGGCCAGCATTCGGCGGGCCTCGCCCTGCCGGTGCAGGCCGTCGGGCTCCTCGCCGGCGCCGGCGTTCCAGCCGTCGCAGTGGGTCAGGCAGGCCAGGTGCAGGAAATCGCCGGCCAGGTCGCGGCCGGTCGCCGGGTGACGCTGCGGGGCCCGGCTGTACCGGGCGAGCATGCCGGCGTACTCGCGGAGCCGGCGCCAGCTCGGGAAACCTTTCGAGCGGGCCTCGACCAGCTGCGCGTCGGCCAGGGTGAACCCGGCCCACGCGGGGTCGGTGGGGGACACGTCGGCCCAGCGCGGATGCAGCTCGCGCGCGGCCCCGATGAACTTGGGGTGGCCGGCGCGAACGAGATCCCGGAGCTCTTTGGCTCGCTTGCGGAGCTGCTCCAGGTTGAGGGGTACAGAATGGGCGGCCATCACGGCCTCCTTCCGGGATGCGCCTGCCGTCCGCATCGTCAGGCCGAAAGGAGGATCCGAACGTTGTCGATCACCCTCGCACAGACCCCGGGCGGGCTCAGCCCTTCGCGCGGACCGCAAGCGTCCCGGAACGCTTGCCACCACGATAACTCACGCACTAGGGCCGCGTCAGCGGTCCAGTCGACCGTCCTTGACCGCGGCCAGTAGGCCGGGCAGGTCGACGGCGAGAATCGGGCCGGTGGGATTCTTGCTGTCGCGCACCGCGCCACTATCAATGAGCGTGACTTCGACACAGCTATCGCCGCCCGTACTACGGATTGACTTGCGCCATTGGCGTTCCGTCATTCGGCATTCTCCCATCGTTTGATGTATTCGGCGATCACCTCTGCCGAGTCCTGTGGGCCGAGCGCCACCCGCTCCACCTTTTCGACGGCCTGACGGTAGCGGTTGACGTCATCCTCTTCGTGGAGAAACAACAAGGAATCTCGGAGTTCGAGGTGTACAACCGGGTCTGACTCATCGGAATCGATGACCAAACACAGCCCCTCGAGCGCGGGATGCCAACCGCTGTCAAAGGGAATGACCCGGAGGTCCACGTTCGGCCACGTCATCGCATCCCGTAGGTGCCTGAGCTGTTCGGCCATGACTTCGTGTGTGCCGATGAGTTGACGCAGTGCCGCTTCGCCAACGAATGCGGCCAACCGGACCGGTTTCGGCTCCCGCCTGGTCAGCACGTCCCGCCGGCCGATCCGCATGGCAATCCGTCTCGGGACTTCGCGATCCGGGACCTCGCCCGCCGACATGATCGATCGGATGTAGCTGCTGGTTTGCAGCAGCCCCGGAATCAGCAGTGGGGCGAGAACGGTGATCACGGTCGCCCGCTGTTCGAAATCCAGCAGCGCGTCGAACTGCTGCCGCTGCTCGGGCAGGCTGATCGCCAACCACCGGGGTTCGTCCGTGGCCCGCGTCAGCTCCATGATCTCTTCGTACGGGTCTCCGATTACCTCCAGCCTCGTGAGGTACTGGGCCACCTGGTCGGGGGAGGGAATCCGTTCACCGTTCTCCCACCGGGACAGCACACCAGGATCACGCTCAAGCACCTTGGCGAACTCGCGCAGGCCGTAACCCCTCTCCTCCCGCACCTTGCGCAACGCCTTGCCCAGTGCCCGAGCCTTCGGAGTCCTCACGTTGTCGCCCCGTTGCCGGCCATGCAACGCAGCATATCCATGGTTTCGCCCCCTCCTGCCGGTGCCGTCGCCGCCCCGAACCGTTGCGGCGTCCAGAGTGTAGGCACATCATCGTGCAACAACCGTCAACAACCCACGAAGTGGAGTGCCTAGTGATCTTGCAGGAGCGGTTCCCGCACATCGCGCACTACCTGGAGGCCGAGCCGACCGGCTGGATCTCGGCAAAGCTGCCACTCTGGAGCCTCTGGGCCAGACCATCGCTGAGCCCGGCCGAGCAGTCCGTGGCCTACGACGAATGGGCCGACTTCTACCAGTGGCACCTCGAGCGACAAGCCGACGATCTGCCCAGAGATCACGTCTGGCTCCGCGTGATGCAACGATGGACCGACGACATGGTCTACACCTGCCGCCGGTGCGCGGCCTACGCCCGAGGCGAAGACCCCGGCGACCCGATCCCCTCATGGAAACGCCGCAACGACTACGCCAACGCGCCACACAGCTATGCCAATGCGTCACACGGCTACGCAGACGCGTAACACGGCTACCTGACCGCGAGACACACCGGGATCGCCCTGTCGATCAGGCGTCCTCTTCGTCGTCCGGTCGACCGATCCGTTCGGTCCAGTACGCCAGCCGGCGGCGGGTGTTCAGGGTGCTGGGGTGGTCGGTGCCGAGGACTCGCTCGCGGGTGGGGAGTAGCTCGGTGAGCATGTCTCGGGCGCTGGCTGGGTCTCCGGCCTGGCCGGTCCAGTGCGCCAGGTTGTGCCGGGTGTTCAGGGTGTTGGGGTGGTCGGTGCCGAGGACTCGCTCGCGGATGGGGAGTAGCTCGGCGAGCAAGTCTCGAGCGCCGGCCGGATCCCCAGCATCGCCGGTTCGGTACGCCAGGTTGTGGCGGGTAAGCAGGGTGTCGGGGTGGTCGGTGCCGAGGATCCCATCCTGGATGGGGAGTAGCTCAGCGAACAAGTCTCGGGCGACGGCTGGGTCTCCGGCTTGGCCAGTCCAGTGCGCCATCTCGTGGCGGGTAAGTAGGGTGCGGGGGTGGTCGGCACCGAGAACCCGTTCACGGATGGGGAGCAGCTCAGCGAACAAGTCTCGGGCGCCAGCTGGGTCCCCGGCCCGGCCGGTCCAGCGGGCCAACTCTTGGCGGGTGGTCAGGGTGTCGGGGTGGTCGGTGCCGAGGACTCGCTCACGGATGGGGAGTAGTTCGTCGAGCATGTCTCGGGCGCCGGCCGGATTACCGGCTTCGCCGGTGAAGTAAGCCTGGTTGTGGCGGGTGGTCAGGGTCTCGGGGTGTTCGGGGCCGAGGACCCGCTCTTGGATGAGGAGTAGCTCGGCGAATAGGTTTTGGGCACCAGCTGGATCCCCTGCCTGGCCGGTCCAGCCCGCCAGGTCGTGGCGTGTGATCAGAGTGTCGGGGTGATCGGGCGATAGATGGTTGAGTAGGACGCGGACGTGTGTCTGCAACGTTGTCCAGATGCTTATCGTTTCCGCGTTGACCAGGTCGGCGTTCGGTATCGCCGCGCTGATGAGTGCTCTGGTGGCGGTGGCCC
>NZ_DASYTH010000339.1:0-15113 GCF_036002505.1 Actinophytocola sp. | reverse complement strand
CACCGGATGATCTCGGTGAAGTCGAACAGCGACCGGATGAACCGGTCGAGCCGCCAGAACACGATCACATCGAACTCGCTGGCCCGGTCCCCGAGCCAGTTTCCTAGTTCTGGCCGTTCCATCGGCGAGTACCGAGTAGCGGAAACATCCAGGTCTTCCGCCTCACCGGCCAGGGTCCACCCGTTGCGATCGATCGTGCTTAGGTTGTGCTCGCGCTGCCGCTCGGGGCTGGTGCTCTCGTCCCTCAGGGAGGACAGCCGGACCACCGAGAGTGCCCGGGGCTTGGAAGTGCTCATGGTGCCATTGTGCGTCATTCGCCCAGGGCGACGCGGTCGTCCTGGCGACCGCGGACGCCGGCCGGGCGGTCGTGGTGGACACCGGACCGGAGCCCGGCCCGGTCGCGGACTGCCTGGACCGGCTCGCCGTCCGCAGCGTGCCGCTGGTGATCATGAGTCACCTGCATGCCGACCACATCGGCGGGCTGGCCGCGGTGCTCGCCGGCCGGGCGGTCGGTGGCGTGGCGGTTGGCCCGGCGCGGGTCCCCGGCTGGGCGTGGGGCGACGTGTCCGGTGACGCCGCCCGGGCCGGCGTCCCGGTCGTCCAGCTCGCCGCCGGGCAGCGGTTGAGCTGGCCCGGCCTGACCATCGAGGTGCTGGGTCCGCGCCCGGCCGAGGCGCAGCCGCGGGCCGGCGCGGACGGAACGGAGATCAACAACTCGTCATTGGTACTCCGGGCGCTGACTCCGGCCGGCCGGGTCCTGCTGACCGGCGACATCGAGCTGGCCGCCCAGGCCGACCTGCTCACCGCGCGGGTCGACCTGACCGCCGACATCCTCAAGGTCCCGCACCACGGCTCCCGCTACTCCGCGCCCGACTTTCTCGACGCGACCCGCGCCCGGGTCGCCGTGGTCAGCGTCGGCGCCGGTAACCGCTACGGCCACCCCAGCCCGCAGACTCTCGGCTTCCTCACCCGGCGCGGCAGCCAGGTGCTGCGCACCGACACGGCCGGCGACAGCGCCATCGTGCCGGGCGCCGGCGGCCCGCGACCCGTCGTCCGAGGTCACCCGCGAGCACCACCCCACGCCTGACGGCCGGCCGCACCGTTCCGGCTTGCCTCGCCCCAATCAACCGCACCTCAGGGGACCGTGACGGCACCCAGCCACAATTCACCTGACAACCGCGGCGTTCCCCGAGAACGCAACGACCGCATCAAATTCCGGAGAGGCGGTCCTGCAGGGCCTGGCGGACCGCTTCGGTGGAGGGCGGGACGGTGGCGCGGGGGCCGACGCAGTCCTGGATGGCGTCGAGGGTCTTGAGGCCGTCGCCGGTGATCAGCAGGACGGTTTCGGCATCGGGGTCGAGCTGGCCGGTGTCGATCAGCTTCTTGGCGGTGGCGACGGTGACCCCGCCGGCGGTCTCGGCGAAGATGCCCTCCGTGCGGGCGAGGAGGCGGATGCCGGCGACGATCTCATCGTCGGAGACGTCCTCGACCGCGCCTCCGGTGCGCCGGACGGCGTCCAGCACGTACGGGCCGTCGGCGGGGGCGCCGATGGCCAGCGAGCGGGCGATCGTGTTCGGCTTGACCGGGCTGACCACGTCGTGGCCGGCCTTGAAGGCGGCCGCGACCGGGCTGCAGCCGGTGGCCTGGGCACCGAAGACCCGGTACGGGGTCGGCTCGACCAGGCCGAGCTCGCCGAACTCGCGGAAACCCTTGTCCACCTTGGTCAGCTGGGCGCCGGAGGCGACCGGGACCACGATCTGGCCGGGGAGGCGCCAGCCGAGTTGCTCGGCGACCTCGTAGCCGAGCGTCTTGGAGCCCTCGGCGTAGTAGGGACGCACGTTGACGTTGACGAACGCCCAGTCCTCGTGCTCGGCGGCCAGCTCGGTGGCGAGGCGGTTCACGTCGTCGTAGTTGCCGTCGACGGCGATCAGCGCGCCGTCGTAGACGGCCGTGGTGAGGATCTTGGCCCGCTCCAGGGAGGCGGGGATCAGCACCACGGACTGCCAGCCGGCGCGCGCCGCCGCGGCGGCGACGGCGTTGGCGAGGTTGCCGGTGGACGGGCAGGCGAGCACGGTGAAGCCGAGCTGCCGGGCGGCGGCCAGGGCGACGGCGACGACCCGGTCCTTGAACGAGTGGGTGGGGTTGCCGGTGTCGTCCTTGACCCAGAGCGAGCGCACGCCCAGGGCGGCGGCCAGCCGGTCCGCCTTCACCAGGCGGGTCAGGCCGGGCTGGGTGTTCGGGTAAGTGTCCACATCGGACGGTACGGGCAGCAGCCGGCGGTAGCGCCAGATGGACCTGGGTCCGGACTCGATGTCCGCCCGGGTGACCGTGCCGAAGTCGTAGGCCACCTCGAGCGGGCCGAAACACTCGGCGCAGGCGAACTCGGCGGCGAGCAGGATCCGGTGCCCGCACTCCCGGCAGGACAGGGCACGCGCCGGGCCGAGGTCGAACGTGGTGGTGTGGGGCAGGCTGACAGTCGTCATCGCGAGGTCCTCTCCTCATCTGTCCCGCGGACGGGTCGGAATTGGCACCGTGGTCGTGGCGGTCCTCGCGAGTACGCGATGGCTCACGCCGGTTGCCGGGGCTTCGTCGGGCCGTTCCCTCTGCCCCTCTGGATGAGCTGTATTCAGTTGTCGTCGGGCCGGCCGCCTGGCCGGGCCCTCTCGACACGGTACGGCACCCGGGCAGGGCCGAGCCAACCGGTTGTCCAGGATTCGAGAACAGTGCGCACGTTCGGAGGTGTCCGCGCGGGCGCCGCGCCGCCGTTCTGGCAGAGTTGGCGCCGTGAAGGGACATTGCCGGTGAGCGCGCCGGCCGTCACCCCGGTGCCCGTCCAACTTGTGCTCGGCGAGGAGGAGCTGCTGGTCGAGCGGGCCATTCGGGCGGCGTTCGAGGCCGCCCGGCTGGCCGACCCGGCGGCCGAGCTGACCAGGGCGCGGGTACCCGATATCACCCCGCCGGAGCTGGCCGAACTGGTCAGCCCGTCGCTGTTCGCCGAGGGCCGGGTGATCGTGCTGGACGGCGCGCACGAGGCCGGGCAGGAGATCGCGGGCGCGATCGCCGGGTACGCCCGGCAGCCGGCCGACGGGGTCGTGCTCGTCGTGGTGCACAGCGGTGGTGGGCGCAAGCCCGCCAAGGATCTGGTCGCCGCGCTGAAGTCGGCCGGTGCCGCGGTCGCCGAGTGCGCGAAGATCACCAAGCCGGCCGAGCGGGAAGCGTTCGTGCGCAACGAGATCCGGCGTGCGGGCGGCAAGAGCGACGGCGAGGCGGTGGTCGCGCTGATCGACGCCGTCGGCTCGGACCTGCGGGAGCTGGCCGCGGCCGCCGCACAGCTCGTCGCGGACACCGACGGCCCGGTCACCGCCGAGTCGGTGCGCCGCTACCACCGCGGGCGGGCCGACGTGACCGGGTTCGCGGTCGCCGAGAAGGCGATCACCGGCGACGTGGCCGCCGCGCTCGAGTCCCTGCGCTGGGCCATGCAGCTCGGCGTGCCGCACGTGCTGGTGGCCGACGCGCTCGCCGACGCCGTGCGTACGGTGGCCAAGGTCGCCGGGGCCGGGCGCGCCGACCCCTTCCGGCTGTCCTCGGAGCTGGGCATGCCCACCTGGAAGGTGCGCAAGGCCCTGGCCCAGTCCAAGGGCTGGCACCCGGCCGGACTCGCCGACGCCATGCAGATCGTCGCCGACGTCAACGCCGACGTGAAGGGCGTGGCCGCCGACCCCGACTACGCCCTGCAGAACGCCATCCTGAGACTGGCCAAGGCACACCGGCACACGGACTGAGCGCATACGGAAAGGCGGCCCTGCCGGGCAGGGCCGCCCAGGGAAGGCTCAGAATCAGAGGCTGTTGGCGCGCTTGGCCATTGCCGACTTCTTGTTGGCGGCCTGGTTGGCGTGGATGACGCCCTTGCTGGCGGCCTTGTCGAGCTTCTTGCCGGCGTCGCGGAGCAGCTCGACGGCCTTCTCCTTGTCGCCTGCCTCGGCGGCCTCGCGGAACTTGCGGATCGCGGTCTTCACCGAGGACTTGACGGACTTGTTGCGCAGCCGCGCCTTCTCGTTCGTCTTGATCCGCTTGATCTGGGACTTGATGTTGGCCATGCGAAGTACTCCTCGATGTCGATCATGGATGCCCGTGCCGCAGCGTGTTGCCGGCCCCGCGGGTGCGGGCTTCCTCCAGAACGGAATGCCGCACGGCACGGACGAGCAAGGATAACAAAGGGGGGTGTGGGGGCTGAGCCCCCTCCGGGGTCTGGGGGCTTGCCCAAGGAAGGATTAGGCGTGAGGACTACTCCGAGGCGGGGCCGGAGAACTGGGCCGGCCGTTTCGCCCGGATCGCGGCCACGCCCTCGGTGACGTCGGGCCCGGAGAAGCCGAGGAACTCCAGACCCAGCGAGGCGTCGAAGATCGGCCCGGCCACCCGGAGCCAGTTGTTGAGCGCGTACTTGGTCCACCGCATGGCGCTCTGCGAGCCGGAAGCGAGCCGGCGGGCCACCTGGCGGGCGGTCTCGTGCAGGTCCGCCGGCTCCACGCAGAGCGACACCAGGCCGATCCGCTCGGCCTCCTCGCCGGACACCGGTTCGCAGGTGAGCAGGTGGTATTTGGCCTTGGCCATCCCGCACAGCAACGGCCAGATGATCGCCGCGTGGTCACCCGCCGCGACGCCGAGCCGGGTGTGCCCGTCCATGATCCGCGCGTCCCGGGCCGCGATCGACACGTCCGCCAGCAGGCCGACGACGAGGCCCGCGCCGACGGCCGGACCCTCGATCGCGGACACCACCGGCTTCGCGCAGTTGATCACGTTGTAGACCAGGTCCCGCGCCTCGCGGAGCACCCGGATGCGCACCGCGAAGTCCTGTGACATGTCGGTCACCAGGTCGAGGTCGCCGCCGGAGGAGAACACGCCGCCCTCGCCGCGGACGATCGCCACCCGCACGTCCGGGTCACGGTCGATCGTGGTCCAGACCTCGCACAGCTCGCGATGGCCCTCGTGGCCGACCGCGTTCAGCCGGCCGGGCGCGGACATGGTCACCTCGAGCACCCCGCCGCCGAGGTCGGCGAAGCGCAGGCTCGGGTACAGCGCGGCGTAGTCGTGCATCGGACCATCTTGGCAGGACGCGGTGCTCCGATGATGTTCACCATGCACCCCACCGCCATTGCCCTCGTCGTTGCCGCCGCGCTGGCCCATGCCGGATGGAACCTGTGCGCCAAGCGGGTCGCCGGTGCGGGAGCGGCGTTCGTCTGGCTGTTCACGGCGGTGAGCGCGGCGATCTTCGTGCCGCTCGCCGTCGTCGGCCTGGTCGTGGCGGGGCAGGCGCCGGAGCCGGTCTGGCTGCTCGCCATGGCCGTGAGCGGGGTCCTGGAGGTCGGCTACTTCCTGCTGTTGCAGCGGGGATACGCGGTGGGCGACCTTTCGGTGGTGTACCCGCTGGCTCGCGGGTCCGGCCCGATGCTCTCCGTGCTGGCCGCGATCCCGCTGCTCGGCGAGCGGCCGGGTGTGCTGGCGCTGGTCGGGGCGGGCGCGGTGGTCGCCGGTGTCCTGGTGATCGGCGGCCTCGGCTCGGCGGCGATGACCTGGTCCGCGGGCGCGCTGTACGGGTTGGCCACCGGTGCCGTGATCGCCGCCTACACGCTGTGGGACGCGCGCGCGGTGACGGCGCTGGCGGTGCCGCCGGCGGCCCTGCTGATCGGTTCGGGGCTGTGCCAGTTCGTCCTGCTCAGCCCGCTGGCGCTGACCAGACGGGCGCAGTTGGGGACGCTGTGGCGGTCGCACTGGCGGGCGGTGGTCATGGTCGCGGTGCTGGCCCAACTCGCCTACCTGCTGGTGCTGTTCGCGCTGCGGCTCGCGCCGGTGAGCCTGGTGGCGCCGGCCCGGGAGCTCTCCATCGTGTTCGGCAGCCTCGCAGCCTGGCTGGTGCTGGGCGAGCCGAACCCGCGGCGCCGGCTCACCGGCGCGGTCGTGGTGCTCGCCGGCGTCGCCGCGATCGCCATCTAGGACCAGCCGTACCGGTCCCGCAGGGCGGCCGCGACGAGGGCGAACCGGTCGGCTTCGAGCACCGCGCCCTCGCGGCGGATGTCCCGCTCGCCGAGCTCGTAGAGCCGGTCCAGCCGGATGTAGGAGGCCCGGCCGTCGTGGTCCCAGCCGCCCGCGCCGAGCTCCAGCCAGTCGTCGTCGCCGGGCCGCGGATGCCGGCTGGAGAGCATCAGGCCGCGAAGCATGGTGCCGTTGCGCCCCACGACGAGCAGCGGGCGGTCCTTGCCGCGCGCCGGGAAGTCCTCGTACGGCACCCAGGCCCAGACGATCTCGCCGGGATCCGCGCGGCCGTCGAGGTCGGGGGCGTAGGCGATGGTGTCGGCGGCGGAGGACGTGTAGATCTGCCGGACCGCACCGTGGGCCGGGCGAGGGTCGTCCTCGGGGTCTGCGCTCATGCGGCACCCTTGGGGTCGTGGAGTTGCTGAGCAGCCGGATCCTGCTGCGGCCGCGGGACCGGGAGCGGTCGCTGGCGTTCTACCGGGACACGCTCGGGCTCGCGGTGTACCGCGAGTTCCCCGGCGGCACGGTGTTCTTCCTGGGCAACGGTCTTCTCGAGGTGTCCGGAAAGGGTGGGCCCGGGCCGGGTCCGGACGTGGTGCTGTGGCTGCAGGTCCGGGATCTCGACGCGACCGCGCGGGAGCTCGCGGATCGGGACGTCCCGGTGCTGCGCGAGCCGCGCCGGGAGCCGTGGGGTCTGCACGAGATGTGGATCTCCGATCCGGACGGGCTGCGCATCGTCGTGGTCGAGGTGCCCGCGGATCATCCGTTGCGCCGCGACCAGCGGGGGTGATGATCCCACGACCACGGAACGGGTGCGCGAGGCACCGGTCGTAGGTAATCATCTGCAGATGGAACGATCGAGTAGGCGCAGGCGTCCGGCTCGCCGGGAGACGGGTGAGCTGTTCGACGGCTACCTCGATCCGAACCGGCCGCACGCCGCGGCCTACGACGAGATGTTCGCCGCGGACGGCACGGTGCGCTCGGCCTACCGCCGGCTGCACGAGTCGCTGGCACCCGCGCGCCCGGCCGAGCTGACCGCGCGGTCGGAGGCGCTGGACCGGGCGCTCGTCGACCAGGGGATCACGTTCTCACTGTCCGGCCAGGAACGGCCGTTCCCGCTCGACCTGGTGCCCCGGGTGATCACCGCGGGGGAGTGGGCCCGGCTGGAACGCGGCCTGGTGCAACGGGTCCGCGCGCTGGAGGCGTTCCTCGCCGACATCTACGGCGACCAGCAGATCATCCGGGACGGCGTGCTGCCCAAGCGCCTGGTCACCTCCTGCGCGCACTTCCAGCGGCAGGCCGCCGGCCTCGTGCCGCCCAACGGGGTGCGCATCCACGTGGCCGGCATCGACGTGGTGCGCGACGAGGACGGCGTGTTCCGGGTGCTGGAGGACAACCTGCGCTGCCCGTCCGGGGTGTCCTACGTGATGGAGAACCGGCGGACGATGGCCCGGGTGTTCCCGGACCTGTTCGCCAAGCACCGGGTGCGCGCGGTCGGCGACTACGCCGTGCACCTGCTGCGCGCGCTGCGGGCGGCGGCCGCGGCGAACGTGGCCGACCCCAACGTGGTGGTGCTGACCCCGGGCGTGGCCAACTCCGCCTACTTCGAGCATTCGCTGCTGGCCCGGCAGATGGGCGTCGAACTGGTCGAGGGCCGGGACCTGTTCTGCCGGGACAACGCGGTCTACATGCGCACCACGCAGGGCGAGCGCCCGGTCGACGTGGTCTACCGGCGGATCGACGACGAGTACCTGGATCCCGTGCAGTTCCGGCCGGACTCGGTGCTCGGCATCGCCGGCCTGCTCAACGCGGCGCGGGCGGGCAACGTGGTGATCGCGAACGCGGTCGGGAACGGCGTCGGGGACGACAAGCTGGTCTACACCTACCTGCCGGACATCCTGAAGTACTACCTGAGTGAGACGCCGCTGCTGCCCAATGTGGACACGTTGCGGTGCTGGCTGCCGGACGAGCGGGAGCAGGCGCTGGACCGGGTGAGCGAGCTGGTGGTCAAGCCCGTGGAGGGGTCCGGCGGGTACGGCATCGTGTTCGGCCCGGACGCGAGCGTCGCCGAGCTTTCCGCGCTGCGCAAGCGGATCCGGGCCAACCCGCGGGGCTGGATCGCGCAGCCGGTGGTGCAGCTGTCCACGGTGCCGACGAAGGTGGGCCAGTGGCTGCGGCCGCGGCACGTGGATCTCCGGCCGTTCGCGGTCAACGACGGGAAGTCGGTGTTCGTCCTGCCCGGTGGGCTGACCCGGGTGGCCGTGCCGGAGGGCAGCCTCGTGGTGAACTCCTCGCAGGGCGGGGGATCCAAGGACACCTGGGTGCTCGCCGCCCGATCGTCCACGGCGGACCCCGAGCTCAGCGGCAAGGGCCTGGCCGGCGGCCCGCCACCCGACGAGATCGCGCCGGAGCAGGGCCCGGAGCTCAGCCACGCTCAGCAACAGCAACAGCAGTAGGGAGGTGGTTCGGGATGCTGGCGCGCAACGCCGAGTCGCTGTACTGGATCGGCCGCTATGTCGAGCGGGCCGATGACACCGCCCGGATTCTCGACGTGTCGGTGCACCACCTGCTGGAGGACGCCACCGTCGACGCGGACGCGACCTCCCGGCAGCTGCTCACCGTGCTGGGCATCACCGCCCCGGCCGGTGCCGAGCTGGACGTGCGCCCGCTGACCGACCTGGTCGCGTTCTCCCGTGACCATCCGGGCTCGATCGTCTCGTCGATCTCCAGCGCCCGGGAGAACGCCCGCGGTGCCCGCGAGGTCGTCTCCACCGAGCTCTGGGAGTGCATCAACGCGATGTGGAACGCCGTGCCGGAGCGGCAGCGCGAGGCGAAGCGGTTCGGCCCGCACGCGTTCTTCTCGTTCGTCGAGGAGCGTTCGGCGATGTTCGCCGGGCTCGCCGACTCGACCATGAGCCGCGACGACGGCTGGCGCTTCCTGGTGCTGGGCCGGTCGGTCGAGCGGGTGGACATGATCGTGCGGCTGCTGATGTCCCGGGTCGGGGACAAGCCGTCCTCCCCGGGCTGGGTCACCGTGCTGCGCTCGGCCGGCGCGCACGACACCTACCTGCGCACCTACCGGGGTGCCCTGGACGCCGGCCGGGTGGTGCAGTTCCTGTTGCTGGACCGGCTGTTCCCGCGCTCGGTGTTCCATGCGCTGCGCCAGGCGGAGTCGTGCCTCGAGCAGCTCGACCATCGCCCGACGGCCCGGGTCGGCGCCAAGGGCGAGGCCATCCGGCTGCTCGGCAAGGCCCGCAGCGACCTCGAGTTCCTCCGGCCGGACGACCTGCTGTCGGATCTCAACGGGCGGCTGAAGTCCATTCAGGAAATGGTGCGGGACGTGGGCGAAGCTGTTGCGCTGCAGTACTTCCACTCGGTGCCGTGGGTGGCCTGGACCAACGCGGAGGTGTCGTTGTGAACTGGCGGATTCGCGTGGTCCACACCACCGGGTACCGGTACGAGTCGCCGGTCACCCAGTCGTACAACGAGGCCCGGCTCACCCCGCGCAGCGACCGCCGGCAGAACCTCGTGGTCAGCCGCGTGGAGACCACCCCGGCCACCCGCTCCTACCGCTACACCGACTACTGGGGCACCGAGGTCACCGCGTTCGACCTGCATGCCCCGCACACCGAGCTGAAGATCGTCTCCTCGGCCGTGGTGGAGACCGGCGACATCACCTCGCCGGCCGACGGCGCGTCCTGGGCGGACCTGCGATCGTCCGCGGTGGTCGACCGGTACGCCGAGTACCTCGAGTGGACTCCGTACGTGCCGAAGCATCGGGAGCTCGCCGGGATCGCCCGGTCGCTGCGCAAGGGCCGCACGCCGGCGGAGGCGGTGCTCGCGGTGTCCGAGTGGGTGCACGACAAGCTGACCTACCAGCCCGGCACCACCGGGGTGCACTCCTCGGCGATGGACGCCTGGGAGGCACGCGAGGGCGTCTGCCAGGACTACGCGCACCTGACCCTGGCCGTGCTGCGCGCCATCGGCATCCCGTCCCGGTACGTGTCGGGCTACCTGCACCCCAAGCCGGACGCGCGGATCGGCGAGACCGTCCGCGGCGAGAGCCACGCCTGGATCGAGGCCTGGACCGGCGGCTGGTGGGGCTTCGACCCGACCAACGACGTGGAGATCGGGCCCCGCCACATCTGGGTCGCCATGGCCCGCGACTACGCCGACGTGTCCCCCTTGAAAGGCACCTACTCCGGCGGCGCGGCGTCGGCCATCGAGGTCTCGGTGGACGTCACCCGCCTTGCCTGACCGCTACGTTTTCCGGGAAGCTGCCCGAAATCACCAGCATCGGTCCGCGTGGGTCCTTCGAGTCGCGAATCGCGATGGCGCCCGGCAGGTGCGCAATCTCGACGCAATTCTCATCGGTGCCACCGCTGAGGCTGCTCTTGCGCCACTTGATCAACTGCCACCCCAGGTTGCGGCAATTCGCGTTACCAGGGCTACCGACTCTTCCTCGCCGAGCGCCACGCTGAGCAGTTCGACCACCACGTTGGCGCAATCCATGAGGTCCTCCTCGTTCTCCAGGTACACGCTCGAGGTGCGGTTGCAGAGCACGACCACGCCGGAACGGTGATCGAAGTCCAGCCGGAGAAACGGCCCGTCGACGCCCGGATGGTTGCCGGCCGAGGCGGGGATGATCCGCAGGCTGACGTTGGGTCGTTTGGCCGCTTCGGTCAGGTAGACGAGCTGGTCGCGCATGACCGTGTCGTCGCCCACGAGATTGTGCAGCGCTCCTTCCATGATGATCGCCTGATATTGCGGCGCACGGGACTTTCGGAGCACCCCCTGGCGGTGGATGCGTGCGATGGCTCGTGCAGCGGCCACCTCATTGTCAAACATGCCGCCATGGCGGATTAGTGCCTCGGCATAGGGAAACGTCTGCAGCAGCCCGGGAATCACCTGGCACTCAAAGTTGATCAACCGAGTGGCCCTGGACTCCAGGAACCGAAGCGTCGTGATCTTTTGAGCAAACGTAGACGAGTTGCGTTGCAGCAGGCCAGGCCGGTCTGCCTCGCGGGTGAGGTTCAGGAGATGCCGGCGTTGCTCGCCGATGACGCCGTAAACGGCGAGCAGGCAGGCCACGTCCTCGATCTTCTGCGGGCGTTCCCCATTCTCCATCCGGCAGAGCTTGGTCTTGTCGATGTCGGCCTTCTGCTCCGCCTCACGCAGCGTGAGCCCGGCCGCCTCGCGATGAGCGCGCAGCTCCTCGCCGATGATCCTGACGCGGACCGAGTATCCGCCGGAGGTCAGCATGGGTCCGATGATGCCGCGCTGACCTCGCCAAACCAGCGTGCCGGCGCCAGTTCTGGGCAAGTCCACCCGAACGCAGCAGATGTTGCTCGGCCCGCAACATCCGGGGAGCCAGGTGCCATGAACGGGCGCATTCAGTTAAAGGAACGGCCGTGTTGTCAACCGCGGCTGGGTGATTGGGCGATTGGCTTCCGGAAGGCGGGACATGACTACGCCGAGACGGAACACGCCTACCGGAAGGCGGGACACGCCCGGGCGGCGGCCACCGCTTCGGCGTGTCCCGGTTCCGCGTAGCCGTGTCCCGGTTTCGGGTGGCCGTGTTCCGTGTTCACGTAGCCGAGGGTTGACACCGCGCCAGTTCGGTCGGCTTCCCGGCCTGGCTCATTCAGTGCGTTCAGGGCAGTGGCCGGAAGATGCCGGGTTCGGCGATGAAGGCCTGGCCGGCGGGTGGGTAGGGGAGTGGGGGCACCGCGTGCTCGCCGGGTTCGGTCGGGGTGCCGCCGAGGATGTTGCGGGTCAGGGCGTTGCGCTCGTCGAGGAGCTCGTCCAGGGCGGTGCGCAGGGTCGGCTGGTCCAGCCGCGCCCGACCGTCCTGGTCGAGCGCCCGCAGCACCGCGCGGCGGGCCCACTCGCGGATGAACGAGGCGGTGACACCCTCGGTCGCCGCGATCATCGCGGCCGGATCCGGCAGGTCCAGCGTCGCCTCCCGGGTGTACAGCCGGAGCAGGCGCTCGCGGGCATCGGCGTCCGGGCGCGGGATCTCGACGGCGAGGTCGACCCGGCCGGGCCGGTCGGTGAGTGCGTGCTCGACGATCTCCACCCGGTTCGTGGTCAGCACGAACGTGGTGTCGGTGTCCGCACCCACCCCATCCATCTCATTGAGCAACTCGAACAGCAGCGGGCTGCTGCCGTGCGGGGAGAACGAGCGGTCCTGCGCGATCAGGTCGACGTCCTCGACCACCACGACGGACGGCTGCAGCCGGCGGGCCAGCGCGGTGGCCTGGCCGATGAAGCGCAGCGCCCGGCCGGACATGATGATCACGGTGCGGCCGGAGAGCCGGCCGAGCAGGTACCGGACGGTGTGCGTCTTGCCGGTGCCGGGCGGGCCGTGCAGCAGCAGCCCGCGCTTGAGATGCTGCCCGGTCGCCCTGAGGGCTTGCGTCCGGGCGCTCGCCAGGACCACGTGCTGTTCGATCGTCCGCAGCACCCCGGGTGGCAGGACGACCTCGTCCGCGGCCAGCTCCGGTCGTGGTTGGAAGGTGAGCAGGGAGTTGCCACGGAACTCGCTCACCCCGAAGGTGAGAATCTGGCCGAGGTACACATCCCGCTCGCTCATGAGCCGCACGATCTACTCGCGCACCTCGCCCGCGGTCTCCCGCGCGGTGGCGAGCACCTGCAGGGAACAGGTCGGTTCCGGGTGGTAGTCGGACGGTCCGCGCACCCCGAGCACGACCGGTGACCCGTCCGGCGCCGCCGTGCGGACCAGGCCGAACTGCACCGCCTCCATGCTGCGGTCGGGTGCGATCCCGACGCTGGTGTAGTCGACCGGGCCCAGGCTGAACATGTGCGGGCCGGACACCATCGTCAGCATGTCCATCAGGTCGGTGTGCATCTTGGGCGCACCGCCGATCCCGAACCAATCCGCACCGGGGGAGTGCTCGGCCAGGTAGGCGTCCACACCGCGCTGGAGGTTGGCGTGCTCCCAGGCGGGCCAGCGCTCGGTCACGTTCGGGATCTGGCTGATCGGGCACCCGATGTGCTCGGTGATCATGCGCAGCAGCGGCGAGTCGCCGTCCCGCGCCAGCACACGCTCGGCCGCCTGGAGGATCTCCCGGAGGGACCGAGCCAATCCCCGGGCGGTCTCCCCGTCCACCACCGGTTCGGTCACCTGTCCGAGGATGGCACAACCGGCTCGCCCCCGGCGCGTAATGAACCGGTAAGTACCCGGGCGCGTGTTCCTGGGTGCACGATGCGTGCCGAGGCCACTTCGAGGAGGTCGGGTCATGGCGTGGGTCCGCCTGGCGTTGGCGGTGATGTGCGCGGGACTTGCGCTCGCGGGCTGCGGAGCCAGGAGCGCGTCGCCAGGCGCCCCGCTGGCGTCGACTCGGGTCGTGGTCAGCGCACATGCGGAAGGGTCCGCGTCGGGCGGCCGGGCCGTCGGCGTCAAGATGCCCGAGCAGCTGCGGTTCACCGCGAAAACGTTGGACGGCAAGGACTTCTCCGGGGCCAGCCTGGCCGGCAAGCCCGCGGTGGTGTGGTTCTGGGCGCCGTGGTGCCCGCGGTGCCAGGGTGAGGCCGAGGACATCGCCGCGGCCGCGAAGGAGACCGCCGGCCGGGTCGCCTTCCTCGGGGTCGCCGCGCAGGACGAGGTGCCGGCCATGCAGGAGTTCGTGCGGAAGTACGACCTCGGCTCGTTCCCGCACCTCGCCGACACCGACGCGGCGGTCTGGAAGCGGTTCGGCGTGGTCGAGCAGCCCGCGCACGCGTTCATCACCGCCGACGGGACGGTGGAGATGGTGCTGAAGCAGTTGCCCACCAACGAGTTGCTCGACCGGGTGCGGGCGCTGGCCGGCTGAGCGCCGATGGCCGACGATCTCGCGCTGGCGGTGCTCGCCGGCTTGCTGGCGACCGTGAACCCCTGCGGGTTCGCGATGCTGCCCGGGTACCTGGCCCTGGTGGTGGCCGGCGAGGACGCGTCGCGGGCCGGCCGGGTGGGGCGGGCGCTGCTCGCGAGCGGGCTGATGACCGCCGGGTTCGTCGCCGTGTTCGGGATCTTCGGCCTGCTCGGCGCGCCGCTCGCCGGTGTACTCCAGCGGTACCTGCCGGTGGTGACCGTCGTGGTCGGGCTCGTCCTGGTGGTCATGGGGATCCTGCTGCTGGCCGGCCGGGAGCTGTTCCTGCTGCTGCCCAAGCCGAAGCGGGGCGCCCCGACCACCCGGGTCGCCTCCATGCTCGGGTACGGCGTCGCCTTCGCGATCGCGTCGCTGTCCTGCGCGATCGGCCCGTTCCTGGCGGTGGCCGGGATCGCGTTGCGGCGTGGCGAGCCGTTCGCGTTCGTCGCCTACGCGCTCGGCATGGGTGTCGTGGTCGCCGTGCTGGCCGTCGGCGCGGCCCTGGCCAGCACCGCGGTGGCGACCGGTCTCCGGCGGGTGCTGCCGTACGTCGGGCGGGTCGGCGGCGCGCTGCTGGTGGTCACCGGCGGTTATGTGGGCTACTACGGGCTCTACGAGCTGCGGCTTTACCACGCCGATGGCCAGGCCGCCGACCCTGTCGTGGATGGGGCTGCCCAGGTCCAGGGCGTGCTGTCCGACGTGGTGACCGCCGTGGGCCCGATTCCGCTCGTGATCGTGCTGATCGGGCTCGTCGCCGGGGGTGTCGTCGCGGCGCGTCCGCGGAGCAGCCGGGGCGACGTGGGACGATGAAGGGGTAGCCCCTGATCCCGATAAGGAATCTGAGTGACCACGTTCGCCGACACGACGTTCACGGCGCCCGAGCAGATCCGCAACTTCTGCATCATCGCGCACATCGACCACGGCAAGTCGACGCTGGCCGACCGGATGCTGCAGTTCACCGGCGTGGTCCAGGAGCGGGACATGCGCGCGCAGTACCTCGACCGGATGGACATCGAGCGGGAGCGCGGCATCACGATCAAGGCGCAGAACGTCCGGCTGCCCTGGCAGGTCGGCGGGCGCGACCACGTGCTGCACATGATCGACACGCCGGGGCACGTGGACTTCACCTACGAGGTGTCCCGTGCCCTGGAGGCGTGTGAGGGCGCGGTCCTGCTGGTCGACGCCGCGCAGGGGATCGAGGCGCAGACGCTG
>NZ_DASYTH010000338.1:0-4039 GCF_036002505.1 Actinophytocola sp. | reverse complement strand
TCGTTGATTAGCCCGTTGAGGATCTTCCTGCGACGGACCCGCGCCGAGGCGAGGTCAACGAGGGCTGACCCGGTGTCCGTGGCGTCGGGTGGGCGTTGATCGCGGCTCTGGTGGGGACGGTGCTCATTGTAGTGCGTGACGAACTCGCCCAGGACGGCCAGCAGGTGCCGCGGGTGGTAGATCAGCATCCGGTCAAGGCACTCGCGACGGACCGTACGCACCCAGCGTTCCGCGTACGAGTTGGACCACGCATTCAACTACACCGGATGAGGAGGATCGGTTCCGACGTGTCCGGGTGATCCACCGGTTCCACCCGCTGTTCGGTCGTGACTTCGAGTTCGTCGTTCATCGGCGCAACTGGGGAGAGGATCGGATTTACTGCCGGGCCGAGGACGGCCGACTGTTCTCCCTTCCGGCGAGCTGGACCGACGTGGTGGGCGAGGACCCGTTCGCGGTCATTGCGGCGGGTCGGTGCCCGTTCACCCTTGATGGCCTGGTCGGGCTGGCCGCCCTCTTGGACGGCCTGCGCTCCCAGCCGGACCGCGATCAGCGTGTCAAGGAAATTACGCCGTGAATGTCATTACGATTATGCCGCTTACCGTGGGAGCCGTCAGCCTCTGGGAGCCCGATCCGTCAGAGCCCTGGGCTGACACTGAACGGATTTTCGCGGACCGTTCGGCGTGTCTGGGTTCTTCTTGGGCTTGTCCTCGGCAGAATTACACTGACATTAGGTCAGTGTGAAGGAGGGCGGCGTGCCTCGGAGTAGGCGTCCGGAAGACCCCAAGGTGGTCGCGCTGCGCGAGACACGCTGCCTGAACCCCCACCCCGAGGCGGTCACCGACGAGCGGTTCGCCTCCTCGGACTTCTTCGACGCGAGGGATCTGGCGCAGGTCAAGTACGAGATGGTGCGGGCGGTCCGCGAGGAGGATATGCCGGTCACCGTCGCGGCCGCCGGGTTCGGGCTGTCGCGGCAGTCCTACTACCAGGCCGCGGCCGCGCTCGACCACGGCGGCTTGCCCGGGCTGGTACCGGCCAAGCCGGGCCCCAAGGGCGCGCACAAGCTCACCGACGAGGTGTGCGCGTTCGCCGAGGACGCGCTGGCCGCCGACCCCGGCCTGCGGTCCGCCGACCTTTCCGGCGCGATCGAGCGCGCCTTCGGCGTGCGGGTGCACGCCCGCTCGATCGAACGGGCGCTGGCCCGGCGCCGAGCGCGGCGATCCAAAAGCGGCTGACATGTCCAACCCGGCGAGCGGACAGGCGCAACACCCAGCACCTGGCCCCGCGGCCGGCCAACCGGGCCTGCGCCGCGATCCCGGCCAGGCCCACGCCCCCGGTGCCGGGTCGGCTGCCCGCTACGAGCACCTGCGCCACGCCGCCCTGCACGCCCGTGCCGAGGCGTTCCCGCTCGGTCTGGCCGTGTTAACCCGCCAAGGCCTCACCGCGTGGACACACGTCCTCGCCGAACTCACCCCTACCCCGACCGCACCGACCCCCGCAGCGACTCACGCGCCCCCGCTTCCCTGCGCCGCGTTGACCCGCGAGCTTGTCAACATCCTCGCGGCCCTCACCCTCGTGTCGACCTAATGGCCCTGCTGACCACCCACGACGACGAGAAAGGAGCCCGCGCCCTTGCCCGCAAACTCGCCCTCCAAGGTGACCGCCGCCCATCTGCGCAGACAGGCCTACCTCTATGTCCGCCAGTCAACGATCAAACAGGTACTCAACAACACCGAATCCGCCCTGCGCCAATACGACCTGAAAAGCCGGGCCATCGCCCTGGGCTGGAGCGCCGAGCAGGTCACCGTCATCGACATCGACCAGGGCCACTCCGGCGCGTCGGCAGCCGACCGGGAAGGGTTCCAGCGCCTCGTCGCCGAGGTCGGCATGGGCCGGGCCGGGATCGTGCTCGGCCTGGAATGCTCGCGCCTGGCCAGAAACAACGCCGACTGGCACCGCCTGCTCGAGATCTGCGGGCTGTCCGGCACGCTGATCTGCGACGAGGACGGCCTCTACGACCCGACCGACTTCAACGACCGCATGCTGCTCGGCATGAAAGGTCAACTCAGCGAAGCGGAACTGCATTTCCTGCGCTCGCGGCTGCGCGGCGGCATCCTGAACAAAGCCCGCCGCGGGGAACTCATCACCCCACTGCCGGTCGGTCTGGCCTACGACGGGCTCGGCAAGGTAGTCCTCGACCCCGACCGGGCCGTCCAACACGCCATCACCCACCTGTTCGCCACCTTCGACGCCACCGGATCCGCGCACGCAGTCCTCAAGACATTCACCAACGCCGGGCTGCTGTTTCCCCGCCGCCACCGCAATGGCCCTCACAAAGGAGAACTGGACTGGGCGCCGCTGACCCACTCCGCCGTCCTGCGCGTGCTGCACAACCCCCGCTACGCCGGCGTGTTCAGCTTCGGCCGACACCGCCAGATCCTCGGCCCCAACCACAAGACCCACACCCGGCCGGTCACCGCCCGCCACGAACAGATCGCCTTCATCCCCGCCGCCCACCCCGGCTACATCACCCTCGCCGCCTTCGACGCCAACCAGGCCCGGCTGGCCGAATGCGCCGCCGCCCGCGGCACCGACCGCAAAGCCGGGCCGCCCCGCGAAGGACCAGCCCTGCTACAAGGCATCATCGTCTGCGGCCGATGCGGACGGCGCATGACCGTGCGCTACCACCTCGCCCGCGACGGAGCCGAACTACCCACCTACGTCTGCCAACACGACAAGGTCGAAAACGCCGGTCCCGACTGCCAGACCATCCCCGGTGCCGGCATCGACTCCGCCATCGGCGCCCTGCTCATCGACACCCTCACCCCGCTGACCGTCGAAGCCGCGCTCACCGTCACCGCCGAACTCGAACACCGAGCCCACCAAGCCGATCAACTCCGCGCCGCCGCCGTCGAACGTGCCCGCTACCACGCCGACCTGGCCCGCCGCCGCTACCTCGCCGTCGACCCCGCCAACCGGCTGGTCGCCGACACCCTCGAAGCCGACTGGAACAACGCCCTCCGCGCTCACCGCGACGCCCAAGACACCTACGACCAAGCCACCAACACCGCCACCGGGACGCTCACCGACGCGCAGCAGGCCCGCATCCGCCAACTGGTCACCGATTTCCCCGCCATCTTCAACGACCCGCGCACGCCTCACCGCGAGCGCAAACGCATGGCTCGCCTGCTCCTGACCGATGTCACCGTGACCAAAACCGCCGACACCATCACCTGCCACGTGCGGCTACCCGGCGGCCAGAACCACACCCTGACCCTGCCCACCCTCAAACCAGCCTGGCTGCTACGAAAAACCCCACCCCACGTTGTCGCCGCCGTTGACGACCTGCTCGGCCACCACACCCACACCGAGATCGCCGACATCCTCAACAACCGCGGCCTGACCAGCGGCGAGGGCCGCCCATTCCACAAACTGACCGTCGCCCGCATCGCCCGCAACTACCAGCTACCCAGCCGCGAGCAACGCCTGCGCGAGGCCGGTCTGCTCACCCTGACCGAGATGGCCGCCGCCCTCAACGTGTCCACTGGCACGGTCAAAACCTGGCGCGACGCCGGCCTCGTCAACGGCCACCGCTTCAACGACCACGGCCAGATGCTCTACGACCCGCCCGGCCCCAACCCCCCGACCCGCCACCAAGGACACCCAGCGCTCACCAAGCGCCGGCCAGCGCAAACACCCCAACCCATCGCAACGAACCAAAGAGGTGCAGTGTGAAACCAACGGTTTGGCCTTCGGCGCCCGCGGCGGAATCTTCACCACCTCGATCCCGGCCGCGGCGAATACCGCGTCGACGGCGGCGGTGAACTTGGCGTCCCGGTCCCGGATCAGGAACCGGAACCGGTCGGCGTGCTCGTCGAGGTCCATCAGCAGGTTGCGGGCGGCCTGAGTCACCCAGGCGCCGGTGGGGTGGCCCGTGATCCCGGCGAGATGTACCCGGCGACGCTGCACCTCGATCACGAAGAGCACGTACAGCCTGGTCAGGCCTACCGTCTCCACGGTGAAGAAGTCACACGCTAGGGTC
>NZ_DASYTH010000337.1:0-26287 GCF_036002505.1 Actinophytocola sp. | reverse complement strand
CCGGTGAGCTGCTGACGATCCGGCTGCGCCCCGGTAATGCGGGGGCGAACACCGCCGCCGACCACCTCGAGGTGCTGGCCGAGGCGATCGCCCAGATCCCGGCCGCGCACCGGCGGGATCTGCTGATCCGCGGCGACAGCGCGGCCGGCACGCACGCGGTGCTGGACTGGCTCACCGGGCAGAACACCCGACGGCGGCGGGTGCAGTACTCGATCGGCTGGTCCATCGGCGAACCCGAACGGACCGCGATCACCGCCCTGCCCGCCTCGGCCTGGACGCCGGCGATCGACGCCGACGGCGGGATACGCGACGGCGCGGAAGTGGCCGAGTTGACCGGACTGCTCGCGCTGGAGGGCTGGCCGGCCGGGATGCGGGTGATCGTCCGCCGGGAAACGCCCACATCCCGGCGCCCAGTTGTCGCTGTTCGAATCGCGTGACGGCTGGCGCTACACCGCCTTCGCCACCAACACCGGCGTCGGATCCCTGCAGTGGCTGGAGGCCCCGCACCGCGCCCACGCCCGGGTCGAGGACCGCATCCGCTGCGCCAAGGACACCGGCCTGCGCCGGCTCCCGTCGCGCGAGTTCGCCATCAACCAGGCCTGGCGCGTCGCCGCCGCGATCGCCGCCGACCTCATCGCCTGCTGGCTGCAGCTGCACGCCCTGGACGGCGAACTTACTAAAGCCGAGCCGAAACGGCTGCGCTACCGGCTGCACACCGCCGCCCGGCTGACCCGCGGGCAACGCCGCCGCTGGCTGCGCATCCCGTCGACGTGGCCGTGGGCCACCCAGATCACCGCCGCGTTCGACCGGATCGCGGCGATCCCCGCCCCCGGCTGACCACACTCGGCCGCCGACCCCACGACCGGAGGACCCAGGAGACCACGCCACCGCCGCGACAGACGGCCCCTCACCATGCCAGGCCACGCCACCCATCGACACAACGCGATGAAAGCAGCTGGGTCGAGACAGCAGACGCAGCCCACGAATCATCGAGGCTAGCTGTTCGCATCAACGATGCCGAGGCGCCGTGACACTCGCCGCGCCCGAACGGCGCAAACGGACCGAACGGAGCCGGGACCAACCCACTGACGAAAACGACGCAATGCAACGTCGCGAAAGGTTCCTGATGATCGAGCCGACTTGAAACTTGAACTCTTCATCCTGCCCGTCTCGGACGTCGACCGGGCAAAGAGCTTCTACGAAGCAGCCGGGTTCCGGATGGACATCGACGCGACCATCGGTGAGAACTACCGGGTCGTGCAGTTCACACCACCACGATCCGAATGCTCGATCATCTTCGGCAAGGGCGTCACCTCCGCCGCGCCCGGCTCCGCTCAGGCCTGTACCTGATCGTCTCCGACATCGAGGAGGCCCGGGCAGAGCTCGCTAGTCGCGGCATACGGTCGGAGAGGTGTTCCACGATGAGGGGGTGGGACTCACGTAGGATCCGAGACAGGAGTGAACTATGCGTGTGGCCGTCGCCGGAGCATCCGGCAACATTGGATCCCTCGCTGTGGCCGCTTTGCGCCGCCACGGGCACGACCCCGTACCGATCAGTCGGTCACACGGCGTTGACCTGTTGACTGGTGGAGGACTCGACGAGGCTCTCGTCGGCGTCGAAGTTGTCGTCGACGCGATCAGCGCGCCGCCCGCGGACCGCGAGCCCACCATGGCGTACTTCGCCACCGCCGCGCAGAATCTGCTCAAAGCAGAGCAGCAAGCCGGAGTTCAGCACCACGTGCTGCTGTCGATCGTCGGGCTACACCGCATCGAAGGGAATGCGCACTACTTCGGCAAGCGGGAGCAGGAACGCATCGTATCCGCCGGACAGGTGCCGTGGACGATCGTTCCCGTCACACAGTTCTTCGACTTCGCCGCGACGGTGGCCAGCAGGACCGAACGTGACGGCACGGCTTACATCGCGCCATTGCTGGTGCAGCCGATCGCACCCGCTGACGTAGCCGAAGTTCTTGCGGACATCGCAGGTGGAACACCGCAGGGACGGTACCGTGATGTCGCTGGCCCCGAACCCCAGGACCTCGTGGACATGGCACGCCGAACGCACCACGCGCTGGGGCGCGTGGTGAAACTCGTTCCTACGTGGGAGTCAATCCTGGGCCTCGACATGGCAGGCAACGTCCTGCTTCCGGGACCGAATGCTCGCATAGCTGCTACTACGTTCGAAGACTGGCTCGCATATCAGGAAGCCCGACGGCTCAGTCCCCGATAGCGAGTGCCTGCAACAACGCGCGGGTGTGCACCTGATTCGCTCCATAAGGGATCTTGAGGAGGCAGCATTCGGTCTGCTGGTAAAGGGTTGGCAATGCGAGATCTTCTAGCAGCTCAACACTCCCGATCAACCCAGAGCCTCAAGCAGGGCCGGTAAATCGCGCGGCAAGCGGTCGAAGTTCTGCTCCGCGAGCCCAGATGTGATCGAGCATCACCGCTGCCGTAACGTGGCCATATGTACCGGCAGAAGTTCACCGGTGATCAGAACTGACTATTTCGCATTCTGGTGCGCCGGGTCCACCGCGGTTCGAGCGGTACCTATTATCACATCCCAACTCTTTCGAGCAACATTTCTCCATGAGTGGCTGGCCGGTGTTTCTGGGAATGAACGTGTAGTTGCGAGTCCGTGCGAGCTGGGGTTATCCCAGCTCAGCGGCCCTTTTTTTCCATGCTGCCCATCGCTCGCCTCCCCGATCACACGACACGGAGTGGGAAACCATTTGGGACCGGCGGGCCAACAGGTGAGTGCTCAGCGCGGTCCCGGCTGCGTCGATCGGCTGGCGGTCCGGGGTGCAGGTTTCGCTGGGTGGTGGTCAGGGATTCGTGCCCGGCGATCTTCCGCAGCACGTGGACCGGCACCCCGGCGTCCGCCATCCAGGTCAGCCCAGTGTGCCCGCAGGTCGTGCCGCGGCAGGCGTTCGTAGCCGAGCGCGGTGACCACCTCGTCCCAGTGGGTGGAGTCGCGCAGGACGGCCGTGCTGATTCGGCCGCCGCGCGGGCCGACGAACAACCGGCTGTCGGGTGACGCCGCCTGGTCCAGCCGCTCCGCGAGCAAGTCCCGGATGCCCCCTCCTGCGGCCCGACCCCGACCAGCGTCCGCGCCTCGTCGAGATCCGCGACAACCTGCGGGCCCGCATCGCCGAGGCCCAACGCGAGGGCTGGCTCGGCGAGATCGCAGGCCTCGAAGCCTCCGTCGTCGCCGCCGAACAGAAGCTGCACGCCATGGATCAGCTCAGCACCCGACACGAACCGACCCAGCTCGGCATGCCCGGGCGGGGCCGAGCCCGCGGGTCAGGCGGCCGAGTGCGGCCCGGTCCAGGTTATTCAGGGGCCCTTGAGGCCGTATGGAGGGCCGAGCGTGGCGACGGCCTTCTTGAGCTCCTCGCCGAGGTCGTCGAGATGATCCGCTTCCGCGGGGTCGACGGCTGCGCTGATCGCCGCGATCAGGCGGCCGTCGGCTGCCAGCAGGGGCGTGGCCACGACGAATGCGTCCGCGAACGTGGCTGCGCGGTTGAAGGCGAGCCGGCGGGAGCGGATCTCGGGAAGCTCGGCGAGGAATTGCCGGACGTCGCCTGCCTGCTCCGGACCAGCGAGGTCGAGGAGGCGGTACATCTCGTCGTCGGGGACGTTGGCGAGGAGGGTCTTTCCGGCTGCGCTCGTGTAGAGGGGGCGGCGGGCGTGGGTGCGCGCGACGAACGTCAGGCTGGGCGACTCTTCACCCGCGTAGTCGGTGAAGACGAGGGCGTCCCCGACGCGCACCCCGACGAAAATGGTGCAACCGAGGACTTCGCGCAGCTCGGCCACGAATCGGTGATCGAGTGACAGCGCGGCGAGCTTGTTCGCGCGCGCGGCAAGGATGAACGGCCCGGGTCCGAGGGAGAACCGGCGATCTTCCTCGATGAGGTAGCCGCGGGCGAGAAGTCCGTTGGTCAGCTCCTGAATGGAGCTCTTCGCCGCGTCCAGGGCGGCGGCCAGCTCGGCCAAGGTCACGCCGCGCGGGCTCAGGGACACGGTCTCGAGGATCCCGATCACTCGGTCGACAGTGCGATGCGGGTGGGCAGGCATGCGGGTGACGCTAGCACCCTGCCTCGGCGGGTCCCGACGTCTTGCCACATGGTGTTGGTCTTGCTACCGTACGTATACCCAGTTTCGAATACGCAAATACGTATGACTGAGAGGCAGGAATCATGACCGCCACAATCTCTCCCGCGACCTCGTACAGCGGCGCCCCGCTGCCGGTGGTCGCGCTGCCGCAGGGTGAGCTGCTGTCCGTCAACATCGACCAGATCCCCATGCTCAAGGACCTTGTCGCGCCTGGGATTCACATCCAGCCCCTGCGCCTCGACCCCGAACGGGGAGAGTGGGTCTTCCTGGCCACCCTGGCGCCCGGGTGCGAGCTGCCGCTCCACTACCACACCGGTCCGGCGCAGGTGTGGACGATCCAGGGCCGCTGGATGTACCGCGAGTACCCCGACCAGCCGCAGGTGGCGGGCTCCTACCTGTACGAGCCCGGCGGTTCGGTGCACACGTTCTACACCCCGGCGGACAACACCGAGGACACCATCGCCCTGGCCTGGATCGAGGGCGCGCAGGTCAGCTTCAACGAGGACGGCACCTTCCACTCGGTCTTCGACGCGGTCGCCGTCAAGTACCTCGCCGACGCCGCGGCGGCGGCGCAGAACCTGGGGCCGGTCGGCTACATCCGCCCGGGCGCCACCTACGTGGTCAACTCCTGATCGGAAAGGGGAGCACTCATGCCGGCGTTTGACGGAGTCCGGGTCCTCGAACTGGGTCAGATCTACAACGGCCCCTACTGCGGGCTCCTGTTCGCGCAGCTGGGCGCCGACGTCATCAAGGTCGAGCCACCCGGCGGTGAGCAATTGCGCTTCCGCGCGCATCAGCCGATCGAGTCCCACGAGTTCGTGATGCTCAACTCCAACAAGCGCAGTGTGGTGCTCGACCTGAAGACCGACGCCGGTCGGCAGGCGCTGCTCGACCTGGTCGCAACCGCCGACGTCCTCATCGAGAACTTCGCGCCGGGCACGATGGAGCGCCTCCAGCTCGGCCCGGCGCGACTCCTCGAGCACAACCCGCGGCTGATCGTGGCCTCGGGCAAGGGCTACGGGTCCACCGGACCCTACGCGCACATGTCGGCCATGGACATCACCGTGCAGGCGATGTCGGGCAGCGCCGCCGCCACCGGGCAGCCCGACGGGCCACCGACCAAGGGGGGCGCCGCGTTCGTGGACTTCTCCGGCGGCATCCACCTGTTCGGGGCGATCAGCGCGGCGCTGTTCCAGCGCGAACGCACCGGACGAGGACAGATCGTCGAGGTGTCGATGCACGACACCATCTACCCGATGCTGGCGTCGAGCCTGGGCGCCCTGCACAACGACCCCACGCGGCAGCTACCGGAACGCACCGGGAACCGGCACTCGGGCATGGCCCTCGCGCCGTACAACATCTACCCGGCCAGCGATGGATGGCTGGCGATCATCTGCATATCCGAGCGGCACTGGCGCGGCGTGGCGACCGCGCTGGGCCGACCCGAGCTGATCGACGACCCACGGTTCCGCACCGAGAAGGACCGGGTCGTCAACATCGACGCGGTCGACGAGGAGGTGTCGTCGCACACCAGGACCCGCACGCGCGCCGATCTGGTCCGGGACCTGCAGGCCGCCGGTGTGCCGTGTGCGCCGGTCAAATCGATCCGCGAGGTCGACACGGACGAGCACCTGATCCAGCGCGGCATGATCCGGTACGTAGAGCACCCGGCCAGGGGACGCGTGCCGGTCCCCGGATCTCCGCTGCGGCTCAGCGACTCGCCGGTGGGGCCGCTGCGGGCCGCCCAGACGTTGGGCCAGTCGACGCAGGAGGTCCTCGCGGAACTCCGCCCCGATCGGGAGGAGCCGCAGCATGTCCTTCACGCCTGAGCCCGGCACGCCGCTGGCGGTGTATTACGCCGAGACACAGCCGCGGACCGGATCGGTCCTGTCGCGCCGCAGCCTCGGCACGCTGGACGCGGTGACGATCGGCCGCTACGCGATGACCATCGGCGCCACCGACCCGGTCCACTACGACCCGGCGGCGGCACGGTCGGCCGGCTATGCCGGTGTCGTGGCGCCACCGAACCTGCTCGCCGCGATCGTGGAATGGGGTGTGGGTACCCCCGAGGCCAGGCTCCAGCCGGACGGTACCCCCGACGACGCTGACACCCCTCTGGGTGGCGGCCTCGGGCTACGCGTGATGGGCGCCGGCGAAGAGATGCAGTTGGTCAACCCGGTGACCGCGGGCACCGAGGTGGTGCTCGAAACCACCCTCGACGCGGTGACTCCCAAGAAGACGCGCACCGGCACCTGCGTGTTCGTCACCACCCTCAACACCTTCATGTCCGCCGACGGTGCCGTCCTCAACCGCAACCGGCGCACCGTGGTGCTGCGTAACCCCGTGCAGGAGTCGTAATGTCCGTCACCTTCCAGGTCGGAGACGTGCTGCCGCCACTGCGGCACACCGTCACGCCCTTTCAGTTGTTCCGGTACAGCGCGGTCACCTGGAACCCGCACCGCATCCACTTCGACGAGTCCTACGCCCGGGAGGAGGGCCACGCCGGTCTCGCGCTGCACTCCCACCTCCGGGCGGCGCTCGCCCTGCGCTGCGTCACCGAGGGCCTCGGACCGCTGTGGCGGGTCACGAACGTCGCCTACCGCCTGCGGAAGCCCATCTACGCGCCGGCCGAGGTGGCCTACACCGCCAGGGTTACGGAGACCGAGGGCGACGGCATGACCCTTGAGCTCGTCGAGGAGAACCCCTCCGGCGAGGTGGGGTTCGAAGGGACCGTGCGGGTCAGCCGGACCGGGGCGCGGAACACCCAGCGTCCGCTGGCGACGGCGGGGGAGCGACCATGAGGGCACAGCGTCCGATCCGGATCGGGAACTGCTCCGGCTTCTACGGTGACCGGGCTTCGGCCATGGCCGACATGGCCCGAGCCGGCGGCATCGACGTCCTCACCGGTGATTACCTCGCCGAGGTCACGATGCTGATCCTCGGGAAGGCGCGCGCCAAGGACCGCACCAAAGGGTACGCGACGACGTTCCTGCGGCACCTCGACGCGGCGCTCGAGCACCTCGTCGCGAACGGGATCCGGCTCGTCGTCAACGCCGGCGGGCTCAACCCCGCCGGGCTGGCCGACGCCACCCGCGAACTCGTCGCACGACACGGGTACGACCTGCGGGTCTCCCACGTCGACGGTGACGACGTCTTCGGCCGCCTCGGCGCGCTCCAGCAAGCGGGCCACTCCCTGCCGCACCTGACGAGCGGCGAAGCCCTGTCGTCCTGGCCGCACCAGCCCCTGACGGCCAACGCCTACCTGGGCGGGTTCGGCATCGCGCGCGCCCTGCACAACGGCGCCGACATCGTCATCACCGGCCGCGTCGCCGACGCCTCAGTGGTCGTCGGTCCCGCCGCCTGGTGGTGGAGCTGGACCCCGGACGACTACGACGCCCTCGCCGGCGCCGTCGCCGCCGGACACGTCATCGAATGCGGGCCGCAGGCCACCGGCGGCAACTTCTCCGGGTTCCGGGCCATCGCCGACCTCGCGCAGCCCGGGTTCCCGATCGCCGAGATCGCCGCCGACGGCACGTCGGTGATCACCAAGAACCCGGGCACCGGCGGCGCCGTCACCTCCGACACGGTCGCGGCCCAACTGCTCTACGAGATCGGTGAACCCGCCTACCTTAACCCCGACGTGACAACCCACCTGGACACTGCCCAGCTGACCGACGTCGGCGACGACCGTGTCGAGATCCACGGCGTGCGCGGCTCGGCGCCACCCGCGACGACCAAGGTCGCGATCACCGGAGTCGGCGGCTGGGAGAACAGCGTGATCCTCGCGCTCACCGGCACCGACCTCGACGCGAAGGCCGCCCTCGTCGAGCAGTCCGTCAACCGCTACAAGCAATCCGTTGACGGGCTCGACGCGGTGGCGGTCGACCGCATCGGGCAGGCCCAGCCCGACTCTGACCGCCAGAGCGCCGGAACCGAGCTGCTCAGGATCGCCGTGCAGGGCACGGAACAGGCCGCCGGGCGCGCCTTCTCGTCGCGGATGGTCGAGCTGGCCCTGTCCAGCTACCCCGGGTTGTACACCCTCGGCCCGCCGCAGGCCGGGTCGGCATTCGGTGTCTACTGGCCGGCACTGCTCGACCAACGACTGCTCGAACACACAGTCCACCACCATGACGGCACGACCGAGACCATTGCACCCGCCAACCTGCCCGGCGCCGGCGGCGAGGCGACACCGCAGGTCGAACCGTCGCCAGTGCAACCGCTGCCGTACACCGACGAAATGGTCGTCGTCCCACTCGGCGAAATCGTGCATGCCCGCTCCGGCGACAAGGGCGGCGACGCGAATCTCGGCGTCTGGGTACGCAACCGCGACGCATGGGAGTGGCTCAGGTCGACCCTCACCGTCGACGAACTGCGGCGCCTCCTTCCCGAGACCCGCGAACTGGCGATTTCGCGTTACGAGTTGCCCAACCTCGGCGCGGTCAACTTCCTCATCCGCGGACTGCTCGGCACCGGCGCCACCTCAACCCTGCGGCTGGACGCGCAGGCGAAAGCGCTCGGCGAGTGGCTGCGCTCACGCACCACCAAAGTGCCGCGATCGCTTGTGAAGACGTAGGCCAACGGCGGCACCGTGGTCGGCCTGGACAGCCGACCGGGTGCCGCCTGCGGGTCGTCCCGGCCGGGTCGACCCCGCCCCGGGCGCCATCGTCGACACCGACGATGCGCTCCTCCCAGGGATGCGCCGTTACCGCGCCGCGTTCGCGCCGTGCGGCCCGACGCGATCGTCTACGCCGCCGCCAGCGACCACACGAGTTGCCCGCGCGCCCAGGCCTGGACTGGTAACCACGCTCATCAAGGCCGGCAGAGACGCTCGGCGTGCCGCGACGTAGCTCGGTAGCAAGCCGACCCGTACCGAAGCCCCGCAGCGGCGAGGAGCGGAAGCGGCCCGGCAGAGGTGATCATGCGCCGAGCAGAAGAGGGCACCGAGCCGCTGGGGTGAGCAGGTAGCGAACTGGCCACGTTCGGCCGTACGGGCTCACCCGCGCGCTGCTGGCACTGCGGACCGGGACGACCTTCTGGACAGATCTGTCGCGCGGTCGAGTGGCCCTCGGCGTTGGATACCTCGGCCAGCTCCACGGCATCAGCGGGTGGACGAGTATGACCTGGCTGTGCGCTCTGGCGGCAGCCGACGTTCGTCGTGTCCGGCGACGACCATCCGATCGTCCGCCGGCCAACGGGCGATCCTCGCCCGCTGGATCGCGGACGCCCGGCTGTGCGTCGTATCCGGAGGCGGTCACCTGTTCCTGCTGGAACGCCCGGCACAGATAGCGGCGCTGCTCACCCGATTCCTTTGCAGGAGAGGTAATGGCGATGCGTTACGCCGCTACCGGCAGGACCTCGGTCCGTCCCCGCCGGGTCGGGAAGGCACGGAAGGTGCACTCCTTGGCGCCATCGGTGCGCGCCGGTGGCGGGATGCTCCTCGCCGTAGGCCCGGTGGGCAACAGGGCGCCGAGATCGTCGAAAACGATCGCGCCGTTGCAGAGCAGGCTCCAGCCCTGTTCGGGATGTGCCGCGATGGTGTGTGCGGCGAACCAGTCAGGCGCGGACGCGTCCGGACATCGTGGATGGTGGGTACACATGGGGATACTCTCCTGTTGTCAGTGGCGGGTTCGGTGCGAGGCCAAGAAACCGGCGGCGGTACCAACGACACACAGCCCGATGACCGCCACGACCACGGTGCCGGTCACGAGAGCGGCCATGGTGAGGATCGCGCCGACGAGGATGGTGAGTAGCGCCATCGTTCTCCGGGTCGCAGGCGTTGCCTGCCACCGCGTGTCGAACTGTTGCACGAAAGCCGGGTCGTCGACCCGCAGCAACGTTTCGATCTCGAACAGTGTCCGCTGCTCGGCGTCGCTTAGCATGGCCAGCTCCTTCGGTCTGTGCGGGTATGACATGACGGTAGGGCCGTCGCCGCTGGGTCGAATCCCGGAAACAGGTAGCGAGGCGAGGCCGGACTTCCGCGGATCCGTAGTCGGCAGCCGGGAGAGACCACGGCATGCCACTCGATGTTCTGGCTTGCCGGGTGCCGGAAGATCCGCGCAGCGTGTCGCGCTGGTGGTTGGTCAGCTCAACCGGGCCGGGACCCGGACGCTATCGCAACTTCTCGAAGCATCGGTCGCTGGCCAGCGTCCGTTCGATGAGCCGCTGCAAATCCTGACCTGGCCGTGCTCCGGGTGTCCCGGCGGACGCCGCCACGAGGTCTGGCAGGACATCGCGATGCCTGTGGTTGGGATGGCCGCGGACGCGGTCGGCGACGCGGCTTTGCCTGGCTGGGGCTGTCGAAGCGGGAGATCCGCGGAGCGGCTGTTCCTGTCACCGCGTACCGTCGACTCGCGCCTGTGCCGCATCTCCCCGAAGCTGAGCATCACCTCGCGCAGCGAGTTGTCGTCCCGCATCGACGTCAATTGACGGTGTCAGGACGTGTTGGGCTCATCGATCAGCCGCCGGTGCAGCTCGGTGGTGAGGAGGTGGATCTGTCGGGTCAGCTCTGTATTGGTCTTGAGCTCCAACTCCTGCTCGGTGAAGTCATGGTCGGCCTTGACCTGCTGGAAGGCGGCCTGGCGATTCTGTCCGATCATCACGAAAGTCGACAGGAAGATCGCTTCGAGGGATACGGCCAGGGTCAGGGTGGGCCACGGTTTCTTCTCGAGGAACAGCATCCAGACGGCGAACACCACGATGTGGATGTAGACGAACTGCATCGAGCCGGCGAAAGCAGTGATCGCGTCCGCGAGCCGCAGCTGGGCGTTGGCCGCGCGCTCTGCCTGGTGTTCCAGCACCGCGGGATGGTGCGGACGGCCTGTCGGCGCGGTGGGCTTCATGGGACCTTCCAGGGGTCGATGGTCGCGGCCCGGCCGGTGGAGAGCGGGTACGGCCCTCCACCGGCGCTGCACAGGGGTCAGGACTCCACCGCCTTTGCCGCGTCGGCATCCTGCCGGGCCAGCACGGCCTCGAGGGCGGCGTACTCCGACTCCTCGATCGCCGAGTATGCCAGGGCGATCATTGATTCCGCGTAGTCCTCGGCGTCCTCCGCATAGCGCTCCGTGACCTTGGCGTCGTGGCGGGCCTTTCTCGCGTCCATCCGGCGGCGGGCCTCCGCGACGTGGTCGCTCCACGACCGCTGGATACCCTCGACCCACGCGTCCGCCCGGTCGGACGCCGCGGCGGAATTGCTATGCAGCTTCTCGGCCGCCGCCGCGGTGTCCTCGCGAGCTTTCCGGACGTCCTCTTCGAGTCCGTCCCGTGCCTGCGTCCTGGCCGTGGCGAAGCGGTCCTCGGCCTGCTTGGCTCGCACGGCCAGACGCGACAGTTGATCCGATAGTGCCATTGCAGCCTCCCTGGGAGAGTTACCGCCCGAGCCTGTCGGGTGGATATGGCCAAAGGTTGGCAGTCCCGCCCGGCCGTGAAATCCCGGAACTCCGTAGTCCGCTGGCCCGTGCCGCGCCGCGGGCGGGAGTGCCGCGCTGCGCGCGATGCCAGGTGGCTCCCGCCGACCGGCGCCGCGCTAGTGCGGGCAGGCGTTTACGGACTTCCGTGATTCGAAGGGTTCGTCCCGGTGCCTACGTTTCCTGGTGCGACCTTCGTGGCCGTCGCCCGGGTCGCCGGCAAGGAACACCCGAAGGCCAAGACCCACAAGGAGGTGAGCACGATGACCGATGACGAACTGCGCAGCTATGTCTCCGAGGAGCTGGCCTGGGACCCGAAGATCGACAGCAGCGAGGTCGCGGTTTCTGCCGAGGACGGTGTGGTGACCCTGCGGGGCAGCGTCGGCAGCTTCCGGCAGAAGCGGGAAGCCGGGAAGGCCGCGGAGCGGGTGCGCGGAGTCATCGACGTCAACAACCAACTCGAGGTCAGGATCCTGACAGAACAGCGCCGCGAAGACGCGGAGGTGCGCGGCGATGTGCTAGAGGCGCTGCTCCTGGACGCGCACCTGCCGACCAGCGTCGACGCGACCGTCAAGAATGGTTCCGTCACGCTCACCGGCGCCGTCGACTGGGAGTACCAGCGCAACGAGGCCATCTTCATCGCGGGAAACGTCGTGGGCGTCGCCGGCGTGGACGACCAGATCTACCTGAACAGGCACACGCCCAGCGCCGGTGATGTCCGGAGCGCGATCGAGAAGGCGTTCCTGCGGGACGCCAGGCTGGACGCGCAGCGCCTCACCGTGGCGACCTCCGGCGGCACGGTCACCCTGACCGGCACCGTGCGCTCAGGGCCCGAGCGGGACGCCGCGGTCGCCGCCGCTTGGGCAGCCCCCGGTATTCGCACCGTCAATGACCGCATCACTGTCACCACCTGATCCCACCCAGAGGAGCACCCAAATGTCCATCTCAACGTCGTTGCTCTGGCGCGGCCTGCTCGCCATAGCGGTCGGCATCGTCTCGGTCGCCTGGCCCAACATCACGGTCGGCGCGTTCGTCATCCTGTTCGCCATCTACGCCTTCATCGCGGCCGGCATGGAGGCCCTCCGGGCGTTCAGCAGCGACCGCGCGGGGCCGGTCTTCGGCCACCTGCTGCTCGCCCTCCTATCGCTCGCCGCCGGGATCGTCGCCCTCGTGTGGCCCGGTATTACAGCGCTCGTGCTGGTCATCTGGGTGGCGGCGTGGGCCGGGGTCACCGGGGTCGTCGAGGTCACGATCGCCTTCCGGCACGGCGCCACGGCCGGCGAGCGCGCCCTGTGGGCGCTCACCGGCCTCGTCTCGATCGCCTTCGCGGTCGTGCTGTTCATCCGGCCGGACATCGGCGCGGTCTCGCTGGCCACCGTGTTCGGGCTGTTCAGCATCTTCTACGGGGTCTCCGCGCTCGTCCTGTCCTTCCAAGCCCGGAAGGTACGGTCCACCGCGCAGCGGCTACTCAACACGCCCGCCTGAACCCGCCGCTGCACCTGCCGGCCGCCGGAGATCCGGGGGCCGGCGGGTGTCAGGTGGAGTCGCGGAAGGCCGCGGCGAGCATGGTCCGCGAGGTTATCCCGCGCTTCTGGAAGACGTGCCGCAGGTGGTACTCGACCGTGTTCGCGCTGATGAACAACTGGGCCGCCACCTCCTTGTTGCTGGCACCCGTAGCGACGAGCCGGACGATCTGAGCCTCCCGCTCGGTGAGCTGGTCGGCGCCCTCGACCGTCCGCTTGCGGGCCTTTTCCCCGGTGGCGGCCAACTCGACGCCCGCCCGTTCGGCGAACTTCCGCGCCCCGATCGCCTCGAACGACTCGTACGCCGTCCGCAGGTGCTGGCGTGCCTCGCTACGCCGGCGCTGCCGGCGCAGCCACTCGCCGTACAACAGGTGGGCGCGGGCAAGCTCGGAGACCGCGCGGCAGCGTTCGAGGTGGGTGATGGCTTCGGTGAAATAGTCCTCGCTGTCCTCGGCGCCGGCGGTCAGGGCCTGGCAGCGGTTGAGGAGACCGAGCACCAGTTCGTTGCTGTCGCCCAGCGCTCGCATCGTCAGTCGCTCGACCGCCAGGTCGGCGAGGCGTTCGTCGCCACACCGCACCGCGGCCTCGACGGCGTCGGGCAGTACGGCCGGGCCGAAGTAGGGCCCGTTGTCGTCCATGAGTACCCGGACATGGTCCAGGGCGGCTGGATAGTCGCACATGCTGATCTCGAGGATGCCGAGCGCGAGGTGGGCATAGAACACGCCAGCGCCCTGATCCCGTTCGACCGAGTCTCGGATCATCGCGGCGGCCAGCTCCCGCACCCGCGCCTCGTCGCCGCGCCACGCCGGGACGAGCAGCTCCACCGCTCTGATGCCCAACCGGTCCGGGTTGCCGGTGGCCGACAGGATGTCGCGCCCGGCCGCGTTCGTGGTCTCGGCGGCGTCGAGCCGCCCGGTGATCGCTTCGCAGGTGCCCAGGTAGTCCAGCGCGAGCGGCAGCGCCATGAGCGCGCCGTTCTCGCGGCACAGCGCCACCCATCGGTTCCCCATCACGTACCCGGCTTCCCGGTCGAAAAGCTCGCTGCCGGCCCACATGCCGCACCCGAGCCACCGGAGTGCCTCGTGGTCCGGGAGGTCGTCGGCGGTGAGCGCGTCGACGGCCCGGCGCAGGAGCGGGCCGGCCGCGACCGGACCGTCGCTCTGGAGTGTGGTGTAACCATCGAGGATCAGGTCGGCGACGCACGGGTGGTCGCGGGACCCGGGGCCGGCGGCGCGGATGGCCTCCAGCGCCTCGGCACGTGCCCGCGGCCCCGAGTAGAAGGCGGCGATCAGCGCTTCCAGCAAGGTGTCCCGGGCCGCCCGGGAATCCAGTGGCATGAGCGCCTGTGCCGCCTTGAGCAGCGTCGACGACGCCTGCCGGCCGTCTCCGAGCGCGGACTGGATCGCGCCCCGCAGATGCAGGGCCGCGGCGCGGCGACCGGGGTCGCGCAGCTCCGGGCCGATCCGGTCGACGAGCACCAGCGCCCGGGTCGCTCCGCCGGCCGTGAACTCCGCCTCAGCCGCCGAGAGAAGGCGCTCGGCCCGCCGGCCGTCGTCGGGTGTCAGTTCGGCGGCGCGGCGCAGGTACGCCGCCGCGGCGGCCATCCCTCCCCGGCTTTTCGCGCGATCGGCGGAGCGCACCAGTGCGGCGGCGACCGCCTTGTCGGGCGCCTCCGCAGCGGCGGCGAGATGCCAGGCGACCCGGTCGGCGTCCAGCTTCTGGTCGCTGACCGCGGCGATCGCCGCGTGGACCCGGCGGCGCGCGTTGCCGGCGGCGCCTCGGTACACCGCCGACCGGATCAGTGGGTGGCGGAAGGTGACCCGTTCCCTCAGGTCCAGCAGACCGCCGAACCCTCGGGCATCCGCCAAGGCCCGCTCGAGGCCCAGTCGCCCGGCCGCGCGCTCGAACAGGCGAAGGTCACCCGAGGGCTCTGCCGCGGCCAGAAGCAGCAGCTCCTGAACCTGCGCCGGTAGAGCCACCACTCGCTGCCAGAACCTGGTCTGCATGTCCGCAGCCAGCGGAAGCGGATCCGGCAACCAGGCCGCGCCAGCGAGCTGTTCCGGGGTCAGCTCCCTGGTCAGTTCCACCAGCGCCAGGGGGTTGCCGGCCGCCCTGTCGACGATCTGCTCGCGGACCCGCCGGTCCAGCGCGCCGCTGACCAGATCCGCGAGCAGCCGGTGCGCGGCGGCCGCGTCCAGCCCTCGTACGGTCACCGACGTCAGTCCCTCCAGCGCGACCGAGCGCTCGGCCGGCTCACGGACCCCGAAAAGGAAGCCGATCCGGTCCGCGTGACATCGGCGGGCCACGAAGGCGAGCACGTCCGCCGAGGTCTGGTCGAGCCACTGCGCGTCGTCGATGACACACAGGAGGCCGCCCTCGTTGGCAGCGTCGGATAGCAGGGTGAGGACCGCGAGGCCCACCAGGAAGCAATCGGACGGCGGCCCGTCGACGAGTCCCAGCGCCGACTCCAGAGCCCGCCGCTGTGGCGGCGGAAGGTGGTCCACCGCCGGCAGGAACGGGCGGACGAGCTGATCGAGGCCGGCGAAGCCCAGTTCCATCTCCGATTCGATACCGACGACCCGGACGATCCGAAGGTCCCCGGCGTTGGCGACGGCGTACTCCAGCAGCGACGTCTTGCCGATTCCGGCTTCACCCCGCAGGACCAGCGTCGCGCTGAAACCGCGCCGTACCGATTCGAGCAGGCGGATCAACGCCTCCCGCTCCCGCTGGCGACCGGCGAGCATGTCACTGGACTCTACCCGCGATTCGCGTGGCGCTGGTGTGCGCGACCCGCACCGGCGTCGGTGACGACCTACTCGCCGGGATACCGGCGTTGCCGATCGACGGTCTCGGCAACGGTCCAGGGGCGCATCCTGCTGCTGGCCAGCCTGCCCGTCCCGCTGGTCGGGGCGGTCACCGATCAGACCGTCGCGGAGAGTCACGGCGAGGGGCGCCCGGCGGCCAGCGTCCACCTCGGCGCGGCGGCCTCGATCGTGCCGTCGCGCGACCGTTGATCAGGCGGTCCCGGTGTTGGCGTGGGAGCCTTCCCGGTTCAGATAGGCGACCAGAAGGTCGGTGGTGCGTTCGATGTGCTGTGTCAGTGCCGTCGCTGCGCCGTCCTCGTCCCTGGCGAGAGTGCGCTCGGCGATCTCCCGGTGCTCAGCGACGATGTCCCGGTCAGGATCCCGCCCCTTGCTGTACGACCAGAACTGGTAGAGCTCGGAACAGTCCCGCAGTCCCGGGCGATACCGGACAGTCGCGTGACCCCGGACCCGTCGAGGATGCGGTGGTGGAACATGCGGTGGGCCTGGACCCATGCGGGGTTGGCGCAGTCTCCGTTGAGCATGGGTGTCCGGTCCAGCGTGTGGTGGGTCGCGAGGACGCGCCCTTCCCAGGCGAGATCCCCGTAGCGGATGGACTCGCGCAAGGCCAGCGTCTCGATGAGGACCCGGGTCTTGGTGAGGTCGAGCAGATCCGCGACGGACAGCGGCGTGACGATGAAGCCGCGCTGGGGGTTGGACTGCACCAGCCCCTGCTCGGTCAGCCTGCTGAGGGCTTCCCGGACGACGGCGGCGCTCACGCCGAACCTGCCAGCGATCTCGGTGAGCTTGAGCTTGCTGCCTGGTTCCAGTTGTCCGTCAATCAGAGCCTGGTAGAGGGCCTGGTGGACCTCGTCCACGAGCGTGGGTTTGCCGGTCGCGACTCCACCGCCATCATCGACGACGGCAGCGCCCCGCACGTGCCGGTCGACCCGGTGCGCGTGTACGAGCCGCGGACCAGGCCCGGACATCCGTTGCCGCACGCGTTCGTCGAGCGCGCGGGGGAGCGGCTGCCGATCGGCAACCTCGTGCACGGCGGCCGGTTCCTCCTGCTGGCGGGCGAGAACGGTCAGGACTGGGTTGCGGCCGCGGCCGCGGTGGTGGCCGAGACCGGCGTCCCGATCACCGCCGGTACCGTCGGCATGCTCGGCTGCGACTACATCGACGTGCGTGGCGCCTGGACCCGCTGCCGGGAGATCTCCCCGGACGGCGCTGTGCTGGTGCGGCCGGACCGGTACATCGCGTTCCGCAGCATCACGGGGGTCGACGACCCCACGGCGACACTGCGGCAGGCGCTGTCGACTGTTCTGTCCATCACCCAGGGCTGAGCCGACCCGACCTGGCCACCACTCTTCCGCCGTGTACCGGTCGGCGAGGTGGGCGCCTACCAGGCAGGGATATCGGGGAGCTCGCGTACGGCGATCCGCTTGGCCTCTCGGGCGGGTACGCCGAGCATCCGCAGGATGGCTTCGGCGAGCTGGTCGACCGCGGTTTCGTCGATCTGTTCGGGGTGGTGCTGGTGGACGCGCAGCAGCCCGAGCAGGCCACCGGCCACGGCGCCGAGGGCGATGTCGGCGTGGGGCACGGTGAAGCGTCCCGCGGCTTGGCCGAGCTTGATGTCGCGCAGCGCGCGGGGGGCCAGGCCCCGGGGAATGTCCAGGAGGTCCAGTCCGGCGCCGGTGATGAAGCGGGCCAGGTCGGGATGGGTCCAGCCGAGCCGACCGGAGATGCGGATGGAGGTGGCGAACACCTCGGCAGGGTCGTCGAGGTCGGCGCAGGCCCGGTCGATCATCTGGCCCCAGCGCTCCAGTACCTCCTCCGAGGCGGTCCGGAACAGTTCGTCCTTGCTTTCGAAGTGGTTGTAGAAGGACCCGAACCCGATGTCGGCCGCTTCAGTGATCTCCTGGATGCTGGCGCGTTCACCGCGGCCCTCGGCGATCAGCCCGACCGCAGCGTCGATGAGGGCCTGCCGGGTGCGGGCCTTGCGCCGGTGCAGCCGGGTCTGCCCGGGTGCGCTGTTCGCTGCTGCCGGCTGTGCACTCGGTGCCATCGGTGCCCCTTCCGCTTCCCGGATCACACGATAACCGCGCGAGGATGCCCGCACGCGTGGTGCCGGTGCGGCGCCCATCGGATCTCCGTTCAGTTTGTGCACAACAAGCCCCTTGACGCCGCTCGAATCAAAACTGATACTCAATTACAGAACTGATGAGAGCCATTAGAGCATAGAACGGCGGTGACATCAACGATGTCCGACAAGGTATTGATCACGAAAAGACAGGCCCCGCAGGCGCGGCAGGATCCGCATCGTTCGCTGCACAGCGAGACGGGGGCGCTGGCGAGGGAGCATCCGGGGCGGTCCGGCAACCCACTGGTCAAGGTCGTCGGGCTGGCGTGGTTGGAGTTCGAGAAGCCGGATCTGGTGCGGGCGGAGCGGTTCCTGGTCGACTTCGGGTTCACCGTGGCCGACCGCACGCCGGAGGCGCTGGTGCTGCGGGGGCATTGGGCGGGTACGCCGAGCCTGGTGGTCCGCCGCGGGGCCGGCTCCCGGTTCGTCGGACCGGCGTTCGCCGCGGACGCCCGGGCGGACCTGGAGCGGCTGGCCCGGGCTACGGACGGGACGGTCCGGCCGCACGGCGGCGGCCACGCCGTCGAGTTGACCGACCCGAGCGGGATCCCGGTGCGTGTGGTGCACGGGGTTCCCGAAATGCCGGCGCTGCCGGAGCGCGACCCGTTGCCGCTGAACGTCGGTACCCATCCGTTGCGGGCCAACGCCACCCAGCGCCCGGCCCGGCGCGCGGCCCAGATCCAGCGGCTCGGCCACGTGGTGCTTGGTACCACCCGGTTCCGGGCCGCGCTGGACTGGTACCTGGACACGCTGGGCTTGATCGTCAGTGACTTCCTGTACCTGGACGGGCAGCGCGAGCGCGGGCCGGTGATGGCGTTCATCCGCTGCGATCTGGGCAGCGTGCCGTCCGACCACCACACCCTCGCGATGGCGCTGCAGCCGCGGACCGGGTACGTGCACTCGGCCTACCAGCTCACCGACCTGGACGAGGTGGCGGCCGCGGGGGAGTACCTGCGCGAGCGCGGGTACCGCCACTCCTGGGGCATCGGCCGGCACATACTGGGCAGCCAGATCTTCGACTACTGGCGCGACCCGGACCGGCTGATGTTCGAGCACTACACCGACGGGGACCTGTTCGACTGCTCGATGGAGCCGGGCTGGGCGCCGATGTCGGCCAGCGGGCTGTCCCAGTGGGGGCCGAAGGCGACCGCGGAGTTCACCGGCGCCAGGGAACCCGGCGTCGTGCTCGCGGCGATCAAAGCCCTCACCGACAAGGGCAACGAGGTCGACTTCGCCGCGTTGCGCGGCCTGGTCAAGGCGATGGCATCATGAGCGTCAACCTCGCCCGTACCGCCGAGGGTTGGTGGGTGCAGACACCGGCCGGGATGGTGCGGCTCGCCCTGCCCGCCACCACTACCGGCGAGTTGCTGGCCGACCGGGCGGCGTTGGACGCCGCGGTCGCGGCCGCCCTCGCAGCCGGGCCCGCGGAGGCTCGCCCGGTCGGGTCGCTGGACCTGCTCAGCCCGGTGACCGCCCCCGCCAGGGTGGTCGCGCAGATGGTGAACTACCGTTCGCACGCGGTGGACTCGGGGATGGACCCGGACCGGGTCCCGCCCACCTTCTTCCGCAAGACCTCGCACTCGATCACCGGCCCGACCGGGGACATCATCCGCCCCGCCGGGGTGGAGTTCCTGGACTACGAGGTCGAACTCGGCCTGGTCATCGGCCGGGACCTGCCGGTCGGCACCACCGTCACCGAGGCGGACCTGCCGCGGTACGTCGCCGCGCTGGTGGTCACCAACGACGTGAGCGCCCGGCAGATCCAGCTGACCCGCACCCAGTTCTACGAGTCCAAGTCGTACCCCACCTTCACCCCGGTCGGGCCGTGGCTGACCCTGGTGGACGCCGCCGACCTGCAGCGCCTCGATTCGCTGCGGCTCACCTTGTCGGTCAACGGTGAGGTGCGGCAGGACCGGACCGTGGCGGACATGATCGTCCGGCCGGCGCAGGCGTTGACGCTGCTGTCGAGGTTCCAGCCGCTGGCCGCCGGCGACCTGCTGCTGACCGGCACTCCGGGCGGGACGGCGCTGACCGCACCTCCGAAGGTCATGGAGAAGCTCGGCGCCCTGCTCCCGCCGGCCACGAAGTGGCGGCTGTTCTTCCAGCGGCAGGCCCGCAACCCCCGGTACCTGCACGACGGCGACGTCGTCACCGCCACCATCGCCACCGACGACCACGCGCTGGACCTCGGCACCCAACGCACCCGAGTCATAGGAAAGTCATCATGAGCGTCCTGCCGATCCCCCGCTCGACGTACCAGCTCCTGCTCGACGCCGCGGACGCCTGGCCCGACGCGGTGGCCACCCAGTGGATCCCCGACCCGGCCCGGTACACCGACTGCCTCACCTGGACCTACGCGGAGCTGGCCGGCCGGGTCACCCGGATCGCGAACGCGCTGACCGCGCTGGGCGTGCGGCGCGCCGACGCGGTCACGCTGTGCGGGGCCAACACGTCGACGCTGTACGCGGCGACGCTGGCCGCCCAGGCCGTCGGCATCGCCGCGCCGGTCAACCCGGTACTCAGCGCCGAGCACCTCACCCAGCTGATGCGCCGCACCGGGTCCCGCGTCGTCGTCGCCGCGGGCCCGGAGCTGGACAAGGCGCGGTGGGAACGCCTGCTGGCGGTGTGCAAGGCGGTCGGTGTCCGTGCCGTGCTGGTGCTGCGGCCGGACGCGGCCACCGGCGCCCCGCCGCCGCTGCCCGCCGATACCGGCATGCTCGTGGCGTACCTCGACGACGTGGCCGCCGCACAGCCGGCCGACCGGCTGGTCGGCGCGCAACCGCCCGCGGCGGACGATCTCGCCGCGTTCGTCCACACCGGAGGCACCACCGGCGCCCCGAAGGTCGCCGCGCACACCCACGCCAACCAGGTGGCCTGCGCCCGCGGCATCGCGCTGGCCACCGGGTTGGCACCGGGCGAGGCGATGCTGGGCGGGCTGCCGCTGTTCCACGTCAACGCCCTGCTGGTCACCGGCCTCGCGCCGATGTTCGGCGGGCAGCGCGTGGTGTGGCCCGGCCCCGCCGGTTACCGCAACCCCGACCTGTACGCGCGGTTCTGGAAGATCGTGGAGTACTACCGGATCGCGGCCATGTCCGCCGTCCCGACCGTGTACGCGACCCTGTCCCGGGTGCCGGTCGACGCGGACATCAGCAGCCTGCGGCTGCCCGTCGTGGGCGCCTCCCCGCTCCCGCCATCCGTCCGCGAGGACTTCGCCGCGCACACCGGGCGGCGGCTGCTGGAAGGTTACGGCCTGACCGAGGCGACCTGCGCGACCACCTTCACCCCGCCGGGCGAAGAACGCATCGGATCGGTCGGCTGCGTCCTGCCCGGGCAACAGATCAAGACGGTGCACATCGGTGCCGACGGATCCTGGACGGACCGCGCGCCCGGCGAGGTCGGTGTCCTCGCGATCGGCGGACCGGCGGTGTTCGCTGGCTACGTCACCGACCCGGCGGCGGGCGGGCCGCGGGTCAGCCGCGCCGGGGTCGTGCACGACGGCTGGCTGAACACCGGCGACCTCGGCAGCGTCGACCGCGACGGCTACGTGTACCTCACCGGGCGGGCCAAGGACCTGATCATCCGGGGTGGGCACAACATCGACCCGCGCGTCATCGAGGACGGGCTGCTGCGCCACCCCGCGGTCCGCGCCGCCGCCGCGGTCGGGCGGCCCGACCGGCACTCCGGTGAGGTCCCGGTCGCCTACGTCGTCCCGGCCGACCCGGACCGGTTCAACGAGGACGAACTCCACGCCTGGGCCACCGCCGCCATCGGGGAGCCGGCCGCCCGGCCCAAGCGGATCCACCCGGTCCCCGCGATCCCCACCACCGCGGTGGGCAAGCAGTACAAACCAGCTCTCGTCGCCGACGCCGCCGCCCGCGCGGTCTCCGACGCCCTGGCCGACGCCGGCATACCGGTCCGTAGCGTCACCGCGGACCATCGCAACGGCCGCCTCGTCGTCACCGTGACCGGCGCCGACCCCGAGCAGGTACGCGAAGCCGTCGCCGGGTTCGCCCTCAACGTCACCACCCTGCCGTGACCGGCCCAGCGAAAGACCACCGCCATGTACGACCGTAACGTCATCGTCGTCGGCGCCGGACCGGTCGGCTGCACCACCGCCCTGCTACTCGCAGACCGCGGCATCCCGGTCACCATCATCGAGCGCTACCCGCAACCCCACCCGCTGCCCCGCGCGGTCCACCTTGATGACGAGGTCGCCCGCATCCTGCACCGGGTCGGCGTCAGCGACGCCTTCCTGGCCGGCTCCCGGCCCGCGAGCGGGCTACGGCTGCTCGACGCACGCCACCGGGTGATGGCCGAGTTCCGTCGGGACACCGGGGCGACGGACAACGGGTTCCCCGGGGCGAACATGTTCCACCAGCCCGAGCTGGAGGCGCTGCTGTTCCGCCGCGTCGACCAGCATCCGCTCATCGACCTGCACCGCGGCGTCGAGGTACGCGCCGTCGATGGCGCCCACGACCCACTCAGCTCGCCGCCGGTCCGGGTGCACACCCGCGCTGTGGCCGACGAGGCCGCGCGGACGTTCACCGGCAGCCTGGTACTCGGCTGCGACGGGGCCAACAGCACGGTTCGGCGGCGCGCCGGCATCCACATGCAGGACCTGCGGTTCACCGAACGCTGGCTGGTCGTCGACGTCCGGGCCGCCAGACCGCTGGACACCTGGGACGGCGTCGAGCAGGTGTGCGACCCGACCCGCGCGGCCACCTTCATGCGTGTCACCGGCGACCGGTACCGGTGGGAGTTCCAGCTGCGCGACGGGGAGGACGAGACCGACCTCATCCGGCGGCTCGGCGAGTTGCTCGAACCCTGGACCGGCCGCCGCGACCTGGCCGGGCTCGAGGTCACCCGCAGCGCGGTCTACACGTTCCGGGCCCGCCTGGCCACCCACTTCCAGGTCGGGCGGGCCTTCCTGCTCGGCGACGCCGCCCACCTCACCCCGCCGTTCATCGGCCAGGGCCTGGCCGCCGGCATCCGCGACGCCGACAACCTGGCCTGGAAGATCGCCCACGTCATGACCGGCCGCGCCACCCCGGACCTGCTCACCACCTACCAGACCGAACGCCGCCCCCACGCCGCAGCGATGATCCGCAAGGCGAAGCTGGTTGGCTGGGCGATGACGGGCGGGCAGGACGCCGCCGCTGCGGTCCGCCGGCTCCTGCTCGCCGCGGCCGTGCGCAGCGTCCGGGTCCGGGACGCCGTCGCCTCCACCGCGACACCCCGGCTGCGCAGCGGCGCGCTGCAGCAGACCTCCGCGCTATCCCGCCGACCCCGGGCGCTGCGCGTCGGCGCGCTGATCCCCAACCCCGTGCTGTGCCTCGCCAGCGGCAAGCAGGTACGCCTCGACGACGTCCTGGACGGGGCCCCGGTGATGCTGACCGCGCGCCGTCCCGAGCCGCAGCTCGTGGACGTCTGCCGCCGGCGGGACATCACCCTGGTACGCATCACCGACGACGCGGACGCCGAACCGACCGACTCCGGATGGGTCGACGCACGCCTCGCCCCCGGCCGAACCGCCGGCCTGGAAGCGCTCGTCGACGACCCGTCGCTGACCGTGCTGGTCCGGCCCGACCATTACATCGCCGCTTGGGGCACCCGCTCCCAGCCACCCCACCCGCCCTGGACCATTCCCTGACCGGAGGACCCATGTTCATCACGCTCTCCCTGCTATTGGTCGCGGTCTGCCTCATCCCGGCCGCAGCCAAGCTCGCCGGCCACCCGAAGATGCGCCACGCCGCCGACCACTTCGGCATCGCCTGGCACCGCTACCGGCTCATCGGCGTCGCCGAACTCGCCGCGGTGGCCGGCGTCCTCGTCGGCCTGGTCTGGCGCCCCGCCGGACTGCTGGCCGCCGCCGGCATGACCCTGCTGCTGATCGGCGCCCTCATCACACACCGCCGGGCACACGACAACGTCCGCGAAGCGCTACCCGCCCTGCTGGCGCTGGTCGTCAGCGGCACGTACCTGGCCGTCGCCCTGTGAGCGGCCGGACCCTGAAACGCCGCCGGCCTGCTCGAGCCCCGGCATCACCGCCGCCGAGCCGCGCGACCCGCCGCGGGCGTGGTCGCCGCCTGTACGACCCCTGCAGCGTCGAGGCGCTGCCGAACGACCCAACCGAGGAGGGATGACATGACCCGCGCTGAGATGACCGACCGGGAGCTGGAGGAGCTGGCCGACCGGGCGGCTCCGCTCGATGCGCTGCTCGTCGACGCGGCGCTGGGCCCGATGCGCCGGCTGGCGCCGAACTCCTCGACGGTCCGGTTCGCCGCCGGGCTGGCCCGCCACCCGGTGGCGACCGGCCGCCGGCTGGGCAGCCTGGCCGGGGAACTGGCCCGCGTCAGCGTCGGCACCTCGACCCTCGCGCCGTCCAAACGGGACCGCCGGTTCACTGACCCGGCGTGGTCGCAGAACCCGTTGCTGCACCGTCTCGTGCAGGGCTACCTGGCCGCCAGTCGGACCGCCGAGACGCTCGTCGACGACGCCGGGCTGGACTGGCGCGACGACCGGCGGGTGCGCTTCCTGGCGGACAACCTGATTGAGGCGCTGTCGCCGAGCAACATCCCGATGGTGAACCCGGCGTCGGCGAAGGCGGCCATCGACACCGCCGGCGGCAACCTGGCCCGGGGCAGCGTGAGATTCCTGCGCGACATGGCCGCGCCGCCGCGCATCCCGGAAATGGTGGACACCTCGCCGTTCGAGGTCGGCCGCACCATCGCGGTCACGCCCGGCGCGGTGGTGTTGCGTACCGAGGTCCTCGAGCTGATCCAGTACCGGCCCCAGACGGAGCGGGTCCGGGAGATACCCCTGCTCATCGCGCCGCCGACCATCAACAAGTACTACGCCCTGGACCTGGCGCCGGAGCGGAGCCTGGTCGAGTACCTGGTCCAGGGCGGCCAGCAGGTGTTCGTGATCTCGTGGCGCAACCCGGACGCCCGGCACGCCGGCTGGGGCCTGGACACGTACGTGCAGTCGGTGCTCGACGCGCTCGACGCGGTACAGCGGATCTGCGGCACCGACCGGGCCGCGCTGATCGGGGTCTGCGCCGGCGGCATCATCGCCTCGATCGCCGCCGCACACCTGGCGAGCACCGGCCGGCAGGATCGACTGGCCGCGTTCGGTCTGTTCGTCACCGTCCTCGACAACGCCCGGGCCGGTACCGCCGCCGCGCTGGCCGACCGGCGGCTGGCCGCGGCGGCGACCGCGCTGTCGCGGCGGCGCGGGTACCTCGACGGGCGGTCGCTGGCCGAGGTGTTCGCCTGGCTGCGCCCCGGCGACCTGGTGTGGAACTACTGGGTCAACAACTACCTGCTCGGGCGCAAGCCACCGGCCTTCGACATCCTGTTCTGGAACGCCGACACCACCCGGATGCCGGCGCGGCTGCACGCCGACTTCGTCAACCTGGCGATGGACAACTCGCTGGTCACCCCCGGCGCGGTGAGCGTCCTCGGGGTACCCGTGGACCTGTCCCGCATCGAGGTCGACGCCTACCTCGTCGCCGGGATCGCCGACCACCTGACCCCGTGGCAGAACTGCTACCGCAGCACGCAGCTGCTGGGCGGGGAGAGCCGGGTTCGTGCTGTCGACGAGCGGCCACATCGCCGCGCTGGTCAACCCGCCGGGCAACGCCAAGGCCAGCTACCAGGTGAACAAGGAGAACCCCGCCGACCCCCAGGAATGGCTGCGCACCGCGCACACCGAGCAGGGCAGCTGGTGGCCGGACGCCCTGGCCTGGCTCGGTGAGCGGTGCGGCGCCGACAAGCCCGCACCGCAGGAACCGGGCGGCGGCGGCCTGCCCTCGCTGATCGACGCCCCGGGCACCTACGTTTTCGACACCTGAGGAGGCGGACCATGGACACCAGCATCGGCCGGTCGCGGGGCACCGACTACTTCCGCATCGCCGATCAGCTCACCCGGGAGGAGCTGGTGCTCTGGGCCCGGGACGTCGCCGATGGGCAGGTGAAAGGCTTCCTGGTGGAGAAGGGCACCCCCGGGTACGAGGCGCGATGCATCGATGGCAAGGGTTCGTTGCGCGCCGTCTGGCAGGCGGAGATCACCCTCACCGACCTTCGGGTACCGGAGGAGAACCGGCTGCCTGGCGCGAACAGCTTCAAAGACACTGCGCGCGTGCTCGCCGGTACCCGCAACGTGGTCGCCTGGGCGGCGCTGGGTCACGCGACCGCGGCGTACGAGGTCGCCGCCGCGTACTGCGCCGAACGCAAGCAGTTCGGCAAGCCGCTGGTGAGCTTCCAGATCGTCCAGGACCGGCTGGTCAAGATGCTCGCCGAAATC
>NZ_DASYTH010000336.1:0-25839 GCF_036002505.1 Actinophytocola sp. | reverse complement strand
CCGAACTTACGGAGAATCTTTCTCACATTGCCTACTTGAGCTGGGAAGATCGCTCAAAGTGGGCGAAATCTGTGGACACAAAAACCCTGCTACTCTCTGTCGAAGTAGCAGTACTCCCGATCACACTCCGTCGATTTTCGGCGACGTAGTCACAGAAGTTCTCTTCGCCGCGCGAAAATTGCAGGTCAACGGCCTGTGCTCGATCAAGATCAAGTAAGTTCGGACTAGTGGGTGCGCGGGCCGCAGCCGTATCCCGATGGGCCACCCATTCCAAGAGTGCGTAGATGGCGTTGGCCTCGGGCCAGCACCGCCAACCAACCAACACCCAAACCGTCATCATGTACAGGAGGCGTACACACACGACGGGCGATCATGCCTCACCAGAACTCCGAACAAAACCGTAGGTCAGCAAAAGTCACCAACGTTTGATGCATTACATGGCGCGGTGGAAGGCCGTTCTGGCTGGAGTGCGCATCGGTTCGCAGTCGGGACGCCAGGTGCCGACATGCACCCATTGTCTGCCCCACCGGAAGGTGGCGAGCACGGTGGATCGTAGGCAGTGCGGGCAGGGTTGGGGGATCGAGTCTATCCACATCAGATTTCCCGCCCTGCCAACGAACGCGGCTTGGGCGCCGCCGAATTCCGGAGCCGGCGGGCCGCCCCGATGCTAGCTTGACAGCTGCGGATAATCTGCTGAGCCGCCCGCGTGGCGGAAGCTTGTCCACACCGGCGGCAGGTCAGCGTCACGGTTGCGGACAATTCGTCCACCGCGACCGAGGTGCTTGTCCGGCAGCCGCGGCACCAGCGATGGCCGGTGACCGGGATGACGTGTGCCGGTGAGGCGATGCACTGGTGCGCCCACCGGCGGTGCAGGCGGCAGGTGAGGCGCTCGTGCGGAGACAGGCCGTCCTGATCTTCGGCGTTGTCCTCCGCAGCGAGTTTCGATGCCAACGACCAGCCGCCGAACCGCCCCATCCGGAAGGCCGACGGCTCGCGGGCCGCGATTTCCAGAACTGACATCAGAACCTCCGCTTCGGCTGATTGATTCCAACAATTCGAGCCATCACGCGGAGAGTTTCATGGTCTGGCTAAGTCACGGTTATGCAGTTTCCGGTCCACCGCCGCACGCGCCGGCAGACTTGTCCGGCCCGGACCGGGAATGCTGCCCGGCCGCCGTGCGCCACAGCTCGGCGACCTGGTTCAAGGCCGCCTCGCGCGGGCCGGCGAAGCCGATCGGGGTCCAGCCGGAGGGCAGGGCGGCTTCGGTCGGCCACAGGCTGTAGCATCCCTCACGGTTCACAACAACCCGGTAGAACTCGGAATATTCAGTCGATTTCATGCGCCCTCCAAACGTGGGCGACTATTCGAACCCGGCGACCGGGTGTGGAACGTAGGGCTCCTCAAGCCGGGCGACGGCGTTCGTGGGTAGTTCGAGGTCCAGCGCGGCAACCGCGTCGTCGAGATGTCGCGCTCGGGTGACGCCGACGATGGGCGCGGTCACCACGGGATTCCGGGCCAGCCACGCGATCGCCACCTGGGCGCTCGGAACGCCGAGGTCGCCGGCGACCTCGGCGACCCGGGCCGCCACCTGCCGGTCGGCATCGACGGTCTGGGCGTAGAGACTGTCACCGTAGGCGTCGTCGGCGGCGCGGGCGGTCCGGGCATCCCAGTCGCGGGTGAGCCGGCCGCGCGCGAGCGGACTCCAGGGCAGCACGCCGATGCCCTGGTCGGCGCACAGCGGCAGCATCTCCCGTTCCTCCTCCCGGTTGAGCAGGTTGTAGTGGTTCTGCATGGTGGCGAAGCGGGTCCAGCCGTTCAGGTCGGCGACGAACAGCGCCTTGGCGAGCTGCCAGGCGTACATCGACGACGCGCCGAGGTACCGGACCTTTCCGGACCTGACCAGGTCGTGCAGGCAGTCGAGGGTCTCCTCGATCGGCGTGCCGTAGTCCCACCGGTGGATCTGGTACAGATCGATGTAGTCCATTCCCAACCGGCGCAGGCTGTTGTCCACCTCGGTCAGGAGCGCCTTGCGGGACAGCCCGCCGGCGTTCGGGCCGGATCGCATCGGCCCGAACACCTTCGTCGCGATGACCACCTCTTCGCGCCGCGCCACATCGCGGATCAGCCGGCCGAGGATGGCTTCGCTGTCGCCGTCGGAATAGACGTTGGCGGTATCGAAGAAGTTCACGCCGTGCTCAACCGCGCGCTCCACCAGCGGCCGGCAGTCCTCCTCCGGCAACGTCCAGCTGTCCGCTCCGCTGTCCGGTGCACCGAAGCTCATGCAGCCAAGACACAGCCGGGAAACATCCAGACCGGTCGTCCCAAGCTTCACGTATTCCATGTTCACCTCGCTCCATCGACTCACCGGCAGGATGTGATTTTCCACGACTCGAAGTCGTCGACGCACCAATGACAGTCCAACCGCTCACGTTCGAACGTAGTTGTGATGCCGATGACGCGCATTCCCGCGGCGTGTGCCGCCGCGATTCCCGCTGGTGCGTCCTCGACCACCACGCACGAGCCGGGCCGCGCACCGAGGCTTGCGGCTGCCAGCAGGTAACCTTCTGGGTCCGGTTTGCCGCGCCGGGTCTGGTCGGCGGTCACCAGGGTCGGCGGCCGTGGCAGGCCGGCGCGGTCGAGCCGGATCTCGGCCAGCCGCTGCCAGGCGGAGGTCACAACCGCCCACCTGGCGGCCGGCAACCGGTCCAGCAGCCTGCGGGCGCCAGGCACGGCGACGATGCCGTCCCGGCAGCTCTCCTCCGCGTGGACCAGCGTGGCGATCTCCTCGGTGGTGTCCAGATGCGGCGCGACGATGCGGATCGTGTCGTGGTTCTGCCTGCCGTGCGAGACCTTCAGCAGCCGTTCACTGTCCAACCGGTGCCGCGCGCACCAGGACCGCCACACGTGTTCCACGCACGCCCGCGAGTCGACCAGTGTTCCGTCCATGTCGAACAGCACCGCCTCGCACAGCAGCGGGCGGCGGCCGGAGCCGGCCGGCAGGTCGATGGCGAGCATGCCGGGCCTCCCCGTCCCGGGTCAGCCGGTCAGCCGCGGGTTGCGCTGCTCACCGAGGTAGCGCTGGCCGCCGCCGCGGTTGCGGACCAGGTCCCAGTGCGGCCGGGTCGGGTCGGCGTAGGTGTTGCCCGCTCGGTCCGTGCCCCGGGCCAGGAACACCGCGTGCTTGTGGCCCAGCCGCTCGTGGTTGAAGCGGACGGTGGTTGGCATGTACCGCATGGTGTACGCGCATCGCCGCATGGTGCTGGCGTTGATGTGGCTGCCGTGCACGAGCGTTCCGGAGTGGACACTGCACTGGTTCGGCATGAGTTCCACCGGGACCGCTCGGTCCTGCTCGACCTGTGCGGGATCCAGCTCCTCGTCGAAGACGCTCTCCGCGTTGTTGACGTCGCGGTAGCGCGTGGCGTCGGCCAGGTGGCTACCCGGTATCACCCGCATGCAGCCGTTGTCCTGGGTCGACGGGTCGAGCGCCAGCCAAACGGTGATCGCCCGGGAGGCGGGTTCGATCGTCTCGCGCCAGAAGTAGGCGTCCTGGTGCCACGGGACGCTCTTGCCGTCACCGGCCGGCTTGCAGAAGAAGTGCGAGGAGAACACCGCGATGTCCGGTCCGATGATCGCCTCAATCAGGTCGAGCACGTCCTCGTCCAGCAGCCAGTGGAACAGCTCGGGATCGGAAAAATGCGGAACGTCCATGTTCTCCGGCCGTTCCCCCTCCGGAAGCTCAGCCAGCTTGCGTTCGAAGTGCGCCTTGAGCGCTTCGAACCGGTCCGGCCGCAGCAGCCGGTCGTGCTTCAGATACCCGTTTTTCCGGTAGAAGTCCAGGTCGTTGGCCGATAGTGCGGACGGCTTGGTACTCGTCATCGTTCCATCCCTTCATCTTCTCGATCGTCACCGAGTAACCGGGCCGTGGTGACGATTTCTCGGTCGGGCAGGTAATCTCGCAACACCCGGCGATGCGCGCGGGCTCCCAGGGGACTTCCCCGGCTCGCGTGGCCCGCCGCGGCGGCCAGCAGGGCGCCGAACGCCGCTTCGTCGTGAGGATCGTCGACCAGCAGGCCGTCCTGGCCGTGCGTGATCTGCTCGCGGATCCCGCCGACCGCGCTCGCCACGACGATGCGCGACTTCCACATGGCTTCGGTCACAGTCAGGCCGAATCCTTCGGCGAGGCTCTTCTGTACCACCACGTCCGCGGCGCGTTGAATCGCGTTGACCAGCACCGCGTTCTCGTGCAGGTCGGCCATCGGCAGGCAGATCAGGGCGACCCGGCGCCGCCGTCCGGATGGCAGGGCGTTCCAGGCGCTGCGGCATTTGTCGAACCACGCGTTCTGCTCGACGTCATCCGGGATGGCGCTCGGATCCGGTCCAACCAGCGCCAGATAGCCGTCCCCGGCGCCGGAGCCGAACGAGTTGAGCACGCCGTGCATGTCCTTGAGCCGGTCCCACCGGGAAACCTGGGTCAGCAGCGGCTCGCCCGGTCGTGGCGCGCCGGAGGTGATCACGCGAACTGGATGTCGCAGCGCGACCGGGCCGCTCGGCGTCCGCACCCGGGTCGTCGTCGCCGGCGGGACGGTCGCCGCGAGACCGCACCGCGCCAGGCAGGCGGTCATCGTTGGGCGGTCCAGCGCGCAGTTTTTCAATGAGAACGGTGAGATGAACGGCGGGAGGATCGCCACCCGGCGGCGCCGCAGGTGCCGGGGCACGTGCCGCGGGACCGAGAACACTAGACCCCGGGTGGAATCGAGCAGCGGTGTCAGGAACTCCCAGGCCGCGGCCGCGGCCGGGGTGCTCTCGTCCACCCCGACATGGCAGCGCCAGTACGTCGCGGCGACCTTCCTGTCCAGGAGCCGCGCCAGCCCGGCGGTCTGGTGGTCGTGCAGCAGCAGAATGTCCTTCGGCCCGGCGATTGATGCGATCTCGCGGGCCTGTCCGGCCAACGCACGCAGGTAGCCGTCGCGCTGAGCCGTTCCTAGTGGACCGCCGCCGTCCGCCGTGCCGTAGAGCGCGGTCCCCAACCGCTTGGTGAGCGCGAAGAACCGGTCGTCCCCGCCGATGGCCAGCCAGCCGGCCCGCACCCCGAGGCTGTGGTAGAGCGGTAGCAGGGTGTGCAGCATCTCGGCCACCCCGCCGCCGGAGGTGGTTGAGTTGACATGCCACAGGGTGCCGTCGCCGACCCGGTCGCGGATCTCGGCGGCGGCTTCGCGCAGCCGCCGCATCCGGTCGCCGCCGATCAGGCGCTCGAACTCGGCCAGGTGGGTGAACTCCCGCCTGGTCCGCACAACGGTGGTCATCGAATCACCTTCCGTTCGCCGATTCACCGGTGGCCATGAGGAACTGTCCGATCCACCATGGAAAGAACATCGCCCCCACGCTGGCCGTGCAAAGGCAGACCGCGCTGACCTTCCCGGTGATCTGTCCGCGCCGGTCGAGCAAGGTGAAGGCGGACGGGAAGATCGGCGACATCGCCAGGCCGAACGCGACGGTCCCGGCGATCACACAGCCGGACGACGAGGGCAGCAGCCAGATGGATCCGAGCGCGAGCACGCACGCCGTCACACCGGTCGCCAGCAGCCGCTCGGGGGCGACGGTTCTGGTGAACGGCAGCCAGAGCAGCCGACCGGCGGTGACTGCGATCCAGAACAGCGAACTGTAGTAGGCGGCCGCCGCGGCCGAGTCCGCGATCCCCCTGGTCAGCGTGTAGGACGGAATCCATCCGGAGAAGCTGATTTCCGCGCCGACGTAGAAGAACAGCAGCACCGCGACGGAGATCACCACGGGATAGGCGATGGATCCCGCGTGCGACTGCTCCTCCGCGCCGGCCATTCGCGGGCTCGGCAGGGCCGCCAACCGGATCATCAGCACGACCGTGCCGGCGGTCACCGCCCAGTAACCCCAGTGCAGGCCGCCGGTCCACGCGATGGACTGCGCGATCACGATGGGCATGAGCAGCGAGCCGAGCCCGAGGAAGAAGTCCGCTGCGCTCATGTACGGCCCGACCCTGCCCCGGCGAACCCAAACCAGCAGCGTGTTCACCGTGACGATCAGGAAGGTCTTGGACATGCCGAGAAACCACCACGCGGGCAGCAGCAGCGGGAGTTGGGTGAGCAGCGGGATCACCGCCGTGATCACGGTGATCCCGGCCAGCCCGAGGGCCGCCTGCCGGTGCGGCGCGAACCTGTTCAACAGGTGGCCGGCGAGCAGCGATCCGCACACCGAGCCGAACGCGTCGACGGTGAACAGCACGCCGAGGCCGCTCAGTGACGATCCGGTCGACGTAGCGAAGGTGATCAGGGATGGGCCCAGCAGCGTCGAGAGCACACCGACCAGACCGAAACACAGGAAGTAGCTCACCGTCTGCGCCCGCGGCACGGCGTCCGGCACCCGTGTGGTGGTTTCGGTCACGACTGTTCTCCGTCTCTTGTGGACCTTTGGTCGAGTCACCCGGCCAGCGCCGCCTCGTGGATCCGGGCGGCGATGCGTTCCTTGAGCAGTCCGGTCAGAATGTGGTTGACCGACAGGATCTCGTCCTCGAAATGGAAGTTGTTGTCGTTCTTTCCGGTCTGGCCGGGAAAGTTCGACGTTCCGGGCACGACGAGGGTCACGTCGGCAAGCTCGCGGCACCGGCCGCCGTCTCCCTTGGTCATGGCGAAGGTCTTCGACCCGGCGGCGACTGCGACTTCGAGCGCGCGCACGACGTTCGGCGAGTTGCCGCTGCCGGAGTAGGCCATCACCAGGTCACGAGGGGTGACGAACGGAGCGAGCGATCCGACGAACATGTTGTCGGAACCCAGATCGTTGACCAGCCCGGTCAACTCCGCCGCGGAGGTGCACAGGTTGACGAAGTTAAGACGGGGCAGACCGGCGGGCAACTGCCGGGTCTTGTCCTCGGACACGAACGGATGGTGCTTGAGGTCGCAGAACGCATGGTCCAGCGTTCCGGCGTTTCCGCCGTTCGCCATCCCGTACACGGTGCCACCGTCCTCATAGGTCTCGAACAGCATCTCGGTGGCCCGTTCCAGTGCGTAGACGGGAAAGTCGTCAAGGATCCGGCGCTTCTCCATCAGGTACAACCGGATGGTGTCGGTCAGGTTCATCGCCGGCCCGCCAGGTGCTCGGTGTCGATCCGGCCGTTGGCGCGTCCGGTGTCGTCCTGCCACCGGATCACGTCGTCCAACTCCGGCGTGGAGACCTCAATCGAGGTGTAGTCGGACCGGGCGATGACCCGGTGCAGCACGCGCGGTGCCGATGACCAGCCCGAGCGGGAGCGGTGCACCGATGCCGGAAGGGCACCGGGGTCGATCACCGTGTCCAGGTTCTCCGGTGCGAACCGACCGTTCAACACGGTCGCTTCACCGTCGATGACGTAGTTCGTTTCCGCCTTGACCTGATGGGACTGCAGCGAGGACTGGTGACCCTTGCTCATGTGGATCTGCTTCATCGCATAGGGAAGCCTGGTGAGATTGTGGGTGTACCACACCTCGTGGCCCCAGGGCTTGGTCACCGTGTAGTAGGAGACTGGCGGGCAGCGGTAGGCGGTCGCGAACTGCCGCAGTGGAGCGGCGTCGACCTCCTCGCGGAGAGTGCCGGTGGCCGTGCCGGCCTCCAGGAACACCAGCGGTCGGCCGCCGGCATTCACGATCCGGTACACCGACCCGGGAACGGCGTGCCAGCCCTCCAGGTGGCCGTAACGGGCCGCGTCGATGCCGCCGGCATCGTTGAGCAGCTCGAACTTCGCCCGCCCCTCGATCACCATGAAGGTGCGGTGGTCGCAGGTATGCGAACGGAACTGGGCGGCGTGGTAGGGAAGCAGGGTGTGCTGGACGAATAGGTACGGCCAGTCGGCGCCCAGGCCGACCAGATCAACGACGTCGCCGTACGCGGTCGGAACACGAGCCGTGGTCATGATTTCACCTCGATGGATGGTTGCCGTCGCAGGAACTTCCGCAGGCGCCCGGCGACGCCGATCGGATCGAGCTGGTACCGGGCGTACAGGTCGTCGGGGGAACCGGCCTGGCCGTAGTCCGGCACGCCCCACACTCCGAAGTGGACATCTTGGTCCAGCTCGAGCACGAGCCGAGCGAGTTCATCGGCGATGCCGCCCTTGATGAAGTGGTCCTCGACGACCCAGACATGCCGGTGCGCCCCGAGCACGTCGGCCAGCGCGTCCCGGTCGAGCGGGAGGGATGAGACATTGACGATCGTCGGGTCGATGCCGGTTCCGGCCAGCTCGGGCAGGGTGTCGAGAAGAACCTCGACCATGCCGCCCATCGTGAAGACCGCGACGTCCCGGCCATGGTGGACGACGTCCGGCTGGCCGAACACGAAGCGATAGTTGGGTCTGTGCACCTCCCGCTGGGCCTGGCGGCACAGTCGCAGGTAGGTCGGCTGGTCCTGACCGGCCACGAAGGACAGCATCTGCCGGGTCTCGATGCCGTCGGCCGGGTGCAGGATCCGCATGTTCGGCAGGGTCCGCATCAGGGCCAGATCCCGAAGGCCCATCTGGGTCGGACCGTCCTTGCCGATGGCGAGCCCCGCGTGCGTGCCGACTAGGACGACGCCAGAGTCGTTGAGCCCGACCGACTGAAAGATCTCCAGATATTTCCCGGTCAGGAAGTGGCCGAAGCTCGCCACGAACGGCCGATAGCCCTCCTGGGCCAGGCCGGCGGCGACACCGATCGCGTTAGCCTCGGCGATGCCGCATTCGAAGAACCGCTCCGGGAAGGTCTTCTTGAACTTCGCGGTCTTGGTGGCCGAGGCGAGGTCGCAGTTCACCACCACAACGCGGTCGTGCTCGCCGGCGACGTCCACGAGCGCGTCCTCGAACCAGTCCCTGGTCGCCCTCATGCCGCCGCCCTCAGGTAGTCGATGGCCTGCCGGAACTCGTCGGCCGACAGGGTGCCGCCGTGGGATCCGTTCAGCACGACGCGATCCTCACCAAGATGGCCCTTGCGGGTGCGCGCGATGATCACCGACGGCTGACTGGCGTTCCGCTTGGCGTTGATGATCGCGTCGCGGATTTCCGCGTGCGCATGGCCATCGATCTCCTGGACATGCCACCGGAACGCGGCGAACTTCTCGACGAGCGGGTGCAGCGGAAGGATTTCGTCGACGGCGCCGTCGTTCTGGCTCCGGTTGTAGTCGACGAACAGAATGAGGTTGGCGACCTCCCGGACGCCGGCGTACATCAACGCCTCCCAGACCTGGCCCTCCTGCGTCTCACCATCACCGGCGACGCAGTAGACGTAGCAGTCCTGGCCCTTCAGCCGCTTGGCCTGGGCCCGACCCAGCGAGATGGACAGGCCCTGCCCCAACGCCCCGGTGCTCACGTCGACCAGGTCACAGCGGCGCCGGTCGGGGTGGCCCTGCAGCTGGCTGTCGATGGTCCGGAGCGTCTTGGTGTGATCGGCCTCGAGCTCGCCGCTGACGATGAGCGCGGCATACCAGGCGGGCACCGCATGTCCCTTGGATAGGACGAAGACGTCGCTTTCGGTGCGCGGCACGCTGCCGCTCCAGTTCATCTGGTCAAACTTGAGCACGCTGAGAATGTCCACGCACGAAAGGGACGAGCCCACGTGCCCGGAGTTGGCGTGGTAGATCATCTCCAGGAGGACCTGCCTCGACTGGTTGGCGAACTTGCGCATGTGGTCCAGCCGAGGACCGGTGTCATCGGTCACGCTAATCATCAGGGCTCCTTGCTGTCTGCTTGTGGACACTGACATCGCCTCGGGTACGACATGCGGCACGTTATGGAGTGCGGGTTAGCCAACGGTTATGCGCACGCGTAACGCCGCGCTAACCGGGTCGCCCTACCGTGCGGTTCTTCCTTTGCTGGAAAGGTGGAATCACATGCCCACGGCGCCCGCCAAGGCCACACCGGCCTATCTGCACCAACTGATCGAACGCATGGCGGTGGACCGGCCGAATGCCGCCGCGGTCGTGCACGGCGGCTGGCGGCTGCGCTACGCGCGTCTGAACGATCTGGCGAACCGGCTCGCGAACCACCTGCGCGGGCTGGGGGTCGGGCCCGGGACCAGGGCCGCGCTCTGTTTCGAGCCCGGCCCGGAGCACGTGATGGCGCAGTTGGCGATCGTCAAGCTGGGCGCCACCGCCGTGCTTCTCGATCCGGGGAACCCGGAGAGCCGGCTGGCCTTCCTGCTCGACGCCACGCTGGCCCGCGCGCTGGTCACCAGCCGGCGCGGGCTCGACCGGGTGGCGCTCGACCGGCGCTTTCCCGTTGTGCTGTTGGACGATGACGCGTGGCGGAGCGCGTCGCCCGCGGCTCCCGACGTGCGGGTGAGCGACGACACCATCTGCCAGATCACCTACACCCATGGCCCGACCACGCTGCCGCGCGCCGTGCTGCGAACGCACGGCCAGCTGCGCACGGCCGCGCGTTTCGGGCCGCCGCCGAGTCCCAGGCCCCTCGACTACCTCCTGACGCTCGCCGCAGGAGGCACCGTCGAGCCGGCTACCGGTCGAGCCCGTCGATCAACTTCGCCTGGATCGCCTTCTTGATCGCGTCGACCCGCGACACCGCGCCCAGTTTGGCGTAGGTGTTGGTGAGATGGCGCTTCACTGTGCCCTCGCTGATGAACAGCCGCGAGGCGATCTGTGCGTTGCTCATCGCCGTGGCCACTAGGCGCAGCACCTCGAGTTCTCGTTCGGACAGCAGCGTGTGCTGTTTCTGTTGCCGCTCAAGAGATTCCATCGTCGTCCGGGGCACCGACAGCAGCACGTTGTCTCGCGTGCGGCTGACCGAACGCACCGCGGCGGTCAGCTCCTCGCGGGCGATGGTCTTCACGAGATAGGCCGCCGCCCCGCACTCGAGCAGTTCCCGCACGATCGCCGGGGCGTCGTGCATCGTCAGGATGATGATCGCGGTGTCCGGGTATCCTCGGCGGACCTCCCCGATCACGGCCTTCGCGCCCGGACCGGGCATCTCGACGTCGAGCAGCAGCACATCCGGCCGGTGCTGCCGGACCAGGGCCAGCGCCTCTTCGCCCGTGCAGCCCTCGCCGACGATGTCGAGCTCGGGATCGGTGCACAGCAGTTCCCGCAGCCCTTGGCGGAACAGCGTGTGGTCGTCGGTGAGCACGATCGTGACCCGATGCCCGGTCACGCGCCGGATCCCAGGTGTGCGACCAAGATCGAGATGGTGGTTCCCGCCCCTGGCGTGCTGGTGATCGCGAACGTGCCGTCGAGCAGCTCGAGCCGCTCACGCATGGACGACAACCCGATTCCGGCCGGCGAACCCGCGGCCGCGGCGACGTCGAACCCCCGGCCGTCGTCTCGCACGGTGGCGTGCACCACATCGCCGTCGACCTCGACAGCCACCTCCAACCTCCGGGCTTGCGCGTGCCGCACGGCGTTTCGGATCGCTTCCCGGAGCACGACGTACAGCTCGTCGCACACCTCGTCCGGCAGGCGCTCGCCACCGGTCACCGAGATCGTCGCCTTGACTCCGGGCGGCACCCGCGAGGCGACGTAGTCGGACAGGGCCTTCTCTAGGCCGCCGATCTCCACGGCCGATTCTCGAAGCTCCTGCGCCACATGGCGGACCACGTCGAGGGCCACGCGCAGCGCGGTACGGGCCGAGCCGATCCGCTTGCGTGCGCGCACCGGATCCTGGTCGGCGTAGACGTCGTGCAGTTCGAGATCCTGCAACGCCACCCCGACCGCGTGCGCGGCGCGGTCGTGCAGCTCCCGGGCGATCCGGCGCCGCTCCTCGCGATGGGAGCCATTCACCTTCTTGAGCAGGAAGCTGGCGTAGGACACGGCACCGAGCCCGACCCGGCGCACGATCGACTCGTGCAGGGCGCCGGCCGCGCTCACCAGGGCCTGTTCCGCTATACCCCTGTCCCGTAACCGGTCCAGCACGACCGGAAGCAGCACCTCGAACATCACGGCCGCGGCCCGCAACGACTCCACCGGATGCACGCCATGTCCGGCCCGGCTGACGCCGATCTCAGCGCTGAGCCGCACGGCCCGTTGGCCCGTCACCCCGGCGCCGCACTCGGCCGCCGCCACGTCGTCCAGAACCGAATCGGCCTGGCGCAGGAGCTGATCGATAGCCTCCGGGTCGGTGGTCAGCGGGCTATGCATCTCCTCCAGGTGGCGCCGGAACGACTCCAGCGCGGCGCGCCGAAGCGCAGATGTGAATAGCGAGCTCTCACCGGTCACACTGATGGCCACAGGCGCTCACCCCCAGCAGGATCATACGCCGCGGCTGCACTCGCTCCGTGGGAATTGGTCGCGGATATGCCGCCGGCGGGCAGGTGGTCAGCCGGTGAGCGCCAGTTCGAGGCAGATGAACAGGCTGACGTGCGCCAGATACTGCGTGACCATGAATGCGTGGTATGGCCGCCGTTTCGCGCAGCGGTCACCGCCGCTGATCGAGGTGAGGGCCACGAGGGCGAGCGCGGCCGAGCCGGCGCATACCACGAGCGCGACCGGGAGCAAATGGTCCACCCAGACGGCGCCTAGAATGACGAACATCCAACCGAGAAGGCTTGCCGCGACGGCCATCGCCAGGCGGGCCCGGCGCTCACCGAGAAGCACCGGCAAGGTGCGCCGGCCGGCCAACCAGTCGCCCCTGGTATCCGGCAGGTCCTTGGTCGAACCCCCAAGCGCCATCCACAACGACATCGCAACCCCGAACAGCAGCAACGACTCGTTCGGCTTCCCACCGCCGCAGGCACACCAGCCCGCGAGGTAGGTCAACAGGCCGAGAACGGTCACCGCGAACACGAATCCGGCCACGTTGCGCTTGAGCGGGCTTGGCCCCATCGAGTAGGCCCAACCCACGGCCAGCATGAGCGCCACCAGAACCACCATGGTCACCGACACGATCGCCGCGGCCACCAACCCGAACACCGCGAGCAGCCAGACCACGGTCGTCGCGGAGCCTGCGGGCAACTCGCCCCGCGCGATCGGCCGCGTCGAGCAATTCTCGCGGTCCTCAACGACATCCGCGACTCCGTTGAGCAGGTAGACCGCCCACGTCGCGGCGAGCCAGCCGGCCGCGGCGATGACGACCGACACCGCCACGGCGTCCGTGGCCGGTCCACCGAGCGCGGCCCCGGCGGCGAACCGGAGCATGAAGATGAGCTGCACCACCGGCCTGGCCTCCTGCCAGGCGAGCGCCAACAGCCGGACACGCCCGGTTGACCGGGCCGGAACACGCGAACACACGATCACAGCCATGACGACCCCGCAGTTGAGAAGCCCGATCCTCGAAACGGATCCGGAAAATGCTGGTGACCATCGTCACCAGCCGGGCGCGACGGGCACCACGACCGGAGGTCAAACGGGTACTACCACGTTCGTGATATAGCCCCGCCACCATCGGACAGACCTCGGTCATCCGTGTGGGGAAGAACGGTTGGGCCGGCGCGGGGACCTGCCTAGCGTCGGGACCAGACGTAGTTCCTGCGACCGGAGCGGATCACCTGCTGATCGGGGCGAATATCATGCGGAATGCGACCGTTGTTGCGCGCTGTTTCGGAGACTTCTCGCTGCACGTCGACGGATACCTGGTGAACAGCTGGCATGCCGGCAAGGCCCGGAATCTGTTTCAATATCTGCTGGTGAACCGCGGCCGCGTGATCCGGCGGGAGAAGCTGTTCGAGATACTCTGGCCGGAAAGCGAATGGTCGCCGACAGCCAGTTCGCTCAAGGTGGCGATGCACTCGGTCCGGCGGATTCTGCGGCAGGCGGCCCGTGCCCGAGTGCCGATTGACATCGTCAGCCGTGACCACGGCTACCTGCTGCTGGCCAACGAACTCTGGCTGGACATCGACGAGTTCGACCTGGCGATGTCCGCCGGCCAGACCGCCGAGGCACAAGGGCGGACCGCCGCCGCGCTGGCGGCGTACCGCCAAGCGGTCGAGCTTTACGTCGGCGACTTCCTCGGGACGGAGCGGGCCGACTGGATCAGCGACCAACGGCAATGCCACCGGGCGCTCGCGCTGTACGCCCTCACCTACCTGCGCGCAGAGGCCCTACGCGCGGACGACCATCCTGCGACCATCCAGTTGTGCCGGCGAATCCTCGCGATCGACCCGTACCACGAGGAGACCTATCAATCCCTGATGCTCACGCACGGCCGGCGAGGCGAACTGGCACAGGTACGCAACTGGCATCAACTGTGCGTCCAACGACTCCGCAATGACCTCGACGTCAGCACAACCAACACCACCCGACAGATCTTCACCAGGGCAGTGCGCGGCGAACTACGGCCCGCGGGACTGGTCTTCGCGAGCTAGTTTGACGAGGGTGTGGTTGCCGGACTTGAACCAGCGAATGTTCCGGCGCGGCAGCACTGCGCTACGGTGCCCGCTTCGGGTGTGTGGGCATGTTGAACCCGGTGCCGGAAGATCCGACGATGGCTGCGTTCGTCGACCGGTTCTGGCCTGTCTGTTCATCGAGCTGGTGGTGGACGCGCGACTGGAGGAGCTGCTCGAGGTGAGTTAGGCAGGACGCCGTCCAAGACTGGTTCGGGACTGGCCGCGGTGGACCCGGCTCGCCACGGCGGCGCGAGCGTGCCAGCTGGACGGGGCGCAACCCTCGATCGCGAAGGCGGTCCGACGGTTGCGCGCGGCCGGGATCGCACTGACTGACCGGCGGGCGGTCCGGGCGCAACGGCTGGTGGCTGTGACAGCCGTGCTGGACGGGCGGCGCCGGGCAACCGATGCCGACCTGTGGGTGCTGCCGCTGGTCGCGCCTACTGCCGATACGCAGGTGTTGGCACGGAACACGGTTGCGGATCTGCTGGCCGAGAGCAGGAACACGAGCGTGACGCACGCGGCGGAGAAGTTTCTCCTGCAGGCTGATCTCGCGCAGGTCCAGCAGCCCGGACTTCGCCCGCGCGGGCAGCACGACCCGCCTGACCGAGCCACCGCCAGCCCGGCGTGGTGTCCACGCCGAGCACCACGTCGGCCTGCGCGGAGCCGCCCAGCAGCCCGGATATCGGGCCAGCGCCGACGCTGGCCAGCGTCGGCGAGAGCACCGGCGCCTGGCCGTCGGCGCGCAGCCGCGCCGCGGAGACATCGACCCCGAACACCACGACCGCACCCTCAATGTGCAGCCGCAACGGACGCGCGGGCAACCCCGAGCTGACCGGCCAGCCCCTTTCGGGATCACGCCGGCCCAGTTGACGCAGGCCAGCAGCAGGTCGCGCAGCGGCAAACCACCGACCGCCGCGGCCGCGCTCGTCGACCGCACCCGGTATGAGCGCGACGTGGGTGGCCGCGTCGGCCAGGTCCCCACCCGCCATCCGCAGTCCGACCAGCGACAGCCCAGCGCGCGGCGACCGACTCGTCGACGGCGCCCTCGGCCGTACTCACTCTCGTCCTCCGTTGGCGCTCCGGCAGCACAGTCAATCAGCGGCAAGCAACGCCTCAAACAGCTTTACCGTGCGGCGTCAACGACTGGCTGAGGACACGGTCACGCCGCGGCGACAAGGTGCGCGCTCGACGTGCACATGGCCGGGGACGGAGTTGTGTGGGTCGGGGTGCGTAAGGCTCACACTCGGTAGGTTGGCCGGCAGCTTGGCAACGGCTGGTACCGGGCTACTGACCGCACTGACCGCGCTGGCGAACTCCTTCGATCACCTCGGCGAACCGATCCGGCAACTGCTCACCTGACGGCTCCGCCGGGCTTCCACCCGACGGACGAACTGCCCAGATGTTGTGCAGAGCTTGACACATAGGAACGTGCCTGGACGGGTGATGCAACTGCGCGGAAGATGACTCAGCCGCAGCGTCGATGCAGATCAGCGTATTCGCCTTCCAACCTCGCCGAAACCTACCGCTGGCATCAGGGCAAAGTCATGATCACCTGATGTGATCGCTGGTGACGTTCAGTGATGGCTCTGTGGGCCATGCTGGCCCGGTGATGAGGATGACCTTCTGTCTGGGAATATGGAGATTGCGAATTCAACATATCCAAGACAGAAGGTCATCGGGTGTCAGTGTGCCACTGCTCGTCGTCGTTGTCCAACGCGGATGATTAGACGGAGCAAGAGTGTGATATTTCGAGTTTGCTGGAAGCGTTGGGGACGGTAACAGACCGGCGAAGTCGGCGAGGTCGGATGTACGGGTTGGTGTTTCTGTTGGCGGCGTCGTTGGTCGCGGTGTTGGCGGGGGCAACAAATTTTCGGCAGATCCGCGACCAGATTGCCGACTTCCCACAGTCGTTGCCAGCTAAATTGGGTGCGAAGTGGTGTCACTTCCGGCGTGTGTTTGGGTGGCCGAGTGAACGCACGATTCGGCGGGTGCTGGAGAATGTCGATGCGGACGAATTGGATCGCGTGGTGGGAGCGTGGTTGCGTCACAACGTTCGTGATGACGCCGGGGCGTTGGTGCTGGCGGTTGATGGCAAGGTCTTGCGCGGCGCGTGGACCGGTGAGAACCAGATGTTCACGTTGTTCTCGGCGATGATCCACGGGACTGGGGTGACGGTGGCGCAGGTGGCGGTGCCGGCCGACACGAACGAGATCACCCAGGTAGAAGCGTTGCTGGACACGATACCGGATGAGCCTGAACGGCAGGTGGTGGTGACCATGGACGCGGCACACACCCAGAAAGACACCGCAGAATACCTCGCCGGAAAGCGGGGCTTTGACTATTTCTTGACGGTCAAAGGAAATCAGCCATCCTTGCAGGATTCGGTCATCAAGACGATCCTTCCTACCCTGGAAAACGATCCTGGTCATGTTGTGACTGAGCGGAGTCGTGGCAGGATCAATCAGTGGAAGACCTGGACCACCGACGCCGCCGGCATCGCATTCCCCCACGTCCAGCAGGTCGCCTGTATTCGCCGCGATGAGTTCGCTCTCGATGGAACCTGGATCAGCAAAGAACATGCGCTAATAATCACCAGCAGTGAGAACGCAGCACCCGCCGAGGTGCACACGCATGTTCGCCAGCACTGGGGAATCGAGAACAAAAGCCACTATGTACGCGACACCACCTGGAGGGAAGACGCCCAACAAGTCTACACCGGAAGCGGACCACAAGTCATGGCCACACTTCGGAACACGGCAGCCGGACTCCTCCGACTGAACGGCCTCACGAAAATCAAAGAGACCACCGGATGGATAGCCCGCGCCCGCAAACGCGCACTCCCGCTACTTGCTACCCACAGTGACAAACGCTACCCAAAGTGATCATGACTTTGCCCTGGGGTAGAGGGGGTTGCCGGAGGTGGTGGCGAGGGGTTGGTTGGTGTCGATTGTGGTGCGGATGTTGGTGCGTTGGGTGCCGGTGGCGCCGGGGCGGAGGATCTGGTCCAGAACTGCGGGGGGAGTTGCCAGGGGAGGTGGCCGTGGGGGGTGTCGTCGCCGAAGAGGAGGTTGGCGGTGGCGGGGCCCATTTCCTCGCCGCCGCGATAGGTCACCACGATGGAGTTGGTGAGGGTGTGCCAGTCGGTGTTGACGTAGGGGCGGGGGAGTATGAGAAGCACTACTACGGGGATTCCTTGGTTGTGAAAGTGACGGTGCCCGCGCCGGTGAACATGGCGCCGGTGAAGTCGCCGCCGTCAAAGACGGCTCCAGAAAGTTGAAGTCGTGGCCGCGCCAGGTGCGGGGGTCGTCATCGGGCAGATGGAGGTTGTCCTGGATGAGCCTGATGATGGTGAGCCGAGCGTCATCTCGCCCAACCCCTTTTCCCTGCCGACCAAGACCAGTGCCTGCCGGGCGCGGGGATGTCGCCGTGCCCGGCAGGTGTTGGATCACTGACAGATGCTGCCCATGCTGCTCATGGTTTCGTTGTGGGTGCAGGCCAGGACCTCGGCTTCCGGAACCTCCTCAGCCTGCAAGCGCAGGACTTCCTCCATGGTGTTCACTCCTTTCCTTTGATGGTGGTGCAATGGCCGTGGTCGGGTGTTCGCCGGGGAGACCGAGCGGGTCCGCGGCGAGATCCATCAGGCGGCGAAGGGCGAGCAGGATTCCGGCCGAGCCGGACCACAGGTCGGCGGAGAGCCGCTGTCCGGGCTCGGCGAGCCAACCCATTCCGCCCTCGATCGGGATCGCGTACCGGAACAGGCCTCGTGCGCTGGTGAGCGCGGCGTCGACGAGTTCGGGCCGGCCAAGCCGCCTTCCGGCGCCGGCCATGGCCACGGCGAGCCCCGCCATACCTGAGAACAGCCCTGGGAGTACGGCGAAGCGGCTGGAACAGGCGCGCAGGCAGCCTTCGAGGGCGTCGCTGGCGCGCAGGTCCGCACCGGCATCCGTGTCGAACTCCGCGTCCGGATGGTGTGCGAGGTAACGCGAGAGCACCGCGGCATATCCGGCGCTGCCGGCGAATACGTAGGGATAGACCCGACTGTCGGCATGCGAGATCTTGAAACCCAGGCCGTCTCCGCGCAGGGGTTGGGCGTAGGCAAGTTCTTCTCTCAGCAGCCGCATACCGCGGGCGAACAGGCGGAAGTCGCTGGTGCGGCGATACAGGTGATAGAGGGCGAGCGCCACCCCGGTCCGCCCGCCGACCAGCCCGGAACGCCTGGTCTGGCTCAGTTGGGAGGTGAGCTCGTCACCATCCGGAATGCGTTCCACCAACTGCCGGGCCAGGTCCAGCCAACGCTGCTCGCCGGTACGGCGGTGGTGGATCAGCAGGCCGAGCGCCGTACCGGCGGCGCCGGACCCGAGTGAGGCGGACGTGCCGTTGAGCGGATGTCCGGCCGCCGCGGCGAGCAGCATCCCGGCCGCGTCTGACTCTCCCAGTTCTGCCAGTACACAAGCGATTCCGGCGCTGCCGAAGAGCAGGCCGGGAGTACTGGTCTCGCCCGCGGCGACGGCCTCGTCCCGTAGCCGGCGGACCACGACCGGGTCACAGCCGCGGCCGGCGCGGTGCAGGGCGTGCAGCACGCCGGCCGTCCCGGCGGCTACGGCGCGGGTGCCGGTCTGGTAACCCAACGGGTTGGTCGGGTACACCCGCGTGGGGTGGTCCGGTTGAGCCATTGCCTCCAATCCGTCCGCGGTCTGTTCGGCAAGCCAGCGCAGCGCGGCGAGCGGGTCCGCGCGGATGGTGCGCGGCGTCGGCAGCCGGGAGTCCCCGGATCGCTCGTGGACGCTGGTGGCCCACCGCCACAGCCGGGGTGCGACCGGGGCGAGTTCGGTCAGGTCCGCGTGCAGGTGGTCAAGGGCCTGGGGGTGGCGTTCGACCACCTCATGCAGGGGGAACACCAGCAGTAACGCCAGGGCGGCCAGCCCGAACCGGTCGAGCTCCCTGGGATCGTGCTTGGCCGCCGACCGCGGATCCGGATGCTGGTAGCCGGGCGTACCCATGATCCTTCGGACATCGTCGCCGGGCTGCACGGCCTCGAAGTCGACCAGCCGGACCCGGTCGTCCTCGTCGACCAGCACGTTGGTGGGGCCGAGGTCGATGAAGACGTAGCCCAGCTCGTGCAGCCGGCGCAGCTGCGCGTCAAGCTGGTCGAGTAGCGCCAGGCTGCGACGGTGGTACTCGGCGAACGCCGTGCCGTCCGCGCCGGCTCGCACCGCGGGATTGTTCGACACCATCCACCGGTACAGCGACATGCCGGGTATCAGCTCCGTGACCATATAGCTGTGTTCCCAGTGGTGGAACAGCTCCAGCGGCCGCGGGCACAGGCCGGGCTCGCGGCCGTGTATCGCCCGCAGGACCAGGTACTCGGCGGTCAACCGTGTCTTCGCGTCGGCACCGTCACCGCTGTAACCGTTGTGCGCCTTAGCCTCTTTGAGGAACACCGGGCCACCGTCCGCGTCGCGGAACCGGTAGGCGCCACCGGCGTTGCTGTGCCGCAACACCGCCTCGAAGGTGTAGTCCCGCAACGTGACCGGGCCGGCGGCGGACGCCTCCGGAGCCGCCTCCCGGAACGGGTCGGACACGCCGTCCGGCAGGTGGAACGCCGGCCGGCGCTCGTCGTCAATCTCCCGGCCGTCCACCCCCACCATGGTGTTCACCCGGGTTCCGTCCGCGTCAATCCGCGTGCGGGCGAGGAACGCCCCGTAGCGGTAGGAGACACACTCGCTCGCGCCGAACCGGCGGTCGGTGAGCACGAACGGCCCGCTGATCCCGGACAGATCCGCCGCGATCCGCCGCATCACCTCCAGCGCGTCCTGCTGGCTGGGCGGATAAAGGGTGCAGAACTTGCCGCTCTGCACCCTCGGCGCGTGTTTGTCGTGCGCCAGCAAGAACATGCGACGACCGGCGAGGTGCTTGAACGGGATACCAAGATCGGCACACACCAGCGACACCACCGCCAGGACGGACCGCGCATTGGGCAGGGAGCTGGATGCATGCACTTTCCAGCCCTGCGCGGGGAGGACGAGACCGGCCGGCCCCCAATGCGTCCACGCCCCCGAATCCCGCCGCAGCCAGCCGGCCGGCATGGGACCGGTGTGGAAGAGCTGACCTGGATCGGAGGTGTCCCACGGTGCGTAGTAGTCCTTGTCGGCGAACAGGAACGACATGTCGATAGCCACCCCAGCCACTCCTCCCACCTACCGCGGAGACCCTAGGCACGCCGTCGCATCGTGGTCACGTCCTTCGCGGACCGGCGACGCGTCTCCCCGCACCCCCGTTTTTTGGACTACGTGAGAGCCCACCGATTCCGCGATCGTCGAACTGTCGAAATCGAGTCCCAAGGATGCCCATACACACCAAACCGTCTCAAAATGACCCATCAGCAGTCAAGACGCGGGGTTGCCGAGCCATCGGCGACCAACAGCGCTGGTCAGAACGGCCGAACGGGCTCGGACACTCGCTCGAAGGTGAATAGACGGCCAGGGTGAACGGCCCCGGCTCGTCACGCGCCTGTTCCACAAGATGGTGGTTGGGGACTCGCCGGCTGGAGTTGGGGACTCGCGGGGTTCGGGCATCATCGCCTCCCCGATCAGGTCGTCGGACACGCTGGCCAAACCAAGGACAACGCATGATCGCGGCCGTCGGGCCGCACAGGACTACTACGGTGAGTGTTGACCGTTCCTCACTGGAGGTGCGCAGTGGATTGTGGCGTCTTTATCAACTACCGACGCGACGACAGCGGCAGTTACGGTGTCCTGCTTTACACCGAACTGGTCCGGCGATTCGGCACGGACAAGGTGTTTCTGGACTGCGAGTCCATTCCGGCAGGTGCCGATTTCGTCCAGGAATTGCTGGAACGGGTTCGGTCGGCCCGGGCGCTGCTGGCGGTGATCGGGCCTCGTTGGCTGACCGCCGCCGACCCGGTCACCGGCGGGCGTCGGATCGACGAGCCGACCGACTGGATCCGCAGAGAGCTGGCCGAAGCCTTCACCGCCGGTGTCAGGGTGATCCCGGTGCTGACCGAACAGGCCGAGATGCCGGTTGAGGCCGATCTCCCTCCCGAGATCGCCGCGCTGAGCCGCCGCCAGGCGCTGCCGCTGCGGCACCCCAGTCCCATCGACGACCTGGATCGCATCGTCACCGAACTGATCGCTCTGGACCCCGACCTGGCCGAAGCGGCGCACAGCCACGACAACGATCACCACCCCCGGGTGCACCAGCAGGTGATCGCCCATGATCAGGCGGCCGTGTACGCGGCAGCGGGCGGCAACGTCCACGTCTACCAGGGCCTTGCCCCACATCGGACGCCGCCGGTCGACTCGACCGCCGACGACGGCCAGGCGGCACGGTGAACTCCTTCGAGCCGGGCGGGGTCAGCCAGGAGGTCTTCGCCAAGGGGGGATTCGCCTACGGCGTGATCGGCGCGGACATCCACGTCTTCGGTGACGGCACCCCGGTGTACCTGTTGTTCGAGCATCGCGATCCGCCGCAACCGGACGCGACATGGTTGCGCCAGCAGCCCAGCCGGATGCTCGACGCCCGCGCCGAACTCGTCCGGTTCACCGGTCGTGACACCGAACTCGCCGAACTGCTCGCCTGGCGGGACGCGGACCCGCCGCGGTTCGCGGCGCGCTGGCTGCACGGCGAGGGCGGCCAGGGCAAGACCAGGCTGGCCGGGCAATTCGCCCGCGATGCCCAACGGGTCGGCTGGCGGGTCGTGGACGCCGTCCACGGCACGGACACCCATCCGCCTGCCGCCGGCAGCCAGGATCTCCGGCTGGGCGAGCGGACCGTCGGTGTCCTGGTACTGGTCGACTACGCCGATCGATGGCCGCTCACCGACCTGAGCTGGCTGATACGCAACAGCCTGATGTCGCAGCCCGAGCCGAAGAAGGTCCGGGTACTGCTGATCGGACGGTCGGTGAGTTCCTGGCGGGCGTTGCGGGCCAAGCTCCACAAGCTCGGGACCGGATTCGACCTGTCCGACCAACTCCTGCCGCCGCTCCCCGACGACGACCAGGCACGCGACCAGATGTACACCACGGCACGGGAGTGCTTCGCCCGCCACTACCCGGAGGTGACCGAGTCCTCGGCGATCGCGCCGCCCCAACCACTCGCGAACGCCGACTTCGGGTTGACCCTGGCGATCCACATGGCCGCGTTGGTCGCGGTCGATGCCGCGGCTCGTGGTCGAACACCACCCACGGACATGGTGGGCTTGAGCGCCTATCTCCTGGACCGCGAGTACGAGAACTGGCGACAGCTGTACGAGAACGCCGATCGTGGCCTCGACTACCGCACGTCCGACACCGACATGGCGCGCGCCGTGTTCACCGCCATCCTCACCGGCTCCACTGCTCGCCCCTCGGCCGAACGGATCCTCGCCAGGCTGATCCCGCAGGCGCACACCGACAGCGCGCTCGCCGACCACGCCGTCTGCTACCCGCCCGCCGATCCGGCCATGGCGCTGGAACCGATGATCCCGGACCGGCTCGCGGAGGATTTTCTGGCGCTGATGGTTCCCGGCCATCCGGTGACCGGCTTCCCGGCCGACGCGTGGGCGACCGGCGTCGCGGACACGCTGCTGACGGCTGCGGACACGGCTGGCCGCGCTCCCCGGGCGCTCACCTTCCTGGCCTCGGCGACCGACCGCTGGCCGCACCTCGGCACGAACGTCCTCTATCCACTGCTGTCCGCGCACCCTGGTGTCGCGCTCGATGGTGGCAGCGTGGCGCTGACCGCCATCGCCACCATCGGCGCCCACGAGGACGACATCGGCCCCGAACTGTTGCCGGTCCTGAAAACCATCGACTCGCTGCTGCCCAAGGACAGCCATGCCGACCTCGACGTCGGGATCCTGGACGTGGTCGAACGGCTGACCGCGCGGTACCTGGCCGAGACCACCGATGCGGAGCGGCGGGCCTTGCTGCACATGGGGTTGGGCAACCGCAGGAGCAACGCCGGTGAGTGGGCGGCAGCCTTGACCGCCCACGCGGACGCGGCGCGGCTCTACCGGCAACTGCCCGGCGACGAGGAACACCACCGCACCAACCTGGCGATATCGCTGAACAACCTGGCCAACGCGTTGCGCCATGAAGGACGTTTGTCGGAGGCCATCGCCCAAGCCCGCGAAGCAGTCGCCATCCACCGCGATGTGGTCGAGAACGAGCCGAGGCGGCGCGATGCCCTAGCGTTGTCGTTGACCGGGCTAGGTATGAAGCTCGCCGAGAAACGTCACGCGGAGGAGGCACTACGAGCCCTTGACGAGGCGGTGTAGATCCGCCGCGAGTTGGCCGACGCCGATCCCGACCGCCACGGATACGACCTCGCCGTCACGCTCACCAACCTGGCGGGTCTGCTGCGCGACCTCCGCCGCGCGGCCGACGCTATGATCGCCGCCGAGGAGGCCGTCGAGTGGGGTCGACGGTTGGCCGCCGCCAGTCCCGGTCAGTATCTCGACCTGCTGGGGACGTCATTGAACAACCTCGCCTCGGCGCTGCTCGGCCAAGGATTCCGGGAGCGTGCGGCGACGGCGCAGGTCGAGGCCGTCGAGGTGCACCGACGCCTCGCCGCGGCAAACCCTCGCGCGCACAGGCCGAGTCTGGTGGTGTGGTTGACAAACCTGGGCCGGATGCTCTCCACGGTGGATCGCACGGATGAGGCGATCGTCTGCATCGAAGAAGCCGTCATGCTCGCTCGTCAACTGGCCGATGGCGGCTCGGTGCCCGATCAACGCCGGCTTGCGGGATCACTGGAAGCGCTGGGCGACATCGTGTCCGGGCTCGGGTGGGCCGACGAGGCGTTGGCCGCGTACAGCGAAGCAGCCGACACGCACATGAAGGCCGACCGCGTCATCCACTCTGTCGAACCCGAGCAAGCACGTCTCACCTATCGGCTGGCGGCTCTGTATCGCGAGGCCGGCGACCGCAAAAACGAAGCGGAGACACTGTTCAACTTCTGCGCGGCCGCATACTCATGGCGGGGGCACCCCGACGTTGTCGACGCCGCTCGGCGCGCCGTGGCCCTGTACCGGGAACTGAACGACCACACTAGCGAGGCCGCAGCGCTGCTGACTCTCAGCACCCAGCTGGTCGAAACCGGTCGCCACGACGAGGCGATCGCGGTCTGTGCACGCGCGACGGAGATCTTCCACCAGGACGGCAACCGGAGACTGGAAGCCGCAGCGCTCGACAATCTCAGCGCTGTCCTGCTTCCTGCGCAGCGATACCACGAAGCCGTCACAGCCAGCGAACGGGCCGTCGCGATTCAGCGGGAACTCGAAGGGGAACCCCAGAGCGGACGACCCCTGTTCAATCTCGGCTCGGCCCTGCTCGGGACCGGGCGGGTCGCCGAGGCCATAACCGTCCTCGAACACGCGGCGGCCACCTATCAGCGGATTAACAAAGGCGAGTACGAGGACAGCGGCAGGCCCTGGTTTGAGGCTGACACCTACTTCCAGTTGGGTAGGGCCTATGTCGAGGCTGGCCAGCCGGCCGATGCGGCTCGCGCCTGTCAGCGGGCGGCGGAGCTGTTCGAGGCGGCCGGTGACCTGAAACAGTGCCGGACGGCGCTGCTGGCAGCGTGCGATGTCCTGTGCCGGTCGGGTCGGTACACGGATGCCGTGGAGGTCAGCAGGCGGGTACTGGCCGCCTGCCACAGCGCGAGTGCTCGCCCGGACGAAGCCTGGGCGCTCGCGCACCTGGGCGCGGCTCTGCTGGAGTTGGGCGACTTCGACGACAGTATCGAGCAGTCACGCCACTCCGCGTCGATCTTCGCGGAGCTGGCGGATCCGAACGAGGTGCACGGCGAGGCGATGGCGCTGGCCAACCTCGGCCGGGCACTGACACAACTCAACCGGGACGACGAAGCCATCGATCCGTACCAGCGGGCCGTGGCGAAATGGCGGGCGACCAACGACATCGCCCACGAACACCAAACGCTGTACTGGCTCGCGACCGCGCTATTCGGTCTGCGCCGGTTCAACGAAGCCATCGAGCCCTATCAACGGTGCGCGGAGACCGGCCACGCCCTCGGGGATCGCTCGGGCGAGGCCAAAGCGCTCGCCGGCGCGGCCGCCATGTTCGTCGAGCTGGCCCGGTTCGAGGAGGCCATCACGGTCGGGCGACGGTCGGCCGACCTCTTCCGGGAGACCGGCGAACACGACCACGAAGGCTTCGCCTTGGGGCGGGTCCGCGCGGCTCTCATCAGGTTGGGCCGTCTCGACGAGGCCGTGGTCGTGGCGCAACAGACCGCCGCAGCGGCAGGCCAGGCCGGTGATTCCCGCGGCGTCGCGGCCGCATTGCGCGAACGCGGCGAAATGCTCGAACAACTCGACCGTGTCCAAGAAGCCGCCGAGGCCGCCGGACAGGCCGCCACGGTCTGCCGCGGGATGGGCGACCACCTGGGCGAGGGCCGGGCACTGGTCAGCCTCGGTTCCTGCCAGTTGAAGATGCGGCGGTACGCGGCGGCCATCGAGGTCAGCCGGCGCGCGATCAGGGTCGGCCGGGAAAACGATCACCGCGTTACCGAAGCCGCGGCCCTG